>NZ_JAXBLV010000010.1:0-15878 GCF_034097035.1 Gemmata algarum
TCCCATAGTACAACTACGGCCGCCTGCTTAGTTGGCCGTCCCGGTTGGGAAGTTGCGGTCCGATTTACCGGTTGCCCCGTAACGTCCGTATACGTCGGGCAGGTATCTGACAGCGAGAGGGGGCTGCTGGGTGACAGATAGACGCACGTCGCTGACTTTTGCGTCACCCTTACCCCAGACGGTTACCGTACCTGTGCCGGCGTCCACATCAAGGCCGAGGCTCTTCAGTTCGTCCTTGACCCGCTCGGCGGCCTTGAAGCCGTTGACATTTTGCTCTGCCTGTGTGAAGGTGATGAGAACCGACGTTATGATGTCGTCGTCAAGGAGAACTCGAACGTTCACCTGCGGCGGTATTACGTCCAGACCAGTAAAATCGATCTTCACATACGGTTTGTTGGCTGCGGCGAGCACGGGACTCGTGAACTGTGTACCGGCCGCATCGACACCGGTGGCCGCGCCGCCGCTCAGCAGCAGTTGCTGGTACGCGCCGGAACCCGCCGGCAGGTTGAACGCCGCCGACAGTCCCACGAACAGGCCGTTCTGGTACTCTGCCATCGGCGTCGTCACGGCGTTTGCGCTCGTCAGGTAAGTGCCCTGGAACGTGAGCGTCAGATCGGACACCGGGAACGATTGGGACGACAGCGCCGGGTTAACGCCCGATGGGTCGGTGAAGTCGCCGCGAACGAGTTCTCCGGGCAGTTGGAACGTGAGGGACGCGGGCACGTCACGAAACTCGAATCGCTCCAGCGCCGGACGGAATCGGCTCGCGCCGTTCGTATTCACTGACATTTGGCCGGGGGGGGGCGAATGATGCCCCGAGGACACGGCGCAGGGTTGCCGCAACTTGCGAACGGATCATGGACGAAATACCCCTAGATTTGCCGAACGGGATCTGAGCCGGAGAGGTATGATAATAGTAAACCCGCTAGATCAACATGTCAAGATTTTTCGTCGCGAGTTGCGATGGATTTATCTTCAACAGAATCGCTACTCCACGCTCTTGCGCTTGGGCGGGTCGCGGTAGTCGAGCGGCGGTGGTTGGTCCTTGTCGAGCATTGCTGCGTACTTGCGCCCGTCCAGGCGCTTCATGTGCTCGGCCTTCGCGGCGTCGCGCAGCTTCTCGTCGGTGAACAGGTCGAACGCGGTGGCCGCGAGCGTGCGGGCCGCCAGGTTCATCCCCTTCTTGCCGATCGTCGTGCCGCCGCACGCGACCGCCTGCCACGAGTGGCCCGGGGTGCCCGGCACCCAGCAGGCGGTGCCGAACCCGACGACCGGGACCACCCACGACACGTCGCCCACGTCGGTGCTGCCACCGCTCGACTTCCCGGACACGTCGAACACTTGCGAAATGTCGTCCAGCGGCGGCGCCTTGTCCGGAAACGTCTCGCGCAAGCGGAGCGCGAACTTCGTTTCCGTGTCGTCGTATTTCAGGTCGTTGAGCGCGGTGAGGTTCTTCTTCGCGACCTGCGCGAGTGTGTCGTTCGGCAGGATCTCCATCGTGCCGCCCAGGTATACCACTTCGAGCTTCGTTTCGGTGGCGAGCGCCGCCCCCTGGGCGCACTTCAGGAGCCGCGGGTAGAGCTTCTGAACCACGTCGGCTTTCGGGTGCCGCACGTAGAAGAAGCCTTCGGCGAACTCCGGTACAACGTTGGCCGCGCCGCCCCCGCTGGTGACGGTGTGGTGCAGCCGGGTGCCATCGGGCGTGTGCTCGCGCATCAGTTCAACCGCGTGCATCGTAAGCACCAGCGCGTCCAGCGCGGACCGCCCTTTTTCCGGCGAACCGGCGGCGTGCGCGGCGGTGCCGTGGAACCGGAACTTTACCGCGATTCGCGCGAGGCAGCTCGCATCGCCGGCCGAGTTCCGCGCGCCCGGGTGCCAGTGGAGCACCGTGTCGCAGTCGTCGAACAGCCCGGCGCGCGCCATGAACACCTTCGCCGCGCCACCCTCTTCGGCCGGGCACATGTAGAACCGCACCGTGCCCTTCAGTTTGCCGGCCTTGATCTGCTCCGCGATGGCGATGCTCGCGGAGAGCGACGCGGTGCCGAACAGGTGGTGCCCGCACGCGTGGCCGTACCCGTTACCGTCCTTGCGCGGCTGACGGAACGGGACGGCATCTTGTGACAGCTCGGGGAGCGCGTCGAACTCGCCCAGAATGCCGATGACGGGTTTTCCGCTGCCGAACTCGGCGGTGAACGCGGTCGGAATCTTGGCCACACCCTTGGTCACCTTGAAGCCCGCTTTTTCGGCCACTTCGGCAAGCGCGAGGGCGGATCGCTTCTCCTGGTAGCCCGGCTCGGCGAACTCCCAGATCTTCAGCGCCACCGGCCAGTTGGCGTCGGCGTGCGTCCGGGCGGACGCGATCGCGGCGTCCTTTTGCGCCAGTGCGATCGCCGGTGTGAGCAGAGCAATAAGAACGGGAAGCAAGCGCATGGTGTGTCCTGGGGCGACGAGGGTGCTCGATTCTCACCCACACACGCGGCCCGAGCAACGGTTTCGCGGTCGGGCCGGTGGGGGGCTCCCTACACTCATTTAGGAGGGAACCCCGCACATGACCGCGATCGATTTTCTGGGCGCCGGCGAGATCCTCGGGGCGATGATCACGCCGGCCCTCCTCATCAGCGCGTCGGGCACGTTGTCGCTGTCGACCGCGAACCGGCTCGGCCGCGTGGTGGACCGCATCCGCGCGCTGACCGAGGTGGCCGAGGGGCTGCCGGACGGGGTAGTCTCGGACGAGGTGGTCGCGAAGCGGGCACTGATCGCGGACCAGATTCGGTGGCACACGCAGCGGCTGACCCTGCTCCAGAGCACCATCGTGACGCTGTATACGGCCATCGGGCTGCTGGTGGGCGCGAGCCTGACGGTCGGGCTGTCGGCCTCGACGAAGTGGGCGCTGGGGTGGATCCCGGTGGCGTTCGGGCTGTCGGGCGCGTGCGCACTGCTGGTGGCCGCGGTGCGGCTCATCCGGGAGTCGCGGCTCGCGGTCCGCGGCGCCCAGGTGGAACTCGGTTACGTGGCCAAGGTGGTGGCGCGGAAGACCACTGTGCCGGTCCCGATCATGGACAAGCCCGAAGGCGGCCAGGGCGAGGGCTAACCCAACTCCACCACGGCCATCGTGTGGATTTCAAGCTTCGGGACCGTGAACGTCGTCTCTTCGCCGCGCTGCTTGAACGGCAGCACGCGCGCGCCGGGTTCCTGACGCACTTCCTTCACGCGATACCCCCGCAACGCGACCTCAATATTGTGAATCGGGATCGTCTCCTCGCGGAGCGGCACTTCCTCGGCCGGGTGCCCGTGCCCCGTGGTCGTGCTCACGTCGTTGAACAGGTGGACCACGAGCCGCTCGCCGTTCCGGTTCTGTCGCACCGTGGTCGCGTGGACGCACATCGGCGCCTTCACCTCGACCGGCGGTGCCGCCGCGGCGGCCCAGCGCAGCGCCCGCGCGAGCGTGGCGCGGTAGTACGGATACGACGACAGGTAATGGGCCGCGTCGATCCCGGCCGCGAAGTAGACCGCCTTGCCGGTCGCGGCTGTGCGAGACACGATCGCCGGCAACGGTTCGCCTTTCGAGCTGTCCTTCGGGCGCACGGTCGCATGGACGGTGCTCCCGGGGAGCGGCTCGGTGCGGACGACCGGGCCTTTGAACGTGACGAACTCGGACCCGATCAGCGCGTCCAGTCGTTCGGTCGCCAGCAGTGGCGAGCCGGCGCCGCGCTTGAAGTCCCAAACGCCTTTGCGCTTCGCCCAGTATTCGGGAGGGAGGGTCCGCGCGAAGTTCTCGTCGAGCCTGTCGTCCCCCTTTCCGGCCACCGCGATTCCTTGGTGGGTGACGCCCAGGACGTTTGCGAGCGCGGGCGTTTTACGCGGGGTGCCGAACTCGTCGCACAGCCCGGTGTCCAGGCTCGCCACAACCCCGCCGCCGCGCTCGACGAACTGCGCGACCGCCGCGCACTGCTCGTCGCTCATGCAGGCCGCGTTGGGCAGCACCAGCACCTTGTACGGTGCCAGATCGTCGGGCGTTAGGTTCCAGTCGTTGATGAGGTTGACCGGCAGGTGCTCTTCCAACGCCGCCCGGAAGAACCCGAACACGTTCGCGAGGTACCGCTCTTCCACCTGGCCGCTGCTGCGGCCGTAAAACACGCGGGTGTTGTCGCTCACCAGGAGCGCGGCCCACGGCTCGGGGCGCTTGTGGGTGAGCCACGGCTTCCGCTCCGTCACCGCGGCCAGGCTGTTCTTCACGGCGGGTTTGAGGCGCTCGGGTTGGAGCACCGCGAGACTCGGGCCGGCCCCGTGGGTGAGCACGAGCAGCACCCGCCGCTCGACCTCGTGGGCCGGGAAGCTGTCCTTGCCGTAAGGGTTCCCGCGGCTCATCAGATACGGTTCGGCGAACGCCGTCCGGTGGTTCGTTACCGCCCACACGTAAGCCGCGCCGAACGCCGGCACCACGCTCGCCCCGCGGTTCGTCTCGTCCATCCAGAACTCCTGGTCCGGGGCGTCAAACAGGAGGTTCAGCCGGGCCGGCATGTTGCGCGGGATGTCGAGCAGGTGCCCGAACCGCCCGGCGTTGGTGGTCCAGGTGACGAGCGCGATGTCGGGGTTGAGTGCTTTGAGCCGCTGTTGCATCCGCTGAACGAGGGCTTCGAGCCGCCGGTCTGCCCAGTGCAGGTACTTGCGGAACGCATCGCTCTGCATGTCGCGCTTCGGGATCGGCCCGCCGGTGTCGGACGTGTAGTTCGCGCGACAGTGCTTGCAGTAGCACCCGCCGGCGTGGTGTAGCCCGTCGAAACTGAACGCGCTCACCGCCGGGAACTGCGTGGCGATCTCGCATAGCACATCAATGAAGAAGTCGCCGTATGGCCCGAGCGGGCAGAGCATCCCACCGTGCGCGAACTTCTTCAGATCGACTTCGGGCACTTGGTCTGTATCCGTCGCGATCCTGCGCCAGTCCGGGTGCAGTTCCCACACCTCGCCCTGAAGCGTCGGCGGGTACACGCCCAGGATGCGCACCCCGAGCTTCTGGTACTCCTCGATGTCCTTTTTCACCCGATCGAGCGGAACATGCGGGCTGCGCCGCTTCAACAGCTTGCTGTCGTAGTAGGCGTACAGTGGGTCCACGAAGCCCACTTCGCTGAGCGTCACGCCCCACCCGGCGGCTTCCTTTCGCTGGGCGGGGCTCATGACCGACAGCGTGTACCCGACGCCGACGGTGTCCCGCACCCATGCGGGCGGTTCGACCGCGCGGAACGCGCCCTTCTCGAACGGCTGCGGCATGACGGCCGCTCCCCAACCCGACGCCGGTTTGCCGTCCGCTGTCGCGGCCGATGGCACGAGGGCGCCGGTAGCGGCAGTGGCCATGAACTCGCGGCGATTAGAAAAGGGGGCGGGCACGGTCGTGCTCCGGAGAGGGTGGTGAGCTGGAGTGTACCGCTTTGATGAGTTCGACGCTCGCGCGAATTGTTTGCCGCGGCAGGTCGGCAGGCCGCCGGCTGGAGTTCGCTGCCGTTTGCACGCTCCGTACCCGTAGTACTTCCCGAAGTCCTCGCGGACCTCGGTGACTCGGGAGGGGAAGGCGTTATTTGCGTGGACTACGATCCGTCTTAACGTGTGCGCCGTGCCCAAGCCGGTTGTTACATTCACCTCGCTCGGGCGTCTGTGTATACTGATCCCCATATCGCATAACCACTTGAACCGAAGCCGCATGAGGCCGCTAATGGTTTCTGTTCTCCGATCCGCTGCGGTTCTCCTCCTGGCGGCCGGCGTCGCGGTGCCGCTGGTTGCCGCCCAGCCGCCCACACCGGGCGCCGACGACGTGAAGGCCCTTCGCGAGGCGTTCCAGGCCGAGCGCGAACAGGCGGTTAAGGCCAAGTTCCCCGCGGACGCGCTCGTGAAGGCCGACGAACTGATGAGGCGCGCCGACGAGGCCGCGAAGGGGGAGAACTACAAGGCCGCCCTGCGGCACGTTCGCGACGCCCGCTGGCAGCTCCCGTACCTGCCGGCCGGGTTGCCGTCGCACGTCACCCGGGTGCTGGGCGAGGCCCGGATGCGTCACTCCGACCGCGTCAACGCGCTGGCCTACAGCCCCGAAGGGCGACTCGCGTCGGCCAGCCGCGACTTCACGGTCAAGATCTGGGATCTCGGCAACGGTCGCGAGCTGGTCACCTACCGCGGCCACGTCGATCAGGCCGATGACCCCACGAAGACCAGTACGAACGTGCTCGGCGCGACCGACGTGGCGTTCCACCCGAAGGAGCAGGTCGTTGCCTCCTCGAGCGGGAACCAAGTTCACCTGTGGGACCCGGCGACCGGTAAGCTCATCAAGGTGTTGCTCCACCTCGGCAAGACCGACAAGCCCATCAACAGCATCGCGTTCAGCCCCGACGGCAAGCTGCTCGCGGTCGGCGGGGACGACTTCATCCTGCGGGTGATCGCGTCCGACAGCGGGAAGGAGGTCTTCAAGAGCAACTCCCGCAACGCCCGCATCGAGCGGGTGGCGTTCTCGCCCAACGGCAAGCTGGTCGCGCTCGGCGACAGCAACTCCCAGGTGGCGGTGTACGTGCCCCAGGGCAAGGGCAACCAGCTCGCGATGAGCGTGCAGGGCGTGGACCGGGGCGGGGTGTTCGGGGTGGCGTTCGCGGCCGACAGCGGGAGCGTGTTTACCTGCGGGCTGGACGAGAAGGCCCGCCTCACGGCGGGGCCGGAGCCCGACGGAAAGAGCACCGGCAACACGGCGACCAAGCTCCGCGAGTTCGTCGGGCACAGCGGCGCGGTCAACCGGCTGGCGCTCACGGCCGACGGCAAGACTCTGGTGACCTGCGGCGAGGACCGGACGGTTCGCGTGTGGGACGTGCCCAGCGGGAAGGCGCTGCGGTCGTTCCAGGGGCACATGACGAAGGCCATCACGGTCGCGGTGCGCGGCGACGGGCAGCAGGTGGCGTCCGCGTCCGAGGACGGGGCCGTGCGCGTGTGGGACCTGAACGCCGCCGACGAGCACCGCGCGCTGAAGGACGCGAAGGAATCGCTGTGGGCGGTCGCGGCCTCGCCGGACGGAAAGTGGGTCGCGGCGGCCGGGGCGGACAAGAGCATCCGCGTTTACAGCATGGAGACCGGCAAGCTCGAAGCCACCATCGACGCCGGCGCCGCAATGACCGCGCTGGTGTTTCTGGACGGTAACCGGCTGGTGGCGAGCGGCGGCGACAAGGTCGTGAAGGTGTGGGACCTCGCCGCGAAGAAGGTGCTCAAGGAGCTGGGCGGGCACACGCTCGCGGTGCTGACGGTGGCGGCGTCCCCCGACGGGAAGCTGGTGGTGTCCGGTTCGGCCGACGCGAGCGTCCGCGGGTTCGCCCCCGACTCCGGAAAAGAGGTCTGGAAGTGGTCCTCGCGCAAGGCCGCGGTGGCGGTGGCGGTCCGGGCGGACGGGAAGCGGGTCGCGGTGGGCATCGCGGACGGCGGCCTGTCGCTGCTGGACGTGAGCGGTCCCGCGGCGCGCGAGCTGTCGACGCTGGCGGCGCACACCGCCGGGACGACGTGCGTCGCGTTCAGCCCGGACGGGAACCGGCTCGCGAGCGTGGGCGGGGACGGGGCGCTGCGGGTGTGGTCGGTGGGCACAGACGGGGCGCTCACGCAACTCGTGCGGTTCGACGGCCCGGTCACCACGACCGGCGCGGCCGCCGCACCGCTCTCGACCGTCGCGTTCGCACCCGACGGCCGGTACGTCGCCAGCGCCGGGGCCGACGCCGTGGTCCGGGTGTGGGACATTCAGACCAAGAGCGAGGCGCGCGGGCTGCGCGGCCACACGGACTGGGTGACGTCCGTGGCGTTCAGCCCCAACGGCCAGTCACTCGTGGCCGTCGCCGCGGAGAAGGACAACACGCTCCGCATCTTCGAGCTGCCGCAACTGGACGCCGCCAGCGCGGCCGGCGGTCACATGCTCGCGGTCAACGCGGTGGCCGTCAGCCCGAACGGGAAGCTCGTCGCGACCGCCGCGATCGATCAGACCATCAAGGTGTGGGACATCGCGACCGGCAAGGAGGTGGCCACACTCGTGGGCAACGCGGACACCCCGTTCGCGGTGTCGTTCCTGGGGAACGACGCGCTGGTGATGGGCGGCAGCTTGCCGACCCGCGACAGCGGGCGGCTGCACCTCTGGGCGCTGAACCCGCCGCGCTCGACCGCGGTGCCGACCGGCGAGGTGTACACGGTGGTGACCGCGTCCGACGCGGCCCGGTTCGGCGCGTGGGCGTCGCGCCAGGCGGTGGGGGACACGGTCAAGAATAACGCCTACGAGATCTACGACGCGAAGGGCAAGCTGCTCTCCTCAACGCCCGACAAGGGGCGGAACGTGCGCTCCGCCACGTTCACCCCGGACCTCGCCTGGGCGGTGGCCGGGGACGAGTCCGGCACGCTCCGCGTCTTCGACCTGGAGAAGGGGGAGCGGATCGGCGGGGACTGGCCGGTGTTCCAGCGCGGCTTCGCGGACCTCGGCCTGACGGCCGACAAGAAGCTCTTGGTCGCGGCCGATGAGGAGGGCACGATCAAGATCGCCGATGTCGCCAAGCGGGACGTGATCGCCGACGGCCCGGCCCATAAGGCGGGGGTGCGGGCGCTGGTCGTTTCGCCCACGGGCAAGACGTTCGTGACGCTCAGCAACGACCGTGAGATCAAGGCGTGGTCGCTGACCGAGTTCAAGGACAAGAAGATCGTCGAGGTGCGGTCGTGGGTGGTGCCGGTGACGATCAACGGCGCCGCGTACACGCCGGACGGGAAGTCGGTGGTGACCGCCAACGCCGACGGGACCGCCTACGTGCTGGAACTGCCGTAAACCTGCCGGAGGAAGCTTCGGAGCGCCGCACCCGTCGTTCGCGCGGTCGGATACCGGCTTTCCGTGTGGTCCGCTCGCTCCGCGAGCGGTGCTTCGCGCTCCAAATTAACCACTCCAGGCACCGGCACTATGTCGCAACCGCTCGCGGAGCGAGCGGACCAGACGGAAAGCCGGAACCAAAACTTCTATAGCAGTTGTTCAAACGGTGCCGTCGTCGGGGCGGCGCAACTCGCTCGCAGGAACGCCGCTTCGCTCGCCGCTCTTGCACCTTACTTGACTGCCGGCACTGCGGCGGCTTCGTCGGTCGCGTGGTCTTCCTTCGGGCCGCGCAGCCGCATGTTCACCATCTCGACGATCAGCGCGAAGCTCATCGCCGCGTAGATATACCCTTTATCGATGTGCTGCCCCAGCCCCTCCGCGACCAGCATCACACCGATCAGGATCAGGAAGCTGAGCGCCAGCACCTTCAGCGTCGGGTGCTTCTCCACGAAGTTCGAGATGGGACCGGCGAAGTACAGCATCACCAGCATCGCCAACACCATCGCCGTGATCATCACCCATAGCGTATCCACCATTCCGACCGCTGTGATGACCGAGTCGAGCGAGAACACGATGTCGATGATCGCGATGGTCAGGATCACCTTCGCGAAGCTCGCCGCCTTCACCGGCGCCGCCTCCGGTTCCCCGCTCCGCTCGGCCTTCGCCTGCTCGAGCTTCTCGTGCATCTCGAAGGTGCTCTTGCCGATCAGGAACAGCCCGCCGGCGAGCAGGATGAGGTCCCGCCAGGACACCTCGCGGGCCTCCATGTCGCGCAGGAACCCAAGGTCGGGCAGGGTGAACAGCGGTGCGGTGAGCCCGAGCAGGAACGACAGCGAGAACAGCAGCAAGATGCGCGTCCCGAGCGCCGCCGCCAGCCCGATCTTGCGGGCCTTCGGGCGCTGCTCCTCCGGCAGCTTGCCCGCGACGATCGCCAGGAAGATGACGTTGTCGATTCCGAGAACGATCTCCATCGCGGTCAGCGTGAGCAGCCCCAGGATGATCGAGATCAGGGACAACTGCTCGTCGCGCAATACCCGGATCTCCCGCAGGTCGGACCGCTTCACGGTCGTCTCGGCGCCGCCGCGCTCGAGCAGGAACTCTTCGCCCTGCACCCGGCCATGAACCGTACTCTTGTCGGTGAGCTGAACGGCGTCGTGCGCGTCGCCCTCGGGGTCTTTTTGGAGCGTCACACGCTTGACGTGCTGGGCCGCGATGGTGGTGCTGCCGGTCTCGGTGCGCACGGTGATCGCCGAGAGCTTCAATTTGCCTTCGACGGGCGGGCCGCCGGAAACCAGTTCGATCCGCACCGTGGGGAACTGGCTCGCGTCGTCGGCGCGAACGGGTTCGGCGTCGGCGGGGCCGGCGAACGCCGGGCGCAGCAGCAGGAACAGCACGAGGCCCAGGCCGGTCGACAGGACGAACACGGGGAACGGGCGGCGTGGCATGGCGGGTCCTTGGGTGGCAGCGAAATATCAGACGAATCTATTAGGGGACACGGGCGGTTGCTAGCGGTTTCGCTCGCCGCACGCCGTTCTTGCCGGTAGTGGGGCGGAAAAGGCGCCCGGCGGTGCGGAGAACGTCCGTTCCCGGTTGCCAACCGCGTGCCGGGACCGGAGAATCCGTGCATGAGCCGCGAACAAGACCTTCATCGCGTCATCGACTGTGGAATCGTCGCCGTGGTGCGCTTCAGCGACCCCGGCCCCCTGGTCGAAGTCGTCAAAGCCCTGGCCGCGGGTGGTGTTACGGTGGCGGAAGTCACGTTCACCGTTCCGAACGCGCTGGACGTGATCCGCGAAGCCAAGAAACAACTCGGCGACCGCGTGTTGCTCGGCGCGGGCACGGTACTCGACCCCGAAACGGCACGGGCCGCGTTCCTCGCCGGGGCAGAGTTTCTTGTTGCCCCGAGCCTGAACCTCGACGTGATCAAAATGGCCCGGCGGTACGACAAGCTCGTCATGCCCGGGGCGTTCACCCCGACAGAGGTCGTGACCGCGTGGGAGGCGGGCGCGGACATCGTGAAAGTGTTCCCGGCCGATGTCGTTGGCCCGGCGTTCTTTAAGGCCCTCAAGGGGCCGCTCCCGCAGGTGAAGTTGATGCCGACCGGCGGGGTGGACCTGAACACCGCGGTGGAGTTCCTGAAGGCCGGCGCGGTGTGCCTCGGCGTCGGCTCGCAGCTCGTCGATCCCAAGCTGGTTGCGGCCGGGGAGTTCGGCCGCATCACAGAACTGGCCGCGCAGTACGTCGCGATCGTGAAACGGCACCGCGCCGGCTGACCCGCACACGGAACCCATCATGGCCGATGTTGTTACGTTCGGGGAGGCGATGGTGCGCCTCGCCCCGCCGAACTTTCAGCGCCTCGAGCAGGCGCGTTCGCTCGACCTCGAAATCGGCGGCGCGGAGCTGAACACCGCGGCGGGGCTGGCCCGGCTCGGGCGCCCGGTCGAGTGGGTATCGCGTCTCCCCAACAACCCGCTCGGAACGCTCATCACCAACCGCGTGCGCGAGGTGGGGGTGTCCGACCGCTTCGTGCAGTTCGCCGACGAAGGGCGGTGCGGGCTGTATTTTTTGGAGTTCGGGGCGTCCCCACGCGCCAGTTCCATCCTCTACGACCGCAAGGACTCGTCGGCCTCGCTGGCGCAGTGCGGGATGTTCGACTGGGAAACCATCTTCCGCGGCGCGAAGTGGTTCCATGTGAGCGGCATCACGCCGGCGCTGTCGCCCGGGGCGGCAGAGGTCGTGGACGAGGCGATGCACGCGGCCCGCGACGCGGGCGTGAAGGTGTGCATGGACCTCAACTACCGCTCGAAGTTGTGGGCGCGCGAGCACGCGGCGGAGGTGCTCGGCATTCTCCTCCCGCAGGTGGACGCGCTGATCGCGAGCGAGGCCGATGCAGAACACCTGTTCGGGATCACCGGCGTTGACTTTGCGGAGGTCGCGGAAGGGCTCGTTCGCAAGTTCGGGGTGAAGATGGTGGTGGGAACGCGGCGCGAGGCCCCTTTGGTGTGGCGCAACCGGTTCGCCGCGGTCGGGTACGCCGACGGCCAGACCTACGAATCCGCGTGGTACGAGGTCGAGGTCGTGGACCGGCTCGGCGCCGGTGACGCGCTCGCCGCGGGGCTCATTCACGGGCTGCTCGACGGCGACCTGAAGAAGGGGCTCGATTACGGCGCCGCAATGGGCGCACTGAAGCACACACTCCCCGGGGATCTGCCCTGGCTCACGAAGGACGAAGTCGAAGCCGCGATGCAGGGGCAGGGGCTTCGCATCAAGCGCTAGTGCCACCGAGCCAACACACTCAAAGTCTGCGGAGCTGATCGCAGCTTGATGCGCCTCTGAAAATGATCGTGTTTGGGCAGCGGCAGCCTTCAAGAAGCAACTCAAAAGCCGGAGCAACTCGCGAAAGGGTACACGGGAACCGCGGGGGCAACCCGTGTAATTCAAAACGCGCTGCAAGCACCGCTTGAGACTGCTCTCGTTGCGAGCCTGGATGAGGGGCGGTCCATTCGGCCCACGCCGATTACTTGGCAGACACAAAAGCAGGCGGTGGGGCGTTACCCAGGTGCCTATTACATCGCACTGATGGCTAAAGGCTGGAGCATATACATACCTCTGCCCCACGCCTCAAAACGGGAACTATTGTCCCTCGTTGGTGTCCAACAAGTGAAGTAGCCCGCTCTCTGCGCGTGACATTCCGGACCGCTGTTTAGAGCGAAGGATCGCGCCGGCAGCAAACGCTTCCAGTACACGCGGGTGGACGTAACTCTTACGGCACACCGCCGGCGTGTTGCCCAGCACCGCGGCCACGCCTTCGATAACGCTCACGAACGCCTTTTCGGCGGCGGTTCGCGATTCCGGCACCGGCAGATCCCTTGCCAATTGGAGCGCGACAACCGTTCCCGCCCAGGTGCGGAAGTCTTTTGCGGTGAACGATCCCCCGGCCGCGGCGCGGATGTACGCATTCACATCCGCCGAACCGATCTTGCGCACCTCGTTGTCTGGAGTGCGGTACTGAAAGAGGTGTTGGCCGGGCAAGTCGCGGCACGAGCGGACCACCCGGGCCAACCGCTTGTCACTCACCTGCCGTTCGTGCCTCACGCCGCTCTTGCCGCGGAACTGCACGCGCATCGAACCTCTCGTGAATGAAACGTGTCGGTCGCACAAGGTGCTCAGCCCGAACGACTTGTTCGCCTTCGCGTACTCGGCGTTGCCGACCCGCAGGTGTGTGTGGTCCAGCAACTTCACAACGGCCGCGAGCACCTTCTGTTTCGGTAGCCCCGGCCGCCGCAGGTCGGCTTCAATTCGTTTTCGGATCTTGGGCAGCGTCGCCCCGAACGCCGCGACCCGGCCGAACTTGTCCCCCTCCCGCGAGGACCGGAACGCGGGGTGGTAGCGGTACTGTTTGCGCCCGCGTGCGTCGCGCCCTGTAGCCTGGACGTGCCCACGCGGACTGGTGCAGATCCACACCTGCTCCCACGCCGGCGGGATCGCGAGCGACCGGATGCGCGCGAGCGTCGCGGTATCACGAATCAGTTCCCCGCCGGGGGCGCGGTAACGGAACCCGCCACGGACACGCTCGCGGCGGATACCGGGCCGGTCGTCGGACGTGTGTGACACCCGCGCCGCGAACTTGAACACGGCTTCGACCGTCACGCGCGTCGTGACGGTGCGCTTCACACGTATCGTTACGGCGGCCCGAGTCATGGGATGTCCTCCGGCGATGGCAAAGCACGCGGCGTGCCGTGTTGCTTGCGGCCACCGCAGTACCGGCACCGACGTTGCTGCAAAGATGGTTGGTGCCGCCACTGCGGTGGTGCGGGGTACGTGAGCAGGAGTCGTTCGAGCCCCTTGGCTCGTGTGGTGCGGGGGCGGCGAGGCGGTGTGAGGAGGTGGCGTGTCGGGACGCCGTGGTGACCTTGACGCACCGGGCGCTGGAAGCCAATGTGCGGCCCGCGGCGCAGGTCGATTTCGCTGCCCGAATTGCGCCGGTTCGGACGACTGACGAGGGGACACGGCACGCCCGGTGCTTCAGATCACCACCCGCCGCACATCGGCGGCGCAGGGGGATTCTGATGAATAGCCGGAAAGCCAATCAATACAAGCGGCAACTCGAAAAGCTCGCGGACCGGGTCGGCCGGACCGCGGCGGCGTTGGAAGAAGAGGTTCGGACGCCGCTCGGGGGCGAGACCGCGGGCGGCATGTCGAACGCGCCGTTGCACCTCGGCGATCTCGGCACGCACGCCTTTTCGCAGGAACTTGACACGACGCTCCTTGAGAACGAAACCTACCTGCGCGACGAGGCCGTGGCTGCGCTCGGCCGGATCGACGACGGTACGTTCGGCCGCTGCACCTCGTGCGGCAGAGACGTTGGCGAGGAACGGCTCGACGCGCTACCGTACGTGCGGCAGTGCGTGAAGTGCGCGCAGGCCGAACAATCCGGGCTGGCGGTCAACGTGAACGAGGGGCGCCCGGCGGCGTGGCTGGGCGAACCGGGCCACGAAGCCAAGACCGAAAAGCCGCAGCGAGCGGTCGGTCGCGACCTGGGTGCGGACCCAACGGACGTTCACGCAGCCGGGACGCCCGGAGGCGGCGCCGCCGTCGGCGGGTTGGCCGGCACAACCGTGGGCGACGGCTCCCCCGACGGCGCGAACCTTCAGGACGCGATGGGCAGCGGCCCCCTCGACGACGACACCGAGGAGGACGAGTTCCCCGCAGAGGCGGGTCCCGCGGGCGGTGCGGTCGGCGGCACGCCTGCGAACAAGCGGGCCGGGGGCGCTGCTCGGAAGGGCCGGGCGACGCAGCCCAAGACCCGCGCGAAGAAGGCCAAGGAGTGACCACCGGATCGTATGTGGTTTGTTAGCCTGTCAGTTCCTTCTGGCATGTATGGTGCAGCGCGGAGACTGCCCAACTCCGAGGTGCATCATGGGTCAGAAGAACGTGCGCTACGCGGTGGTCGGCACGGGCTGGTTCGCTCAAGAGGCGATCCTCCCAGCGTTCCGGAACGCAACCGAGTATTCCAAACTCGCGGCAATCGTCTCCGGCGATCCGGTGAAGCGGAACGAGGTGGGTGAGCGGTACGGCGTCCCGGCCTACGGGTACGAGCAGTACGACGACCTGCTCGAAAGTGGGAGCGTCGACGCGGTGTACATTGCGCTGCCCAATGCAATGCACAAGGAGTATACGCTCCGCGCTGCGAAGCACAAAATCCACGTGCTCACCGAGAAACCGATGGCTGCAACCGCGGCCGAGTGCCGTGAGATGGTTACCACGTGCAACGACGCCGGCGTCAAACTGATGGTCGCGTACCGGTTGCACTTCGAGTCCGGAAACCTGACCGCCATCGACCACATCAAGAACGGTAAAATCGGGGAGCCGCGGCTGTTCAGCTCGGTATTCACACAAGAGATTCAAGAGGGGAACACGCGCCTCGACGCCGGCCTCGCTGGCAGTCCCTTGATGGACATTGGCATCTACTGCATCAACGCCGCCCGCTACCTGTTTCAGGACGACCCGCTCGAGGTGACCGCGTTCGCCGCGAGCAGCGGGGAGGCGAAGTTCCGCGAGGTACCCGAGATGGTGACCGCAGTGCTGCGGTTCCCCAAAGCCCGCCTCGCGAGCTTCACGTGCGGGTTCGGTGAGGCCCGTGTGTCCGAGTACCGCGTGGTCGGAACCACCGGCGACCTGCGGATGCAAACGGGGTACACGTTTCGCGGCGCGATCCAGATGCACCTGACGGACGAGAAAGGGGAAACGCGAACGACCGAGTTCGGGGAGCGCGATCAGGTCGGACCGGAGATCGAATACTTCTCCGAATGCGTGCTCCGGAACCGCGAGCCCGAACCGAACGGGTTGGAAGGGCTCGCGGATCTGATCATCATTGATGCGATTAACGAGGCGTGTGCGACCGGCCGCTCGGTTCAGTTGCCGCCGTTCACGCAGAAACCGCGGCCGTCGCTCGCACAGGAGTACAAGATGCCAAAAGTCTCAGCCCCCGGACTGGTCAACGCCGCGTCCCCGGGCGGGTAAC
>NZ_JAXBLV010000100.1:0-1117 GCF_034097035.1 Gemmata algarum
TACTGCGTCCCGGGTAGTTAACGTTCCCTACTTAGCAGCCATTGATAGGCTCGGCAGTCGTGCTTCCCGGATGAATGCCTTCAACAGGTTCGGGGAGGACTTCGCGGTGCCCAACTCGTCGATCACATGGTCCCACAACTCGTCCGTGTCGTTGGCCGCCAGGTTGGACAGTCGCCCGTACTTGGTCCACCCCCACACGCCCTCGTCCGGGTTCAGGTCCGGAGCGTACCCCGGGAACTTCTCGGTCACCACCCCCGGGTGCCCCGCCAGCCACGCCCGCACGAACCCGGACTTATCGTGGATCGCCCCGCGGTCCCAGACGACCGTCAACGGCCCCAACCGGCGGTGCAGGTCGGCCAGGAACGCCACCACCTGCTCGGCGTGGACGGTGTGGTCGAACACCTCGAAGAACAGGTTCGGGCGAGCCACCACCGGGCTGACGGTAATGGCACGGATCGCCGACAGTCGATCCCGACGGTCCCACCCCGCCAGGACCGGGGTCTTCCCCCGCGGGGCCAGGGTGCGACGGACGGTCGGCGTCAGGAAGAACCCGGACTCGTCCAGGAAAACCAAGTGGGCCGTGCGGCGGAACGCGTCCCGGACGATCCGGGGGAACTCGTCACCGACCCACCTCGCCACCTCCTTGTCGTTCCGCTACCGGGCCTTCCGCCGGGGCTTCTGGCTGGTCCACCCGAGTCGCCGCTTGAGGATCTCCCGGACGTGTTCCGGGTGGTACCGGATATGGAACTCGTGCTCGATCAACCGGGCGACCCGTGCCGCCGTCCAGAGCTGGTTGTGCCACCCGTGGGCCTTGGCCCCCTGGAGCAGGAGCTCGGCCAATCGCTTGAGGTCGGCGTCCGTCAGGCCTGGGGTCGGGCCCGGGTGGACCTTGGCCGCCACGCCGCCGGGTGTGCGTGCGGCCCGGACCCAGCGGGACACGGTCTTGACGTGAACCCCCAGGACCGTCGCGACCGTCTGGCGGGCCTGACCGTCCGCAACAGCTTGTACCGCCTGCTGACGGCGGCGTTCCAGTTCGACAGGCGTTCCGATGGGTCTGCTCATACCAGTTAGAGAGCATCCGTGACCAAAGGGTGCGTTAACTACCCGGGACGCAGTA
>NZ_JAXBLV010000101.1:0-1002 GCF_034097035.1 Gemmata algarum
GACCTCACGACCTCACCTTGTACCGCAAGTTGGGGTTGACGTGTGACGTGGGTATCATTGTGCTGTCCTCCCGCCTTGGAGGCGTGCCCTATGAGTGCCAACACGGTTGTCCCGAGTTTCGGGCAGATCCACTTTTCGGGTCTCGACTTATCACTCCAGCGCTAGGTCCGGTATAAATTAACCCTCTGTGCCCTCGGAGGGATTCGGATGACCGAGGATCAGGTGCGAGCGGTGGGGCCGGCATTCCCTCGCTATCTGTGCGCGTTCGAGCCGTTGTTCGATCCACGGAGCGTGGATCACCTGCGCGCGTACTGTCGTGGGCTGTTGGCGGACCTGCCACGCAAGAGCATGGATCCATCCCTTTCAACACAGGTGCGCGATCCGTAATAGCCTGTGGGGATAGATGTTGCGTGAGCATTATGAGGTGCAGGGATGTTACTGGGCGCGGTGGTTGAGCGTTTCGTGGAGCGAAGCCCGATGGCGGTCGCGGTCCGTGGTGCGTTCGAGTACGCCCTCGATCCGACGCACCTCGACGCCCTGTTCGTTCGCATCGCCGGGGATCGAGACGACCGCGAGTTGCTGTCCTCCACCGGCGTCGACCGGATGGCCAACGTCGTGTGCCGGGTGAAGCCCTCGGTCCACGCCGCGTACCCGGCCGACGACCACCTGCCGGTATCTGTCGCGGCCGTGTACGCCCGCCGGGCCCGTGTGCCGACTGCCGCGGGACGGGAACGGGTGCGGCACACCGCCGAGCGGCTCGGGCCGGTCATCCGGGCGATGGGCGGGTCGGCCCCGGACCCGCTCCCCGGGTGAAGGTGCTCGACGGGAACCACTTGTGCCAGACCCAACGGCGGCTCCAGCCGCTGCGGGACGTGGTCGCGGGGGCCATTGCCGGGGCACGCCCTGGTGGTTCTCGACCCGGCCCTCGGGTTGGCGATCGACGTGGTCTGTTGCGAGGACGGGCACGCCCAGGAGCGGTCCCTGCTGGACCCGATCCTGGCA
>NZ_JAXBLV010000102.1:0-962 GCF_034097035.1 Gemmata algarum
CCGCACGAACTCCACCGGGTCCGCGCAGTTCTGCTGGTACAGGGCCAGGAACGGCCGCGCCTTCTTCTCCTCGTCCGCGATCACCACCGGCCCGCACGTGCCCACCGGCCGCACCCGCCGCGACACGCCCGGCGGGAGCCGACCCGACCGCCCGCAGAACTCCAGCACCCGCGCCGCCACCCGGCACGCGAACGCCTTCACCCGCTCCTGACGCGCCTGCGTCAGACGCACGAACGGCGAGCCCGTCACCAGCACGCTCGCGAAGCTGGCAAACAACCACGCCCCGGCACGGAACCGGGGCGTGGGGTGCGGCACGGCATGGGCGCGCTCCGCGTGTGGTGTGGCGATGCGGACCGCGCGGCTGGAGCGCGGGCGTCTCGCCCGCTTCGGCTCCGCGTGTGGTGTGGCGATGCGGACCGCGCCGGTGGTCAAACACCCCCGGGGCGGGAGCGGGCGAGACGCCCGCGCTCCAGCCGCACGACCGCCCACGGTGCGAGATGCGCAACGCCTGGCGCGATACTCTCGCGCCGGGACGAACGTTCTCGGCGCCCCCCCTCCCTTCCCGCCGGCCCACGGAAGCTCCGCTGACCGGGCCGGCGAGCACGGCGAGGGGGCCGGGGGGTAGGTCCGCGCCCTCCTCTCGCGCCGGGACCGCTACTCTCGGCGCCACCCCTCCCTTCAGGGAGGGGTTGGGGGTGGGTTGCCCCGCGAGCACCCCGCGCCCCGGAATCGTGAGCGCGGCTCAGCTCTTGCGCTTCTTCTGTAACGCCGCCGCAAACGACCACGCCCCGGCACGGAACCGGGGCGCGGGGTGCGTCACTCGCGTCTGGGGTCAGCTCGGCGGGTTCGCGGGCGGGGTGCCGCCGGCTTCGGCCGCATCGAGTGCGTCCATTTGGGCGCGGAGTTGCTTTCGCGCCTCGGCCGACATGCCCGTCACCGCTGCTTGAGCCACCGCCGCCTTA
>NZ_JAXBLV010000103.1:0-962 GCF_034097035.1 Gemmata algarum
GTTCGGCAAACCCGAGGGCTTCTGAGGGTGCCAGGCTACTACGACGTGTACGCCCTCGCCCCGGCCCGTACCGCCGAGGCCGTCGAGCGGTTCCTGGCCCGGTTCGCACCGGCCCGCGAGCCGGCCGCCGACGAGTACGAGGTGCCGCGATACGCCGACGTCCCGGCCACCGTGTTTCGGACGCCCGGAGAGCTGGTCGCTCACGGCGTCGCCCACCCGGCCGAGCCGCACGGGCTGTACTGGCGGTGCCTCGGCGGCAGCGATCCGGCCCACGCGATGGCGTTCTTCACCGCAGATGGCGGGCTGATCCTCGGCCTGTCGGTCGTATCGGACGCGGAGTGGTGGCGCGCGGAGTTGCTGGCCGCCGCGGGGAGCACGGTCGGCTGGGTGGGGTTCGAGGAGCCGCCCCCGGACACGGCACGCGAGTTCGCCGTACGGGCAGCACGACACGCCGAACCCGGCGCTGCACCTGACACCGCCCGCTGATTCGGGACGCATCGCGGCGCGGGACCTCGCGGTGCAGGTGAGCTTTATGTTCGGCACCCAGAGGGCACCGGTGTGGAGGCCGTCCGCTGGTACCTGGAGTTGGGCGGCGAGGTGGTTGCCCGAATCGCCGACGCTGGCGAGTACGACTTCCCGTGGACCTACGGCACGCTGGTGGAGTCACCCGCATTCGAGCGGTTCCGGCCGTATTTCACCGACCCGGACGGCTGGCCAGAAGACGACCCGGCCATTGAGGCGCTGTGCGGCGAGGTGCGTTCCCGCGGCGGGTTCGCTCTCCGCGACCTTCAGACCGGGCAGGTTCTTCCGGGCATCGGCCTCAACCAGCGCGGAGAGTCCGTCTGGTTCCGCATCGGGTAGCGCCGCAGAAGCCGAACCCGGCGCTGCACCTGACACCGCCATCGGCCACAGTTGTGGTGCTCATCCGATCCTGGCGGTGCAGGTGAGCTTGTTGTTCGGCA
>NZ_JAXBLV010000104.1:0-957 GCF_034097035.1 Gemmata algarum
TTCACGGGGTGGCGATGGGTGCCGGGAGGAGTGAGGGCGCGGGTGTGCCGTTTCGTGCGGCTTGAATGGCGTCGGTGAGGAAGGTGAGCACGTTGCGGCCTTGCTGCTGGCACGAGGCGACGACGGTGAGCACCCGCTCGACGAATCGGGAGCCGCGTTCGGAATCGGTGCCGTAGCTGGTCTTGCGCCAGCACACCGCGTGGCGCAGGGCCCGCTCGGCCGCGTTGTTGGTGGGCTCGACGCCATCCACCCGGGCGAACGTGTACAGGGCACCGCCCAACCGCAACAATTCCCGACACACGCCGGCCGTGGTTGCGCACCCGCACGCCCGCCCGCGCCCCAGTTGGGCGTGGGCCGCGGCGCGAGCCGCGCCCAGGTGATGGGACACGAACCGGGCCCGGCTCAACGTCCCGTCTCGCACCCGGGCCCACGCGCCCAGGAGCGCATCGGCCGAGGCCAACAGGGCGGTCCCGATCGGGGCCCCGTCGTTGCCCCGGTCGATCATCGCCTGGAAGTCCCGCCGCAGGTGCGCCCAACACACCTGGCGCCGGTCCGGTGACAGGTGGTCGTAGGCCGAGTACCGGTCGGTGGTGAGCACACCCGGGGTTCCCGGGATCAGCTCGCCCAACACCGCGCGGGCTCGGGACCGGCGGATCACGAACCCGGTCAACCGGTCGGCCACCGCGACCCACAGCCAGGCCCGGCTCCGGCCCTCGCGCCATCCGGTCTCGTCCACGTTCGCGGGCTTCCCCGTGAGGTGGGCGTGGACCGCCGTGGCGACCGGCTCCAGGGCGTCCGCGGTGCGGTCCTGGAGGTGGCACACGGCACCCGGGCTGAGAGGCACCCCGAACAGGTCCCTCAGCACCCGCGCGACACCCCGCTTGCCGAGCCGGTACGCCCCGGTGAGCACCGCACACGTGGCTTGAACCCGGGGGCCGTATCCACCCCGCACCCCGG
>NZ_JAXBLV010000105.1:0-951 GCF_034097035.1 Gemmata algarum
AGAGGCTGTACGGTAAATCCGAATTCCCCTAAAGTGCTGTAAGTGGGCTACTTAGGGGTTGTTCATGCCTGACGCGAATACATCAGCACGCAAGTCGTATAGCAGTGATCTGACGGCCGATCAATGGGCGATCCTGGAGCCCATGTTCCCGCCGAACACAGGCCGCGGGCGTCGCCAGACGATTCCCATCAAAGAGATCATCGACGCCGTCTTCTACATCAACGCCAGCGGCTGTACGTGGGCCGACCTGCCTCACGACTTCCCACCCCCGTCCTCGGTCTCGTACCACTACACCAAGTGGGTCAAGAACGGCACCTGGCGGCGGATCAACGACGCGCTCCGCGAGGCGGTGCGGGTGCAGGCCGGGCGCGATCCGCACCCGTCGGCGGGGGCCCTGGACAGCCAGACCATCAAGGCGGCTCCCACGGGCGGGCACCGGGGGTACGACGGGGGCAAGGGAATTAACGGGCGCAAGCGCCACATCCTGGTCGACACCCTGGGCTTGGTGATCGCCGTCACGGTCACCGCGGCCAGCGCGTCCGACGCCGCCGGGGCCATCGGGGTGCTGCGCCAGGTGTCCCGGTTCGAGCAACCCCGGCTCCGGACCATCTTCGTGGATCAGGCGTACCATCGGGGCGAGGTCTATACGTTCGCCGATCAACACCTGTCGTGTACGGTACACGTCGGGAACCGACCGCCGGGTGCCCAGGGGTTCGTACCGATCCGCAAGCGGTGGGTGGTCGAGCGGACGTTCGGGTGGTTGATCCAGAGCCGTCGGCACGCCAAGGATTACGAGCGCACGTTTGCATCCAGCGAGTCGCAGTTATATATCACTCATGTGAGGATATTACTTCGCCGGCTCACCAAATCCACGAAGCCAACAGATTCAGGCCCCGCATCAATCGCTGCAAATCACAGCCTCGCTGCGTGATTTTTTACCGTATAGCCTCT
>NZ_JAXBLV010000106.1:0-946 GCF_034097035.1 Gemmata algarum
GGGAGGCGCACGAGGTGGGCGAAGCGTTCGAAGCGCTGGCGTGGGACGACCACCTCGAATGGTGGAAGGGCGCGGCCGAGTTCGGGCCGGGTCGCCGGATCGACCTACATGTCGAGGCCGGCAACGATCCGGCCGCGTTTCGAGTTGCCGTGGTGCGGGCGCGGCCGATGTGGGATCGGCTTCGGGCCTCCGAGCAGACGGTGCGTGAGGTCGTGGCGGGCCAGCTGACCGCGGCACACAACGAGTTCTGTGATCCCGAGGACGAGGTCACGGAGGCACAGTTCGCGGAGCGGATGAGGCTGCTATCGGTCAGATTCAAGGTGACCGGCGTCGTCGAGTTGGTGTTCGCAGACCGCTCGCTATTGGGCGGTCACTGGATCGTGGTTCCGGTCGAGGCGGATGGGGCGGTGGGCGAGGTGATCACGGCAGGGTAGCAAAGCACGCCGAACCCGGCGCTGCACCTGACACCGCCATCTGATCTGGGACGCACTGCTCATCGGGACGGGCGGTGCCGGTGAGCTGTTCGTTCGGCAAGAGAGGTCTTCCGGGTGGACGATCGTCGGAAGAACGCGTACCGGTACCTGCTTTACTGGGCGATGCTCAACTTCCGGACGTTACAGGGCGCTGGTCCGCGCGGGTGGCGATCCTGGAGCCCGATCCACTGGCGTCGGGAAGCTCGGTGGGTGCGGTTTGCCGGTACCGTCGCCGACGCCCTGCACAACTTGGCCGTTTACTCGTCGGTCAACTTCCGAGGGTTCGATGAGGAGTGGTTCTGGCGGGACGTCGAGACGGTGCGGTCCCGTTTCCCGGAGTTCGCCTCCGCGGTAGGGTACTATCGGGAGTTGTTCGAGCGTCGCATCAGCCTTATCCCCGATGGCAGCAAAGACGCCGAACCCGGCGCTGCACCTGACACCGCCGGCTGATGTGTGACGCATTGCTGACTGTA
>NZ_JAXBLV010000107.1:0-940 GCF_034097035.1 Gemmata algarum
GAACAGCTCACCTGCACCGCCAGGATGGAGTGAGCATCACAACTGCGGCTGATGGCGGTGTCAGGTGCAGCGCCGGGTTCGGCTCGCTCACGCCCGCGCCGCGCATCCGCGGAGCCCGCCTACCGGTGCGGGCCGGGCGGAGCACCACCGATCCGATGCGCCGTGTCCCGGCCCACCGGAGGCCGGCCACCACCGACACCCGCGGCGGTGAGCCGCGCCCGCTACCCACGGGCACCACGCGGAGCGCCAGCGACTCGAACCGCCGTGTACCCACCCGCTCCCGGCCACGCCCAACCGCACCTCGCGGCGGCGAGCCGCGCCAGCCCCGACCCGTATCAGCGAAGCCAATACCGACACACGGGGTTCACCACTGCGGACCATACACCTACCGCCGCCCGCACGCGCCCTCATGCGCGCTCGGGTGGCCGAACGAACAGCTCACCTGCACCGCCATCATCGGATGAGCGATGCGTCACAACTCAGATGGCGGTGTCAGGTGCAGCGCCGGGTTCGGCGCGTTTGCCTTCCAGCTATGACCTCTCCGCCTGTGTCAACCAGATACCCTGCTGGTCAGTAACCGAGTACCACGGCGAGAGTGGCGATCAGCATGAACACGGAGAAAACAAGTAGGCACCCGTACCGGTCCAGAAAGGGAATAGGGTCCCGTTCCAGGCGCCCGAGCTTGCGACCCGCCGCAGGGGGAATGCGAAACGGGGTCCCACAGTTCTCACAAACGATCACGTAGGACAGGCCACGGACGTGGCCCAATACGAACCACACGTGTTCGTAACGATATACGAGGCGCAGTCGAAAGGGCTGATCCTGCTTGTTGCAGACTTCGCAGTCCTGTGGGTGAACGAGGCCGAGGTCGACATCCTCCTTGCGCGTCCCGAAAATGATCATGAAACGCTCCGAGAGTACACACCAGGCCCCTCTGCTT
>NZ_JAXBLV010000108.1:0-919 GCF_034097035.1 Gemmata algarum
TTACGGCGGCGCGAAAGATGCTCATAAATGCCAGGTACAGACCCGGCCCTCAGACGCGGGATCATGCGTGCGACACCGGAGCATGTTATGGCCGTCACCTTGCCCGACACCCGTCAGCTACCCGATGCGATCATTGAAGCCCTGCGGTTACGCGCCTTGCGTGCGTGCGAACGGGGATTCACGCAAGCCGATGTCGCGGACATCCTGGGCGTCGCCCCCGAAACCGTGTGCCGGTGGTGGGTGGCGTACTCGGGCGGCGGGTTGGAAGCCATCCCCCACGAACGGACCGGGCGACCGCCCGGCGCGGGAGCGGCCCTTTCCGACGAACAGGCGGCTCGAATTCAACAGCTCATCGACACCACGAGTCCCGAGGAGTCCGGGATTGCGTCCCCGCTGTGGAGCCGGCGGGCGATCGGCGAATTGATCCGCCAGGAGTGCGGCGTGGTGCTGGCGGTGCGGACCGTGGGCGCGTACCTGCGGCGCTGGGGGTACACGGCCAAGAAGCCCGCGCGGCACGCCCGGAAGCAAGATCCGGAGGAGGTGCGGCACTGGTTGGAGCACACGTACCCGGCCCTCAAAACGCGAGCGAAACGAGAGCGCGCGGAGATCCACTGGTGCGACGAGACCGGGGTCGTGGCCGACCACTGTTCGG
Source organism: Gemmata algarum (assembly GCF_034097035.1). Lineage (NCBI taxonomy): Bacteria > Pseudomonadati > Planctomycetota > Planctomycetia > Gemmatales > Gemmataceae > Gemmata > Gemmata algarum. The sequence continues at coordinate 653 of NZ_JAXBLV010000108.1, forward strand.
GTTATGGGTATGCCAAAAGGGGCCAGCGCGCGACCATGGATGTGCCCGATCCGCACATCGGCATCAACATGGTGTCGTCCATCACCAACGAAGGGACGCTGCGGTTCATGACGTACCCGGGGACCATGACGGGCGAACGGTTCGTCGTGTTCTTGGGCCGCCTGCTGCGGACCACGACGGGCAAGGTGTTCCTGGTCGTGGACCGATTGAAAGCCCACCAGAGTGCCGGAGTGGCGGAGTGGGTGGCCGCCCACGCGGACCGGTTAG
>NZ_JAXBLV010000109.1:0-905 GCF_034097035.1 Gemmata algarum
GAACTACATCTCCTTGCCCGGCGGTGCCATGAATTATCTGGTACCTGGCGGCATGACTACGTCGCCATACGGCCCCACTCCACACATGAAGCCGATCCCCTATGGTATTGGCTTTGTTGAGGGTGTCACCCAAAAGAAGGTCATCTGGCGCCGAGTGCCAACAGGCGCGTGGGGACCGGGGGCGGCGCTCACGAAGCGTGTGAAGGGTGACGGGACGGTCAGCGGGCGTGGTTACATTGGGGCGCTGAACAAGAGCGCGATCTGGGGGCACCCGCCGTTGACGCTGCAACTGATGGGCGTGGAGGAGCGGCTGCTGCCGGACGCGAGCGGGTTGGGGTACTCGTGGGACATTGGCTATCAGTTCACGGAGAAGGCGGTGCCGTTCGGCCACCTAGGGTTCTACTACTTCGACAACACGGGGCCGGCCAGTGGCTATTACCTGACGGGCCGGGGGCCGGGGTACCCGTCGGTGCCGGGCGGGCTCGCGGACGGGAACCACCTGTTCCCGGTGCGCGAGTTCAAGAACCTGTTCGTGCCCGGAGCGGTGAGCTAGGGCTTCTTCGGCTCTTCCTTCTTCGGCTCTTCCTTCTTGGGCTCCTCTTTCTTCTTGACGTAGTTCTGGTAGTGCGCGGTGCCCTTGACGGCCTTCTCCACAACCCACACGACCCCGTCCTTGTCCGTGATCTCTGACCCAACTGTAGTATCGGTCAGGAATGAGTGGGTGTACACCACTTTCGCACCATTGGGCATCACAACCCATTCGGCGCGGACGTTCTTGACGGGGTTGGCGAGTTTCTTGTTCGACGCCATCTTGCGGACCGTGACGAGCTGGGTGTACGTGTCCGGCTCCCCTGGGGCGAACGGCGGCTTTTTCTCATCCTTCTTGGGTTCTTGCGCGGTGGCGT
>NZ_JAXBLV010000011.1:0-15822 GCF_034097035.1 Gemmata algarum
ACAAGCCGCAGAAGGCAACTGCGAAGAAAAAGTAAGCTGCGGAAACGGCAAAAGAGCCCCGAAGCGCTTTCGCGCCTCGGGGCTTTCGTGTCTTTCCGCCTTCAATGCCTCCCCCTGCCTTGCTCGCCGTCGCCCGTCGGGGTGTAGCATCGCGGGGTTCGCAAGAACACGCCCCGCGATGCGGAACCCCCAGAGGCCGGGGGCGAGCGGCTCGGGGCTGCCTGCCTTTCACGGCACGCTTGAGGTCGGAGGGGGCAGCGGAGCGGGGTTCCGCGGCCTCAGAACGGTATGGTGACGACCGGGACGCACCGCTCGTACCCCGGCGGGCACGCGCACGCGGTGGTCAGCAGCAACATTGCGAGCGCCAGCACGCGGCTCACGGCCATCTGCTCCACTGCGCCCACCCCGTGCCCGCGATGATCAGCGCGAGGCCGACGGCGATGGTGGCGATGGCAACCGGGTACAGTCCGGCCATGTGAGGGAGCGGCAGTCCGCGGGCGGGCGGCTCTCGCTCGGCGGGTTCAGGCTGACGAACCGCAACCACCCCTTCTCCCCCGCGCACGCGGTCAGAAACAAGGCGCAGATGAGCGGCCACTTCAGCTTCCGCACTGCTTCTCGATCACTCGCTGCTGCACGCCGATGCGGTCGAAGTAGTCCTTCGCTTCCGGCGGCGGGTTCAGCGTCTTCAGCCACGCTTTCGTCACGGCGTCAGCCCTGACCGGTTCCGGGCAGAAACCCGGCCGCGGGCTACAACTGATCGACAGTGCCGCTCCAATCAGCAGGGCGAGGTTTCGCGTACTCTTCCGCTTCATGCTCTTTAAACTCCTTTCCCTTTTCTGCCAGTTCGGCCTCTAGGTCCTTGCGCACCCGTGACCGCTCGACGGTCCACTTCCAGACGCCGAAGCCGCCCCCGCCCGCGAGCGCGAGGCTGAGGAGCCACCAGATGATGGTTTCTTTCTGCAACGGTTAGTAGGGTGCTCCGGCCGGCGGTGCTGTGAGCGCTCCACACACCCGGGAGAGAAGTGCAGTAACTTCTTCCTCTGTTTTACGTTGTTGAGCGGTGCTAGACCCGCAAGTTCCTTCAACACTTGTCGGGTAGGTACCATACACGGAACGCCCATGGACATCTTCGATTTCCGCGGCAAGCTGATCGGCGACTACGCCGGGTACACCCGCAGCTTTTTGGCGGTCCGCGAACCGCGCCTCCGGAGGTTCGTCAACGAGCAACTCGACGCGGGTGTTCTTTGGCCGGAGCCGCTGATCCAGCTCAACCCGTCCTTCGAGGCCGGCGGCGACATCGACGAGCTGGCGGCCACCGGCGTGCTGCACCCCGAGTGCTGCCACGTATTTCGGATCAAGTCCGATGCGGACCAGCAGGGCCGCGCGCTGAAACTGCACCGCCACCAGTCTGAGGCGATTCGCGTGGCCCGGACCGGGTTCCCTTACGTGCTCACGACGGGGACCGGGTCGGGCAAAAGCCTGTCCTGCATTGTGCCGATCGTCGACCACGTGCTGCGGCAGGGCACCGGAAAGGGCATTCGAGCGGTCGTCGTGTACCCGATGAACGCCCTGGCCAACAGCCAGCTCGGCGAACTCGACAAGTTCCTCGGGCTGGGCTACCCGGACAAGAAAGGCCCGGTCACGTTCGCGCGATACACCGGCCAGGAGAAGCCGGAGGAGCGGTAGCGAATCCTGTCCCGACCGCCCGACATCCTGCTCACCAACTACGTCATGTTGGAGCTGATTCTCACCCGCCCGCGCGACCGGCAGCTGGTACGCGCGGCACAGGGGCTTCAGTTCTTGGTGTTCGACGAACTGCACACCTATCGCGGGCGCCAAGGGGCCGATGTCGCGATGCTCATTCGCCGGGTGCGAGAGGCCATGTCGGCCCCGAGTCTCCAATGCGTGGGAACGTCGGCAACCCTGAGCACCGACGGCGAACTGATCGACCAGCAGCGCCGGGTGGCCGAGGTCGCGGGCCAACTGTTCGGGACCGAGGTCCGGCCCGAACACGTCATCGGGGAAACGCTACGGCGCGTCACCCCTGTTCCCGACCCGACCTCGCCAGAATTCAAATCCGCGCTGGCTGATCGCGTCCGGAACGAGGGCCGCGATGCCCCGGCCGACTTTGCCGGGTTCACGGCCGACCCGCTCTCTGCGTGGATCGAATCGACGTTCGGTGTCACAACGGCTTCCGGTGGGTCGCGTCTGGTGCGGGTCCGTCCCTCCGCCACCCGCACGTCGATTGCCCGAGCACGCTGCAAAAAATCGTCGAGCATCCTGAACACAACCGGGCTGTCAATCTCAGATTTGCTGTTGACAGCAACTTCCAGTTGAAGCGTGACATCAATGAAGAGTTCTTCCAGCGGGTTTGACTCTTGGCGTGAATAAGTTGTGTTCAGTTGCTCTACTAGTTCATCAATACCCTCCGGATAGGTTTGGTTTAGCTGATTGACCAATTTTTCGATGTCCGAGGGCGTAGGGACGGATGGGAGCGGAGGGGGCAAAGGAGCCGGGGCGACGAAACGCGTTGGTGGAGGGAGTGGGTTGCCTGATGCTGTGGACATGAGCATCCCCGCGCCAAGTTACTGCAGCCCCGGTTGGTGCGACAGAGCCCGAGTTTTGCAGTGCCAACCGGTGCCTTCCGGCAATGGTCAATCGCCGACGCACACTACTATTGACCCTGCGAATTGATGTGTCTGCGGTTGGCCGGCCTGATGGGCCAGGGGTTCGTTTCGACCCATCGTGCATCTGGCTTCCCCGGTGTGGCCGGGAAAGCCGGATGCTTCCGCCGAACGAACCTATTCGTTATGGCCGGATCAGCGCTCATGCGGCCGGTTCCTCTTCCTTCACCTCGAACACCCACTTCCGCACGTGGTCGCTGACGGCCCGAAGCCGCTCGTCACTGATGCGCTCGCGGTACTGGCTGGCCATGTCGTCGCGGGCATGGCCCATGATGTGATCCACTGCGACTTGGTCCTTCGCTTCCCCGCCGATCGTCTCGAACGTGTGACGGAGGGCGTAGAAGTTGCGTTTGCCCCCGATACCCAGTGCATTCAGCAGCTTCCGCATCTCGTTGCTGATGGGGGTATCACTGGAGTCCTTGTGCCAGCTGCCGCCGAAACGGGTGAGGAACACTAACTCGGCATCGGCCGGGTCGGTAGGCTCCGGCCGCTCGGCCAATGTGGCGCGAATGGCCGCGACGGTCTCCGGCCACAGCGGGCACCGGCGGGTGATCCCGGTCTTGGGTCGGTGGTAGTTCACGAACCCGCCGTCCAGGTCGAGCGCCGGGCGGGGCAGGGTGCCACAGTCGGCGTTACCGAAGCCGCAGTTCACCCCGAGCAGGATCATGGCTTTGAGCACCGCGCTCGGCCGCACCTCGATCGTCTTCCCGTTGCGCTCAACCGTGGACCCGTTTAACAGCGCACGGAGTTCAGCGGGCTCGAACATCTGCGGCCCCTTCTTGGCCCGGTTCAGTCGGATCGTCTTCTTCGTGGGCCGGTCGAATCCGGGGCCGAACCGCATTGGGGTGGCAATCAGCTCGGTCTCGAGCGCATACTTGAACACGCTGCGGACTTGTTGAATGAAGTTGCGCACGCGGACAGGACCCCAGTTCCGGGCCATGTGCTTCCGCAGGTCGGCGAAGTCGTCAGGGCGTAGGTCCGCGATGATACGGCTCTTCCCGAACCGCGTGACGATGAGTTCGGCGGTGTCGTGGTAGTTGCTCCACGTGCGCGGCGAGAGGTCGCCACGGTCGAGTTTGGCCTTCTGATGGTTCAGGTACGCGTTGCACACGTCCTTGACGGTGACACCCGCTGACACCTCACGCGGCTTGCGACCGGAGTGCAGGGCGTCTTTCTGCTCCTCGTAGCTTTTAAGAGCGTCGTCGGGGGCGTCCCACGGGCCGAAGTAGTACAGCTTTCCGCGGATCTTCTTCGCCCAGCGCTTTGTGGCATGGGGGAAAAGTGGGAACTGCGGGTGCGGCTTCTGTGGTTTCTGCGTCTTGCTGGCGAACCCGGGCGCCTTAGAATCGCTCTTAGCCATGACGGCCGCTCCAAACGGCAGTTGTGGTGGACGAGCCGAAGAGTGGTAACGACACGCTTCTGCTGTTTCCGAGACTACCGGGAGTCAGAACGGGTGTCAAAGACGAAAGTTGAGGACCCGCGGAAATGCCCGGAAGGCCAGGAAAACAAAAGGAAAGTGCTCGCGTAGCTCAGTGGTAGAGCAGCGGTTTTGTAAACCGCTGGTCGTGGGTTCAACTCCCTCCGCGAGCTTTCCGTTTGGCGAACGGCTCATACAATCAGGGTGTCGAGGTGTGCCGGGACTAAGTTGCAGGAGATGATTCACGGGTAGGTGGCAGAGCGGTCAATTGCACCAGACTGTAAATCTGGCCTCTTCGGAGTTCGGGGGTTCGAATCCCTCCCTACCCATTGGTTCGGTGGTGTTGTGAAGTGGGCTGTGCGGCTGTTGCCTGTGCTGTCTTGATTGGGTGGTCGGTCCGCGACGTGCGGGTGTAGCTCAGCGGTAGAGCTCTTGCCTTCCAAGCAAGATGTCGTGGGTTCAAATCCCATCGCCCGCTCTGGGGTTAAGGTTGTGTTGCCGAAGTGTCCTGGATACAGTAGGGTGTTAAGGAAGGAAGAGTTTTCGGAAATCGTTGTCTAAGTTGTCTGCCCTCTTCACTTTTCTGCCGGATCTTTTACCCTGTATCTGGGTACTGCTGCTGTAGCTCAGTTGGTAGAGCACCTCCTTGGTAAGGAGGAGGTCATGGGTTCAAGTCCCATCAGCAGCTCTTTCGGACGGCTGTGAGGGCGGATGGTTGCCCTCACAGCGTGTTGGTGAAAATCGATGGGGCGAGGGCAGCCAGTTTGCCTCGATGCGGGAGGCCGGCTGTTGAGGCCGTTTGAGACTCGGACAAGCACCTACGTTACTGTTGAGGAGTGAGGAGCGATGGCTAAGGGGACATTTGAGCGCACCAAGCCGCACGTCAACGTTGGGACTATCGGTCACATTGACCACGGCAAGACGACGACGACTGCGGCGATCATGGCTCGCAACGCGCACCTCAACAAGCTGAAAGAGTTTAAGACCTACGCGGAAATCGCCAAGGGTGGCATCGTCCGCGACGCGAACAAGACTGTGACGATTGCCGTGTCGCACGTCGAGTACGAGTCGAATGATCGCACCTACGGCGGTCCCGGTGACTTGCCCTATAAGGATTTGCTCGATTATCCTGGGATGGATAAGATCGACTTCTCCCAGCCGATCAAGGGTCGTCACTACGCCCACATCGACTGCCCCGGCCACGCTGACTACATCAAGAATATGATCACCGGCGCGGCCCAGATGGACTCCGCCATCCTGGTGGTTGCCGCTGACGACGGCCCGATGCCGCAGACTCGCGAGCACATCCTGCTTGCCAAGCAGGTCGGTGTCCCGAATATCGTCGTTTACCTGAACAAGTGCGATAAGGCGGACCCGGAACTCATCCCGCTGGTCGTGATGGAGCTTCGGGACCTGCTCAGCAAGTATGACTTCAAGGGCGACGATATCCCCATCGTGTTCGGTCGCTCGAAAGAGGCTCTCGAGAACCCGGGCAACGATGCCCTCGATGGGCCGAAGTCGATCGATGCGCTCATGTTTGCGCTCGACACCTACGTGCCGCTGCCGCAGCGCGAAGAAGATAAGCCGTTCCTGATGTCGATCGAAGACGTGTTCTCGATCAAGGGTCGTGGCACCGTGGCGACCGGTCGCGTCGAGCGTGGTACTGCCAAGGTTGGTGACGAAGTCGAGATCATTGGCCTCCGTAAGGACAGCGTCAAGACGGTGCTCACTGGCATCGAAATGTTCCAGAAGACCCTGGATCGCGCAATCGCCGGTGACAACGTCGGGGCTCTCCTTCGCGGTATCGAACGCGACGGCATTGAACGCGGTCAAGTGCTCGCCAAGCCGGGCAGCATCACCCCGCACACCAAGTTCGAGGCGAACATCTACGTTCTCTCGAAGGAAGAAGGCGGCCGCCACACCCCGTTCTTCAAGGGGTACAAGCCGCAGTTCTACTTCCGCACGACGGACGTGACCGGTTCGATCACCCTGCCGCCGGATGTCGAGATGTGCATGCCCGGTGACAACGTGAAGATCACCGTTGAGTTGATGGAAGGCATGCCGGTCGCGATGGATGAGGGGCTCCGCTTCGCTATCCGCGAAGGCGGCAAGACGGTCGGTTCCGGTGTTGTGACCAAGATCATTTCGTAGTTTGGTGCCGGGGTGGGAGTCAGGGTCAAAACTTTGGCGAGAGTTGTTGAGGCTCGCGTCCTTTTGTGTTGACGCTAGATTTCTGGCCCTGGGCTACGAGCGTAGCTCAACGGTAGAGCAACGGTTTCCAAAACCGTCGGTTGGGGGTTCAAATCCCTCCGCTCGTGCTGTAGCGGGTCCGTTGGCTGTTGATGGCCGAAGGGTGTCGGCGCTTATTGGGTTTGCGTGGCACCAGAACAGTCGTCGAGTTTCAACCGGCCGCCGCGAAGGGGAGAAATCTGTCCCTTCTCGGCGGCCGGTTGGCTCAATGCGGCCTTTCGCAGTAACTCGTTTAATTCACGCCGCTTATCGACGCGCCGTAGAAGCGCCTCAGGCGCCCGGGTCGGCGGTTGCGGCCACGACAGGGATGGAGAGGACGGAGCATGGCGACCGCCGTTGAAACCAGTTCCGCACCCAGCACCCCGGGTCAGTCGCTCAGCCTGCCCGTTGCGAGTTTGCTCGGGGCGATTTATGTTGTTGCTGCGCTGGCCGTTGCGCTTTATGTGATCCCGCTGTTCTGGTCGCAAAGCGTCTCGCCATCGATCGGCAGTCGGCCCGCGGATTACCTGATGTGGTTTGTCGCCGAAGTGGCGGCGGCGATCGGGCTTGGTTGGCTGGGGTTCAAGATCGCTGGTGCTGCACCGAAGGGGATGCACGCCGGTATTTTTCTTGTCATCTCTGCTGTTATTACGATTTTTTTTGTTGCCCGCGCGTTCGCTATGAACATCGAAGGGCCGGCCGGTATGGTCGTGAGTGGTGTTGTGGCCCTTGCTCTGGCCTTCGGGGTGGTGAAGTTGATCACCGGGGTGGCCGGGCGGAAGTGGCTGGTGGCGATTGAAGAGCAGGGGTGGTTCACGACGCATCAGTATAAGCGTTCGCTCGGCGTGAAAGTCCGCCGGCTCACCATTCTCGGCGTGCTCATTATTGGTGTTTCGGGCGCGTGGTCGATGTTCACGAACGGTCTGGTTGGTGAGCAACTGGTGCTGACTTTGCCGTTCGGCTGGCAACCCGTTCCGCTCATGCACGGCTTCTTGCTGACGATTGGCGCAAAGGTAGTTGTGCTCTCGCTGCTCGTTGCTGCGACATTGTGGGTGGCGCTACGGGCGGTCAATGTACCGGACTTCGCCGAGTTCCTCATCGCCACCGAGGCGGAGATGAATAAGGTGTCGTGGTCCACCCGTAAGCGGCTCGCCCAGGACACTGTTGTCGTGCTGGTCACGACCTTATTGATGACCGTGTTCCTGCTCGCGGTCGATTTGTTCTGGGGTTGGTTGCTGAGCCGACAAACGGTGGGCGTGCTGCCCGCGCGGGCCACGAACGCCGACAAAGGTGTGCAGGTCCAAGAAGCGAAGTGGTGAGCGGGTTTCCTGCGAGGCGGCCTTAAGGCCGAATCAACATGAGTGACAATGCCGCCGCCGATGCCCCAGATGATAACCAGTTGCCGGCTGTGGTTTTGGGGGCAGATTCGCCTGTTGCTGAGGCGCCCGGGTCTGTGGTTGCGGGCTTGCCTCCGGCAGGGGAGTTGCCCTCGAATGACGCGGACGGTACTGAATCGCAAGAGGGGCCTGCGGCCGGCGATCGGCCTGTCTCTTCGGATGCTGTGCTGTCCCAGGCTAGCGACGCCGAACTTGCCGAAGACTTGCCGCCCGAAAGCAAGAGGAAGTGGTACGCAATTAAAGTGCAGAGTGGCCGCGAAGACACAATCAAGGCTGCGATCCTGCGTAAGATTGCGATCGAAGGCCTGGAGGACGTGTTCGGCCAGATTATGGTGCCGATCGAGAAGGTGATCGAAAAGAAGGCCGTCAAAGTTAAAGACAAGAAGACGGGCGAGTACAACACCGTCGAGCGGAAGGTTGAGCGGAAGGTCAAGAAGTTTCAGGGTTACATCTTCGCGGAGCTCGAGTTTAACGACCGGCTCCTGTATCTCATTCGCGAGACGAGTGGGGTCGGCGATTTTCTGAAGCTCCGTCCGCGGCCGAACGATACGCCGGTGCCGGAGCCGATGAGTGACTCTGAAGTGAAGCAGATGCTCGGCGAGAAGGTCGGGCCGGAGAAGGGGCCGACCAAGGTCAAGGTGGACTTCGAGAAGGGTGATCGCGTCCGGATCAAGGAGGGGTCGTTCAAGGACTCCGAAGGGGACGTGAAAGAGGTGATCCTCCCGAAGGATCCCACTGATCCGCCGAAGGTTATTGTCACCGTGACGTTCTGGGGCCGGCCGCTCGATGTTGAGTTGGAATATTGGCAGGTGGCTAAAGCGTAAGCTGTGAGTTGTCTTGCGACACAACTGCCTCCTCCGGTAACTGCCGTGTTACTGGAGGAGGCAGTTGTGTTGTAAATCCTGTGGCCGCGGCGCGGCTTTCGACTAAAATACACGTTTTGAAAAAGATCAATCCGGCTCAGGTGCAGAAATGGCGAAGCAGGTAACCGCGCAGGTTAAACTCCAGTGCCCGGGTGGCTCGGCAACGCCCGCCCCGCCGGTCGGTCCGGCTCTCGGTGCTCACGGTGTGAACATCGGTATGTTCGTGAAGCAGTTCAACGACAAGACCAATAAGCCCGAGATGAAGGGCTTGATGCTGCCGGTCGTCATTACTGTTTACTCGGACAAAAGCTTCGAGTTCAAAATCAAGAGCCCGCCCGCGGCCATCTTGCTGAAGCTGGCGGCCAAAATTCCGCACGCGAAGAAGGCCGGTAAGGAAGTGATTCCCGCCGACGCCAAAAAGCAGGGCAAATACAAGAACCACAGCGTCACCAAGAAGCAAGTGCGCGATATCGCTGCCCAGAAGCAGGCGGACCTGAACGCGCGTGATGTTGATCACGCGATGCGGATCATTGAGGGGACGGCTCGCAGTATGGGGCTGACCGTGATTGAGGGCTGAGTTTACGTGCGTTTTTGGTCTGTCAAATGTGGGTGAAAAACGCGTGCGGGCTTCTTGTCGGCACGCGTTTGGTGTTGTAATTGATATCTTCTCATACCGCCGTGGTTCTTTGATCACGTGGCGGGAGGGGCTGTAACTGTGGCTGATGCTACGGTGATCCCCGTTAACGAGAGAAAAGAGATTATGGCTAACGAGAATGAGCCCGTCGCGGCGGGTGCTGAAGCGAATTCCGCCGCGACAGCGGCGCCGTCCGCCGATGCGCCGACGCCCGCTCCGTCTGAGGGCGCTGAGAAGAAGGTGGCTGAGGCCGAGTTGCCGCAGGCTAAGAAGAACAAGAAGCCTGGCGTTGCTCCCCGTCGCGGGAAGAAGCTTCGCAATCACTTGAATAACGTCAAAAAGAAGCTCGAAGACGCGGGCTCTATCTCGGTTAAGCAAGCCGTCGCCGAGTTGAAGAAGTTGAAGCGTGCGAAGTTCGACGAGACTGTCGAGTTGCACATCAACCTCGGTATCGACCCGACCCAGTCGGACCAAATGGTTCGCGGTGCGATTCCCCTGCCGCACGGGATCGGCAAGAGCGTCCGCGTTGCGGTGTTCTGTTCTGGTGACGATGTCGCCAAGGCAAAAGCGGCCGGCGCGGACGTGGTGGGTGGGGCGGATCTTGTTGAGAAGGTCCAGAAAGAGAACTTCCTCGAGTTCGATGTGGTGCTCGCGGCGCAGGCCATGATGGGCCAGGTGTCCCGCCTCGGTAAGGTGCTCGGCCCCCGCGGCCTGATGCCCACTCCGAAGGCCGGGACTGTGGTGCCCGCGACCGGCGATCTCGCTCAAGTCGTGCGGGAGTTCAAGGCCGGTAAGGTGGAGTACCGTACCGACAAGACGGGCCAAATCCACGCTGGTGTCGGCAAGTTGAGCTTCGATGAGCAGAAGCTCGTTGAAAACATTACGACATTCGTTGAGCAGATTCGCTCTGTGAAGCCGTCGGGCGTCAAGGGCAACTTCATCAACGGTGTTGTGTTGTCGGCTACCATGTCGCCGGGCATCCGGTTGTCGATCTAATAATTGGTGTTTCGTGTTTTGTGATCGACCCTTTGTTTGCCGCTCACGGGTGCGGGCGAGCGGGGCGGTCGCGAGACACTGAGCACAAGGCGCCAAACACGAGACACCAATGAGCAAGAAGATCAAGGAGTTGGAGCTGAATAGCCTCCGCAAAACCTTCCAAGGTGTGCGGGACTTCGTTCTGCTGGAGCCGCTGAAGTTGGATTCTGCGGCCGATTACACGCTTCGCAAGAGCCTTCGTGAGAAGAAGGTTCGCGTGAAGATGGTTAAGAACAGCTTTGTGCGGAAGGTGTTCAGCGAGAACGGCATGAAGGTGGAAACGGGCTCCGGCCCGACCCTTCTGTGCTGGGGCGGCGACAGTGCCAAGGCTCTTGGGACCGCGGTGGAGGCCGCCCTCAAGTTGCTCCGCCCGGACCCCAAGGTTCCCGAGAAGGTTAAAGAGAAGACTGGTATCGCCGACGGCGAGATCATGACCCTGGCGCAGCTCGCCAAGGTTCCGACTAAGCAGGAGGCGATCGGTGAGGTCGTCGCTGCGATTCTCGCGCCGGGTGCTGACTTGGCCGCCGCCCTGGCCGGACCTGGGTCGCAACTCGCCGGAATTCTCAAGGCAATCGAAGAGAAGCAGGGCGAAGGGGCTGCGGCTCCTGCTGCCGCTGGCTGAACTTCGTTAGGGTTCTAATCGTCTATTCAAGCCCGAGAGTGTCTTGGGCTTTAACCTGACCAGCTATTACGCAACTAGCCGGACTGCTTCACCCGGCGCATTTACCAAAGGATCGAAGTCATGGCCTCCGTTCAAGAACTCGGTGACGCTCTCGCTGGCCTTACCCTCGTTCAGGCTGTTGAGCTCAAGGCTTACCTCAAGGACAAGTATCAGATCGAACCGGCCGCCGGCGGCGTTATGATGGCGCCGCAAAATAATGCGGGCGGCGGTGGCGGTGGCGGTGCTGAAAAGGCTCCTGAGCCGACCGAGTTCAACGTGATCCTCGATAGCTTCACCGATAAGGTGAAGACCATCAAGGTCGTGCGTGAAATCACCGGCCAGGGCCTCGGCGAAGCCAAGGCCACCGTTGAGGGGGCGCCGAAGCCGATCAAGGAAGGCGTGGACAAGAAGACTGCTGAAGATGTCAAGAAGAAGCTCGAAGAGACCGGCGCGAAGGTGACCATCAAGCCGGCTGGCTAAGTTGCTCCGCGAATGCCCAATCGGTGACGGTTGGGTGTTCTTGGCAGGATGCAAAAAAAATGCCCAGGTGGGGTGACTTTTCCACCCCGCCTGGGTATTATTGTCGTATGGCGTGTTGTCGCGCCACGCCCTGTTACGGCCTGTTACGACCCCTGTTCTCTCTTCACTTGCTATTCGTCGCTTCCGGTGCGGCCTGCGGGCACGGCCGGGGATTGAGATGTGAGTGGGGGAGGCGGTTCCGCGTAGCCAGTGGTGACAATGTATACGACCCACTCGCTCCGATGTGTCGTACCTCTTCGATTCAACACCATGCCTATGACCGTTGACGTCCCCGCTGCGAACCAGGCGCCTCGTGTGCCGGGTCTGTGTGGGGGAGTCGTGTTCCGCGAACCGCTCTTCGGTACGCGTTCTTCGCGTGCGGTTGCGGCGGGGGCCGCCTTCCCCGCTCTTCAATAACGCTCGTTGCTCACCGACGCAAGCCCCGTTGCCGCATTGGCAACGGCGTGCATGATGCGTCGCGCTCGTGTTTTTCTGGTAAGGAGCGACCGATGCCGATCCCGGCTCAGCGAATCATCGTCCCGACCGTGAACCGCGACTTCGGCCGCTTCGGCGACGCCGTGGAAGTGCCGGACCTCACGGACGTGCAAACCCGGTCCTACGACCGTTTCTTGCAGCTCGACGCGAGCTACGACAAGCGCACGCATACCGGTCTCGAAGGGGTGCTCCAAGAGATCTTCCCGATCGAGAGCTACGACAAGCGAATCAAGTTGGAGTACCTCCGCTACGAGCTGGGCAAGCCGCGGTACGACCCGGACGAGTGCCGCCAGCTCCGCCTCACCTACGGGCGGCCGTTCCGCGTGTGGCTGCGCCTGCGGAAGACCGAAGGCGAGCCCGTCGAGGAAGAGGTCTACCTCGGCGACATGCCGATCATGATCGGCGGCGGCGAGTTCATTATTAACGGCGCCGAGCGCGTCGTCGTATCTCAGTTGCACCGCTCGCCGGGCGTGGACTTCGTCGTCACCCGCGAGGCCGACAAGGACCTGCACTCCTGCCGCATCATCCCCGAGCGCGGCTCGTGGATCGAGATCAACGCCACCAAGAAGGACACGCTTGGCGTCCGCATCGACCAGAGCGGCAAGTTCTCCGCCGTCACGCTGCTCCGCGCGATGGACCCGATGTACTCCAGCACGGAGAGCATCCTCAAGGAGTTCTTCGGCGGGGCCATCGAGTCGGTCGCCGTGTCGGTCGCCGGGTCGCGGCTGAAGCTCGTCGGCGACCCGGAAGCGAACCAGATGCCGTGCATCGCGGTCGAGGACGTGATCGACCCGGAGACGGGCGAGGTGTACCTCGACGCCGGCAAGCCGTTCACGTCGGACAAGTACGACCGCGTCGCGTCGTCGATGGTCAAGACGGTCCTGGTGATGCCGTACCCTAAGGACCCGATCATCCTCAACGCGATCCACGAGGACGTGGGAACGGCGGGCGACTCGAAGGACTCGCACGAGGGCGCGCTGCTCAAGATCTACCAGCGGCTCCGCCCCGGCAACCCGCCGCAGCTCGAGAAGGCCAAGGAGCTGTTCAAGGAGAAGTTCCTGGACCCGAACCGGTACCGGCTGGGCCGGGTGGGCCGGTTCCGCATCAACCGGAAGTTCGACCAGACGGTGGCGGAAACGGAGATGACGCTCCGCAGCGTCGACTTCGTGAACTCGGTGAAGTACCTGCTCGACCTGCGGGCCGGTAAAGGGCACGTTGACGACATCGACCACCTGGGCAACCGGCGTCTGCGCACCATCGACGAACTGGCCGCCGACGAACTGCGCAAGGGGTTCCTGAAGCTCCGCCGCACCGTGCAGGAGCGGATGGCGATCCGCGACCAGCAGGACATGAACCCGCGCACGCTCATCAACCCGAAGAGCGTGAGTGCGGCGATCGAGTACTTCTTCGGCCGGTCCGAGCTGTCACAGGTCGTGGACCAGACGAACCCGCTGGCCCAGCTCACGCACGAGCGGCGGCTGTCGGCCCTCGGGCCGGGCGGTCTCAACCGGAAGCGCGCGGGCTTCGAGGTCCGCGACGTTCACATCTCGCACTACGGCCGCATCTGCCCGATCGAGACGCCGGAAGGGACGAACATCGGCCTCATCTCGTCGCTCTCGATCTACTCGGAGATCGACGAGTACGGGTTCCTCATCACCCCGTACAAGAAGGTGGCCGGCAAGACCCTGACGGACGAGGTGGTGCGCCTCCGCGCCGACGAGGAGTCGAACGCGGTGCTGGTGCCCGCCGACACGCCGTTCGAGGGCAACAAGATCGCCACCCCGAACGTCAGCGGCCGCCAGAGCGGCGAGCTGATGCTGATCCCGGCCGAGAAGGTGCAGTACATCGACGTGTCGCCCAAGCAGATGGTCGGCGTGTCGGCGGGGCTGATCCCGTTCCTCGAGCACGACGACGCGAACCGCGCGCTGATGGGCTCGAACATGCAGCGCCAGGCGGTGCCGCTGCTCATCCCCGAGCCACCGCTGGTCGCGACCGGCCTCGAGGTGGACGTGGCGAAGCACTCCGGGATGCTCGTCCGCGCCCAAGAAGAGGGCACGGTGGTGTTCGTGGACGCCGAGCGCATCCGGCTCGAGGAGAAGGACAAGATCGTCCGCGAGTACGTGCTCCGCAAGTACCACGGGCTCAACGAGCGCACGTGCCTCAACCAGAAGCCCATCGTGCGGATGGGGCAGAAGGTCAAGAAGGGCGAGATCATCGCGGACGGCGCCGCCACCAAGAACGGCGAGCTCGCGCTCGGGCGCAACGTGCTGGTCGCGTTCATGTCCTGGGAGGGGTACAACTTCGAGGACGCGATCATCATCAGCGAGCGGCTGGTGAAGAACGACACGTACACGTCGATCCACATCGAAGAGTTCGACATCGAGATCCGCGAGACGAAGCTCGGCAAGGAGGAGTTCACCCGCGACATCCCGAACGTGTCGCCGAAGGCGCTGGCGAACCTCGACGAGCACGGCGTGGTCCAGATCGGGACGTACGTGCGGCCCGGGGACATCCTCGTGGGCAAGGTGTCGCCCAAGTCGCGGTCGGAGCTGACCCCGGAAGAGAAGCTCCTGCACGCGATCTTCGGGCGGGCGGGCGAGGACGTGAAGAACGACTCGCTCGAGGTGCAGTCGGGCACCGAGGGGATCGTCATCGCGGCGCACCGGTTCAGCCGCCGGGCGCACATGAGCGAGGACGAGAAGAAGCAAATCGACAAGGACCGTAAGGACATCGAGAGCACCTACAACCGGCGCATCGCGGAGCAGTTCCGCGAGTTCGTCAAGGCGCTGGAAGACGTGCTCGACAAGAAGGAGCTGAAGGACCCGAACACCGGCAAGCAGCTCGCGAGCGACAAGGACGACAAGGTCGTCGCGGAGCAGGCCAAGGAGTTCAAGCTCGACAAGCTCGACATCCGGAGCCCCGACAGCCTCAAGAAGGCGCAGAAGATCCACCACCGGCACTGGGAGCGGATCCAGTTCTTCATCGACGAGCAGGAGCGCAAGCTCAACTCGCTCAACCGCGGGGACGAGCTGCCGTCGGGCGTGCAGCAGATGGTGAAGGTGTACGTCGCGACCAAGCGGGTCATCTCCGTCGGCGACAAGATGGCCGGCCGGCACGGGAACAAGGGGGTCATCTCGAAGGTGCTGCCCGAGGAGGACATGCCGTTCCTCAAGGACGGCACCCCGGTGGACATCCTGCTGAACCCGCTCGGCGTGCCGTCGCGTATGAACGTGGGCCAGATCCTCGAGACCCACCTCGGGTACGCCGCGGCGAAGCTCGGGTTCAAGGCCGTCACCCCCGTGTTCGACGGGGCGACCGAGGAGGAGATCCGGGACGCCCTCAAGGAGGCCGGCATCCCCGAGACCGGGAAGAGCGTGCTGTACGACGGGCGCACCGGCGAGGCGTTCGACCAGCCGGTGACGGTCGGGTACATCTACATGCTCAAGCTGCACCACCTGGTCGACGACAAGGTGCATGCCCGCGCCACCGGCCCGTACTCCCTCATCACCCAGCAGCCGCTGGGCGGCAAGGCCCGGTTCGGCGGTCAGCGGTTCGGCGAGATGGAGGTGTGGGCGCTGGAGGCGTACGGCGCCGCGTACATCCTGCAAGAGCTGCTCACGGTGAAGAGCGACGACGTGGAAGGCCGCACCAAGATCTACGAGAGCATGGTGAAGGGCGAGAACACGCTGGAGGCCGGCACGCCCGCCAGCTTCGACGTGCTCACGCACGAGATCCGCGGCCTGGGCCTCAACATGTGCCTTGAGAAGAAGCGGGTGTGAGATTGGCGACTGCCGGTTGTTCGATCTGAGACCGATCAGAGCCGCGCCCCCCCCCCCCCCCCCCGGGCGGGGGCCCCCCCCCCCCCCCCCCCCCACCCCCCCAACAAAA
>NZ_JAXBLV010000110.1:0-293257 GCF_034097035.1 Gemmata algarum
CGGCGGCGCGCTCCGCCGCCGGGTGCTGTGCGATCAGGTGTTCGGGCAGGTGGTAGTCGAAAAAGTGCATGAGTTGCGGACGGCGTAACGGTGTGCGGTGGGAAAGCACAACCCGTTGAGGTTGAGGTCTCTGCCCACCGCACGAGCGGCACTTACTTCACGCGGAGACTTACTTGAAGTTCTTTACCCATTCGTCGAATTCTTTCTTGTGCTTCTCGACGGTCTTGGCCGGCCCCAGAAGGGTGAGCGAGTAGACCGCGTCCTTGCCTTCAAAGATGACATAGATCTGGCGGTAGTTCTCGACCTTCGTGACCTTGGCGTTCGGGTCGAACGGCGGGAACTTCTTGAGCAGCGTGCCGGTGATGTCCTGGTACGTCGCTTCGCTCTTGCCGACCTTGATCTTCGACACGGCCGGCTTGGCGTCCTTCGCCAGCTCGAATTTCTTCACCTGCCGCTCGAGGTTCGCGTCCACGGTGCCGCCGCCGGGGGATTTGAACAGGGCCAGTTCGGCGTCCTCGGCGTCCCCCTTCTCCTTCGCCAGTTTGAACTGCGCCAGCCGCATCGCGTTCGACGGGGTCTCTTCCTTCCACCCGGCCGGAGTGGTGGACTTTAACCCGCCCCACTCGACCGCGACGCCCTTGTCCTCGGCGAGAGCGCTAACCGCAAACAGCGCGACCAGCGCGGAAGCGAACATCATACGCATGAGGGTGGCCCCTGTGCATGAAGGTGAACCGGTTCCGACACCGGGCCATTCTAGGGGCTGCGGTTGGAAGAGGTACCCGGTCTCAGCGACGGGCGGGATCGGGCCGGGTTACGAACGAATCCGAACCGCGTGCGGCAACGGCGCGACTTCGATATCGGCCGATGCGCCGCCGAAATTTTCCGCTTCATCGGCCGGCGGAATCGGCGGAACCTCTTTCACGGGTGCCGCGAACGAGGTGGGTACGACTTGTGGATCGAAGGGGACGCCCTCGGGCTCTTTTGCCCGGGCTTCGAGCAGTACGTCAGTATCCGTTACCTCGACCACATCCGCGAGACGTGTCGGTTCCGCAGAGGTTTCGGCAACCGGCACCTCCGGAGCGGGTGTCGGCTCCGGGGTGGCGAAAAAGGCGAAATGAACCGCCGCGTACCCGATCACGGCACTCGCCGCGCTGAACAGCGTCGCTTTTCGCATGGTCTCGCTCCTCCGTGCGTTGAAAGTGGGCCGGATAGCGAGGGTCGCGAGGCGGAGCAAGGTCAACCGAAAACGGGCCGCCGCTCCGCGATGGTCAGCCGTTTGAGCCACCCGCGCAGAAGCGCCGCGCGTTCCCGGGCCGCGTCCTCGGCCTCGGCGGACGAGACGCGAACGAATCGCACCCGATCTCCGGGCCGGAGTTGCGCGAGGCGGTCGAGATCGGCACGGATCACGTGAGCCACCTTCGGGTACCCACCGATCGTCTGACCGTCCGCACCGAGCACAACGGGTAAACCGTCGTTGGTTACCTGCACGGCCCCGGGCGCGACGGCTTCCGAAACTAGTTCTCCCGGCCTCCGCGCAAGCGACGCCCCGCGGAACCGCACGCCCATGCGGTTGCTCGCGGGCAACACGTCGTAGGTCTGCGTGAAGAACAGGTCGTCAATAAACCAATCGCGCTGCGGTCCATCGAGGGTACGAAGGCACTGGTCGCCTTCCCCGGCACTGAAGGGAGGTGAGAGATACGCTTCCCCTAACCACGCGAACGGAAAACCGCGCGGCTCACAACGGCTCGCGGCGCACGTCAGTACAGTCCCGGCGCGAAGCGGTTCCAGCGCGGAGCGGCTGCCGAGCACCTCGTTCGCTTCAAAACCGCCGGCCACGCACAAGTACGCCCGCGCGCCCGCCGCCGTTCCGCCGACCCGCAATACGTCTCCCGGATCGAGTTGGAAGGTCATTCCCGGGTTGAGTGACCGACCGTTCACAGTGCTTTGAAACGGCGCCCCGAAGATTGCGCACGCGGTCGGGTGAAGGGCTTCGAGAACCGGCCCCGCCAGCGCAACTTCCAGTGCCACGGTGTGCGGGGCGTTTCCGACGAGTGCGTTCCCGAGGGCAAGTGCGGCACGGTCGGCGGCGCCGCCGACTGGCACCCCCAGTGCGCGGCTCCGCTCGCGCCCGAAATCGACCAAAAGCGACTGGGAGCCGGACTCACGAACCGACAGACTCATGCGAAGGCCTTCAGCGTGAACCCGCGCCCCAGAAGCGCGGCCCGCACCGCTCGTGTGAACGTTACCGCTTCCGGGTTGTCGCCGTGAACACAGATCGTGCGCACGCCCTTCGCGCGAACCAGCCATTCAACTTGGGAAACGGCCTCGGCGGGGTCGTGAACGAACGCGTCGGGTTCCGTGCGTGGCACGAGCGAGCCGTCCGGCCGGTAACGGCGGTCCGCAAAACCCTCGGGTATGAACCGGCTGTTCAGTGTCTTCGTTGCGGCTTCGAGTTGCGAGCCCGGCAGGCCCACCACAGCGAGGTCGTAACTCGCCGCGACCTCAACGACCGTGTGCGCCAGGGTCCGGTCGCGGCAGGCTTGGTTGTAAAGGGCGCCGTGCGGCTTCACGTAGCGCACCTTGGGCGTCAGCGCGAGGAGTGCCCCGAGCTGGTACAGGCACAGTGCGGCCACGTCGTCCGGCAGAAGGGACTGCTCGATCCGTCCGAAATTGGCACGATCCGCGTACCCGGGGTGCGCCCCGACCGCCACGCCGTGCTGGCCCGCGAGTGCGAGCGTCGTGGCGATCTCGCTCGGCCCGCCCGCGTGCAGCCCGCAGCACACGTTGGCGGATGTGATGAGCGGCATCAGTTCGGCATCGAGGCCGACCCCTTCGCCAAGGTCCGCGTTCAAGTCAATTTCCATGCCGGCCTCATTTCAGTACACCCGCGGCAATGAGTCCGAGAATACCGACGCCGAGTAAAAGCCGGTACACCACAAACGCACTCGTACTGTAACGTTTCAGAAAGCTGAGTAGAAACGCAATCGCGAAATAGCCCACCACAGCCGACACCAGCAGCCCGACGACCAGGGCCCGGAGCTGTTCGCTGGCGAGCAGCGTTGCCCGCTCGTCGTACATTTCCTTCAGGCCGGCCCCGAGAATCGCTGGCAGCGACAACAGGAACGAGAACCGCGCTGCGGCGGGACGGCTCAGCCCCGCGAACAGCCCGGCGGTGATGGTCGTCCCGGACCGCGACCCGCCCGGCATCAGCGCGAGCGCCTGAAACGCGCCGATCCAGAGCGCGTCAAGCCAGGTGATTTCCGTCTCGGCGCGGGGCGGTTGCCCGCGGCGCGCCCGCCGCGCCGCCCACCACTCGGACAGGGCCATCAGGAGGGCGAACGCGATTGCCACGATCGCGATCGATGTCGGGTTAAAAAACGTCGCCTTGAGCCACTTCTTCAGCGTGAACCCCGCTACCACAACGGGCACGCTGCCGAGCACGATGAACCATCCGAGGCGCGATTCTGGTGTGCTGGCGAACCGCCGCACCCGAACGTCCGCCACAAGCCCCCGCAACATCTTCGCGATGTCCGAGCGGAAGTACACGAACACCGCGACCAGCGTTCCGAGCTGAATCACAACCGTAAACGCGTCTTCGGGCTTCTCGTGGCCCAGCAGGTTGCGCGCGACGAGGAGGTGCGCGGTGCTGCTGATCGGCAGGAACTCCGTGAGCCCCTGAATGATGCCCAACAATACGGCTTCCCAAATGGGCATTCCCGCTCCCGCTCTGGTAAAATGGCCGGACCACCGTTCGGAGCCGCCGATGCGACTTTCTGGTTCGCGTTCCCACCCGATCGCCCTCGGCCTCTTGGGGGCGCTTCTCTGCCCGGGGACGGCCCACGCGCACGCGATGAGCGCGAGCGTCGAGGTTCGGCCCGAGGTGGTTCGTGTAATAGTGTATTTTGAAGACGACCTGCCGGCCGAGCGTGCGACCGTAACCGTCACGAACGCGGCCGGTGCCGAGGTCGCTTCCGGCACCGCCGACGAGCACGGCGTGTGCTCGTTCCCCCCGCCACCGCCGGGTGAGTACAAGCTCGTTGCCAACTCCGCCGGGCACACCGCGAGGGTAACGTTTGTAGTCGCCCCGACCGCCGAAGCAGGGGCGTCTGTGGAGTTCGCAACTCCGTCCGTTAACAGGCCGTTGGGCTTGGCCCTCGGGATCGGCGGGTTGCTCGGCGCGTCCGCGCTGTTTTGGCTCTTTCGTCGCCGTTCGTGATTCCGCTCTCTCACATACGGAGCGTACCGTGTCGGCCGAAGCTCCCCAGAACCAACCACAATTGTCGAACGGGCCGGTTCCCACGCACGGTATCGAATGGACGCCGCACGGCAGCGAGACGGCGCCCGAAGCCGAGTCACTGTTCCGCGCCCTTCATGGCGCGGTGCGTGCGGTCCCGACTCCGTCCGCAAACGGCTTTCCTCATATCCCGGGGTACGAAATCGAGCGCGAACTCGGGCACGGCGGAATGGGCGTGGTGTACAAGGCGCGCGACACCAAGTTGAACCGCACCGTTGCGCTCAAAATGATCCGCACGGCCGACATCCCGTCCCCGGGACAGGTCGCCCGGTTCCGGGCCGAGGCCGAGGCGGTCGCCGCGGTGCAGCACCCGAACGTGATCCAGGTTCACGAGCTGTGCCCGCCCGGCTCCCCGCTCCCGTACTTCACGATGGAGTACATCGCGGGCGGCAGTCTGGCGCAATACCTCAACGAGCGCAAGATCATCACCCCGACCGAGGCGGCGCTGCTGATTGCCGCTCTCGCCGACGGGCTCAAAGCGGCGCACGACGCGGACATCGTTCACCGCGACATCAAGCCGGCTAACGTTCTGCTGGCGCAAGTGACAAGCTCGAAGGGCAGCACCGGGGCTGACGCTTTAGGTCCGGCAGCATCATCACTTTCCGACTTTTGCCCTAAGGTGACCGATTTCGGACTGGCAAAGCGGCTCGCGTTCGACCTGACGCGGACCCAGGAGCTCCGGGGAACGCCCGCGTACATGGCGCCGGAGCAGGCCGGCGGGGGCGCGTACGTCGGTCCGGCGGCCGACATCTACTCCCTCGGAGCGGTGCTGTTCGAGTGCCTGACCGGGCGCCTGTTGTTCCGCGGCGATGACGCGTTCGCAGTCGTTCAGCAGGTGCTCAGTACGCCCGCGCCGGCGCTCCGTGACCTGGCTCCCGCGGTCCCCCGTGACCTTGAGCTGATCTGCCTCAAGTGCCTGGAAAAAGAACCGCAGCACCGCTACCCGACAGCCGCGGCGCTCGCGGCCGACCTGCGCCGCTTTGTCGACGGGCTTCCGGTGAGCGTGCGCCCCATTGGCATCCCCGCGCGCGCGTACCGATGGGCGCGGCGGCGCCCGGCCGCCGCGGCCCTCGCCGCGATGCTGTTCGTGGTGCCCTCGGCCGCGGCGTGGGCGATCGAACGGATCAACACCAGCGCGGCGCGCGAGGCCGAAGCCCGGGCACTCGCTGAGACCTCCAAGGCGCGGGAGGACGAGGCAACCGCACGCGAGGAACTCGCCCGGATCGCCCGGCAAAATAAGGAGGCCGAGGGCCGGGAGATGCAACGGGCGCGAGACATCGCCGCGGTGCGCGAGCTGGTCGCGCTGCAAACGGTCCGGGCCGCCAGCCGGCCGCCGTCCTGGGCGCGCCAGAACCGCGCGGAGTTACTGACGGGGGTCGCTCTTGCCGGCGGCGACGCGCGAGTGCTCGGCGAGCTGCGCACCACCGGGGCGGTCGCGCTGCTCGCCGCTGATCTGAAACCACTCGACTCCGTACAGAAGAATTTTGACGCGTCGGCGATCGCCACGGATCCCAAAAGCGGATTGGTCGCGATCGGCGAGTACCTCGCTCGCGCGCCCCTCAAAGCGCACGTCCGGCTCATTGCTCCGGCGACCGGCACCTTGGTTCGTGAGCTGTCGTTCACGGCCGGAGCGGCGGTCGATTCCAACAACACCCCCGTGCCCGATAGCATCCGCGCGCTTGTGTTCAGCCCGGACGGAACAAAATTGTTTGTGGGCACCCGCAACTCCGAGGTCATCCGGTTCGATCTCGATCGCCCCGGGAGCGAACCGCTGCGGTGGAAGGCGTCCGCGCGCACGGTTGAGCAACTCGAGGTGTCGCCGGACGGCAAAATCGTGTACGGGCTGTGCCGGCCCGAAAGGCCGGTGTTCGCGTGGGATGCGGTCACCGGTAAGTTGATCACCAAGCTGGAGCCGTCCGGAAGCGCTCCGATCAACTCGTTTGCGGTGATGAGCGGAGGAGGGCTGATCACCGGCGACGGGAACGAGTTGCGCCGCTGGGGCGCGGACCACAAACTGGTCCACGCGGCCCCGAACGACGAGGTTTGGCGGCTCGCAGTCTCTAACTCCGGCGTGTTGCTTGTGGGCACCCGTCACAATCTGGACATGCACACGTCAGCCGATTTGACGCCGCTCGACCGGTTCGTCACCCCTGAGCTGCGCCGGGGCATTCACCAGGACTACGTCCGCACGATCGCGGTGCATCCGTCGGGCGCGTTCGTTGCAACCTCTTCGGGCGACACGGACCGCACGCTACGGGTGTGGGAGCTGGCGTCGGGCCGTCTCATCGGAACCGTCCTGGTGAAGGGCACGGGGCCGATCGCGGTGGCGTGGTCGGCCGACGGCAACACACTCCTTGCGACGGGCAACGAGCACATCGCGCGGTGGGCGTTCCAGACTGGGTCAGCGCAGCAGTTCGCCTGCGTCAATTCGCCCCCGGTTGCGGCGGCAACGTTCGGCACGGGAGGGCAAATCGTCGCCCTGACGGAACCCGTCGGCGCACGCCGCGAGTTGCTGCTCGGAGCGGCCGGCGGCCCGAGCCAAGCGTTCTGGTTCACCTCGCGCGGTGGCAACGGTCGCGCCGGGGTGGCACTCGCGCCGGCCGGATGGGTGGCGGTGACCACGCAAACACCCGGAATCATTCGCTGGAGACCTTCCGCAGCCGTCCCCACGCCGGGGTTCACCAGCGATATTGCGTGGTGCCCGCGGTTCGGCCCTGATAGTGGCGACAAATCGGCCCCGATGTGGGCGATCGTCGGGGGGAGTGGGGTTCATTCGTTCGACGCGAAGGGGCAGACGCGCACCACCTGGAGTAACTGGCTCGAGCGCAACACAAGCGGGCTGGGGAGCCTGGACGCACTCGCCGTCGGGCGCCAAGTGGTGGCGACGGGCGGGCGCAGCGGAACGGTTCATGTGCTCGATCCGCAAAAGGGTTCGTGGTTGTTCAGCGTGCCCAACCCGGGCGACCCGGTTCGCGCGCTGGCGGTTGCCCCTGACGATCAACTCATCGCCGGAGGAACGCAGAGCGGCAAGGTGCGGATGATTCGCCCGTCGGACCGCCAGGAACTGCCAGCCCTATCGGCCCATGCGGATGAGGTGACGGCGGTGTGTTTGAACCACAGCAACGAGTTGCTCGCGACCAGCGGGCGCGACCGCACGGTGAAGTTGTGGAAGCGGGTGGGCGAGCGGTTCGAGCTACTGTTTACGGTGCCCGATTTGGCCGGCCCGGTGAATGGACTTCAATTTCACCCTGTGGACAACCGATTGCTCGTCCAGATCACCCAGGAACGAGCCGTGCGCGTGTGGGACATCGACAAGCTGCGAGCGCAACTCGGGCGATACCGGCTCGCGTGGTGAGTTCAGCGAAGGGCCGCCGTGCGGCGGACGGCGGCCCGATCGCTCTCCCTCGCCCGGGCGCGCAACTCGGGCGGGCACCGTCGGCGGAGCAGCGCGTGGCACATCAGCGCCGTTCCCAAGTTTGTGTCGGGGTCCGCTTCGCCGAGCGCGTACACCGACCGGCACTGTTCGGCGGTCAGTTCCTCGCGCTCCTCGGACCAGTCGCGAAATGCCGCCCAGCGCCAGAACCGCGTCGGGCGCTGAGGCGCCTGGCCTGCGCACCGGGCGAAGTATTCGGCGCTCTCGGCGCACGCCACGCCGGCCGCGAACCAGCTCTCGGGGAACAGCGGCGCCATGCCTCAGCTCACGTGCGAGTCGCGCCCCGGTAGGGGGTAGACTTCCATCAGCCCGTAAGCGGTATCGGCCATTCCGATCGCGCGATACGTGGCCTGTGCGCGCGTGTTGTCGCGCTCGAAATACAGCCGCAGCCCGATCACCGTCGGGTCGGCCGCTGCGTGCCGCTCGATCGTGCGGTACAGCGCTCGAAACACGCCGCTGCGCCGTGCCGGCTCGCTCACGTAAACGCTCTGGATCCACCAGAACCAGCCGTTGCGCCAGTCGCTCCACTCGAACGTGATCATCATCTGGCCGACGACCTCGCCGTTCAGCTCGGCAACCGTGTAGAACCCGCGCGCCGGGTCCGCGAGCACCGCACGCACGCCGGCCGTGAGCACCGCCGGGTCGAGCCGCTTGTGCTCCGTTTCCCATGCGATGAGTGTGTTAAAGGCGACCAGCACCGCTTCGTCGTGAGCCGTCGCCCGGCGGATCGTTACGCTCATATCTCTGCCCCCGTGCCGGCAAGCGGTTCTTCCCGTTTCGGTGCGACACGCTAAGACAAGACGGAGTTCCGCCCCGCTCGCTCCGGGTGCCCGCACCAGAGCCCGGAACGTGGAACGCCCCGGAGCCCGCGATGGATCTGACCGCCTACATCCGCGACGTACCGGACTTCCCGAAGCCCGGCATCCTGTTCAAGGACATCATGCCGCTGCTCGGTGCCCCCGCGGCGTTCGCGTTCGCGATCGAGCGGTTGGCCGGGCACTACCCCGCCGATCGGATCGACGTGCTGGCAGCGGCCGAGGCCCGCGGGTTCCTGTTCGCGGCGCCGATGGCGCTGGCGCTGAAGAAACCGCTCGTGCCGCTGCGCAAGCCCGGGAAACTGCCCGGAGCGACTCACAGTTTCAGATACGACCTCGAGTACGGTTCGGCCGAGTTGCATGTCCACACGGACGCCATCGCCCCCGGCGCGCGGGTGCTGCTCGTGGATGACGTGCTCGCGACCGGCGGTACGATGGCCGCCGCGTGCAAACTCGTGGAACAGGCCGGTGGGGTTGTGGCCGGCTGTGCGTTCCTGATCGAGTTGTCGTTTCTGAACGGTCGCACCCCGCTCGCGGGGTACGAAGTGTTCAGCCTCATCTCTTACTGACACTTACAGCTTTAACACATGCCCACCGTAAGCTGTCCGTCGTGTGGTCGCGCGTTAGAGGTAGACCACAGCTACCGCGATTGGACCGTGCGGTGCCCGCATTGCGCGACCGAGTTCGTGCCCGGGGAGGTCTCTCCCGCCGCATTTGAGGCGGACCAACAGCGCCGGTACGACCGTGATGCCCCCGACGACGATCGCCCCGGGCGGCGCCGGCGCCGCCGGGATGACCGGCAAGAGGCGAAGGAAGTGGTCTACTCCCCGGGGCTCTGGTTGGAACTGTGCGGGTGGATCGGCGCGCTGGTGCTGATGGGCGGGGCCATGTTCTGGCTGCTGGTGAGTGCCGGCGCCAAAAACAATCCGAATGCTAATGACGACGAGGCAATGGGAATCGTGCTCGCAGTCCTTTCTGGGCTGAGCGCAATCCCTTACGCGGTGGTAATGGTTGTTGGCGGGCGCAAGATGCGTTCGCTCTCCGGCTACGGTTGGGCGCTGATCGCATCGATCGGTGGCATCTCGTCGGTGGTGCTGTTCCCGTTCGCGTGTGTGTTCGCGTTCGTTCCGGTCGTGTTCGGCGTCTGGGGTCTTGTGGCACTCGCCAACCCCGTGGTGTCGTTGGCGTTCGACGAAAACGCTCGCGGCTCGGACGAATGGGGCGGTTGAGGAATCAGCGACCGCGAAGGACATCAACCAAAACGCAGCGCCGGCGAGCAGACGTGCCGTTTATCCCGGTTAACGGCTGTGGATCGCCGCGAAGCGACACGTGAGACGGCGGATCTGATACAACAGCTTCATGAACACCACACTGGACTTTGATAAGGCTGGCGGCTTGGTACCCGCGGTGGCCCAGGATGCAGACACGGGTGAAGTGCTGATGCTCGCGTGGATGAACCGCGAAGCCTTCGAGGAGACGGTTCGCACGGGTCGGGCGGTCTATTTCAGCCGCAGCCGTAACAAATTGTGGCGTAAGGGTGAGGAGAGCGGGCACGTCCAGGAGGTGAAGAGCATCTTCGTCGATTGTGACGCCGACACTGTCCTGCTTAAAGTGACCCAGCTCGGCGGGGCCGCCTGTCACGAAGGTTACAAGAGCTGTTTCTTCCGCCAGCTCGACGGTGACGAGCTGAAAGTGATCGCCGAGCGGATCTTTGACCCGAAGGCCGTGTACAAGAAGTAAGCCGTAGGGAAGTCGACGCTCTGCGAGTTCAGGGTAAAAAACTGCAACTGAGGAAAATCAGCGAAACAACTCTGACGGGTCAAACTCGCAAACGAAATCAAGCTGTGGCGTTTGCGGCCAAATCCTCCGGTGGTTCGCTCTCTTCGGGTCCGTTCCGATCCGCTGTCACGAGTGTCACTCGCCCTCACCTTGTCTCGTGACACTCGACCGCGGTATGGTGCCGGGTGAAGGTTGCTTGGCCCGCAGGATGCACCCATGATCCGCACGTTCGCGTTCTGTACGCTTGTAACCCTGTTGGTGGGTTGCACCAAATACCACTCGCGCGCACAAGGCCCGTTCGCTCGCGAGGGCGAACGGGAGCGCCCGTTCGTGTCTAAACCGCTCGCAAGTCAGTCCCCTCTCGCACTCGGGGCACCGGCCCCGGTTACGAGTTCCGGGGCCGATGATCACCCCGTTGTGCCGCCGCGCGGCACGCTCTCAGAATCAACGGCCAAAGCTGACCCGCCGAACGAACTCGACGACCCGAACGGCTTTCCACCGCTGCGTAAGCGTCCGGAACCGAAGCCGGGAGCGATGCCATCGCCGTTCGCGCCCAAACACGCCAACGCGCCGAAGTCACCTGATTCCGAAAAAGCGCCCGAGTCCGCAAAAGGACTTTCGGAGGTGAAAGCCGTTCTCGCCACAGCAAACGCCGCGTGGAAAGCGGTGGACACCTTTGAAGGGACGTTGACCAAGCGAGAAATCAGCCCGCAGGGCACACCGATCAACGAAATGGTGCTGTTCCAGTACCGACGCGAGCCGATGGCCGTGTTCACCCGCGTACTGAGCGAAAAGGGAAAGGGCCGCGAGATCGTCTACAACCCGAGTAAGCATGAGGATAAGATCTACGTCAAGGTCGGCAAGGACGACCACCCGCTGCTGAAGGCGGGTCGGCTCGCGCCGCCGGTGTCGCCCGACAGCGCAATGGTCAAAGAGAAGTCGCGGTACAGCATCCGCGACACCGGGTTCGGCCGTCACCTCACGCGGTTGGGCGACACGGTGGCGAAGATTGACGACGGGAAGTTGCCCGCAGACGCCCTCACGTTTCACGGGCCTGCTAAACGTGATGAGTATTCCTACCCACTGACGGCAATCGCCCACAACCTGCGGTCGGGTGAAGATCCGATTTTGGCAAACGGCGGCACGCGAACGTACTTCTTTGACCTGAAGGAAAACTCGCCGTCCCGCGGGTTGCCGGTCCTCATCATCGCGACCGACGGGAGTGGGAAGGAAAACGAGTACTACCTGTTCGAGAACATCAAACTGCCGGCGAACCTGACGGACGCGGACTTCAGTCCTGAGCGGTTGAAGAAGTAGGCGAATCAGGGGGTTCGGGAGCGTTCGTGGGCGGGTCGTCGCATGACGCACGGCCCGTTCCGGGTTCCCACGAGTAACTGACGGCATTGGGGTCACGACGCGGCGCGGACTCCGGTCGATCCGCCGAGTCTTCTGCTTGGGGAATCGGTTGGAGTGCCGCGTCTGCCGGCGTTGAAGCGTCGGGTTCTTCTTTGGCTTCTTTGGCAGTAACCGTGACCGCGGTTTCAAGCGTTCGGAACGGTACCTCAATGACGTACCGTTTGGTGAATACTTTCTCGACGAGCGCGGGTAGGGTCACGGATGGGTCCTGGAACCCGAGCCAAACGGAACGGACGTTCTCATAGAGTAAGGGGATGACTTCGCGCGAGACTGATGTCCACCCGCCCTCGACAGCCGTCATAATGTCGAGGTGAGGAAGGGCAAATACCACATCCTCTGCTTCAGGCGCACGTGCCGCCCAACGCATTTGGGCGAGTGCAGCCAACATCACTCCCCCTTCTGCTCCTATCGCATCTTTATCCTTGATTCGACCGTCCAGATATCCGATCCGGGTGTTGGCGGCCTGCAAGCGCTGTTTCAATCCGATGTACAGCGGCAGCGTCCACCCTTTGTCAGCCACCACCAAGCAACACGTTCCGTGACGTAAGTCACTGGACAAATCGGCAAGAGCTGTTGCGAACGGGGCAACGTCGGGCGAAGTGGGCATCAATTTACTCGCTGAAGCGTTCGTGACTGTCGCTACAGTTGGCCGCTGGCGGTCGGGAAGGCAAAGTACCGCGACAGTGGTCCGGCTGATCAGGTTCGTCTGGTCATTAATAAGATTGCGGCAATAGTAACTGGTGCAGGCAACCCGAGCAACGGATGAACCGTTCGCAGACGCGGATTCTGTATCTCCAATTCGGGTTGCCCGTCCTGCCCTGTCATCGTGTCAGCAGGGGCGGAAGTCCTGGCAGTTACTCGCGCTCCGTTTACCCGTCTCTGGCTTGACTTCTCGCGCGCATCTAACGTATCTTTCAGCGGTTACTGCTGAGGCTGTTCTCTCCCGTCGGCTTCGGCACCTCGTTTGCAGCTTTCGAATCCCACTATTCCTTCCATGCGTCGTTGCCGTCAGCCCCGGTTGGTGCGCGTGCAGGGAGGTGCAAGCCATGCTGCCCGTACCCCGCCCCGCCGAGGGCGAACCGACGAAAACCGAACCGCCGAAGGCAGAGTACGCGCCGTGTGAAACCCGGTTTTCGATCCTCATTGCCGATGATGACCGCGGGACGCGTGAGGCGCTCGCCGAGATGCTTGACCGTCGCGGGTTCCGCACGGTGCTCGCGGCGGACGGCAGCCAGGCTGTCGAGTTGGTGCAGGTGGACCTCGTCCATCTGGTGCTGTTCGACATGCACATGCCCCGGCTCACCGGTCTCGAGGCGTTTGCGGTGATCCGTCAAACGCTCGACCGGTTGCTGCCCGCGGTGCTGATGACGGCTGACGCGACCAACGACCTGATCCGTCAAGCGTTCGCCGCGCAAGTGTACAGCGTGATCCCGAAACCGGTAAACGGTAACGTAGTGCTGCACACCCTGGAGCGAGCCCTGGTGAAGGTGTACGGCCCGCGGCCCGAACCGAAAGAGAAGCCCGAGGACAAGGCCAGCGCGCCCCCGCCGGGTACCGCACCCTGACCGTTTCTGTCTGTTGCCACGAGGAGAGCCGAACGATGGCCCTGAAGATTGTGCCCCTGAACGACAAGATCGTGGTCGAGCGCCTGGAAGCCGACGACAAGACGGCGGGCGGGATCATCCTGCCGGACAGCGCCAAAGAGAAGCCGAAGCAGGGTAAGGTGCTGGCGGTCGGCGAGGGGAAGCCGCTCGAAGGCGGCAGCCGAGCCCCGTTCCAGGTGAAAGTCGGCGACCGCGTCCTGTTCACCAGTTACGCGGGCAGCGAGGTCACCATTGACGGCAAAGAGTACCTCATCTGCACTGAGGACGACCTGCTTGCGGTGGTTGATTGATCGCGTCTGATTTCGGAGCCTAGCGAACCTGTATTAAGTTTCCCGGGCGTTGTCGGGCTGGGCGTGCAGCGGACAGGCTGCACGCGATCGTTACCCCGTTAGGGGGACGACTCTCAGCTCGAACAATGTGCCGGGAAATTCTCTTGAATGGCCGCTCACAGTTCGTTGTTCGTTCCTCTCGCGACGGCCGGCACTTTCACCTTTTCTTTCTTCTGTCAAAAAAAGTCCTTGCAGCGCCGTCCACGCGGATTATATTGTGACGATTATTCCGGCTTTTGCTGGGAGAATGCGTGCTTGGCTCCTCGCGGTTTGTGCCTGCTCCGTGTCTGAGCAGGGCCGCATGGCGCAGCGTAAGCACGGGCGCATGGTGGCTTCGGTTTCGCATGGCTACGAACATCTACGTCGGTAACTTGCCTTGGGCAACGACGGACAGCGAACTGTCCGAAATGTTCCAGCAGTACGGCGCGGTGATCCGCGCACAGATCGTGATGGATCGCGAAACGGGCCGCAGTCGCGGGTTCGGCTTCGTGGAAATGGCCAACGAGCAAGAAGCCCAGGCTGCCATCGCCGCGCTCAACAATCAGCTTATGAACGGCCGCCCGCTGACCGTGAACATCGCGAAGCCGCGTGAGGGCGGTGGCGGTGGTCGCGGGGGCGGCGGTGGTGGTTACGGCGGTGGTGGTGGGGGCGGCCGTCGCGGTGGCGGTGGCGGTTATGGTGGCGGCGGTGGGGGTTACGGTGGGGGCGGCGGCGGCGGTTACGGCGGGGGTTACGGTGGCGGTGGTGACCGCTACTGATCCGAACAGCCCGTAACTTCTGGCTTACCCAGAAACCTCGGACGCGTTGCCCTGACGACCGAGCCGACAGATCTCTTGTCACGTTAGCAATTTCGCGACGAAGACATCTTGGGGATCTTCTCGCTTCCGCTCGTTCGTATCCCGACGGTCTTAAACAAACAACACGCTCGGTGCATGTGGTTCTACCACACACCGGGCGTGCCCGCGTTAACTGATACGGGTTCGAGAACCGAACCCGGCGGTATACGGCCAAGGAAGAGGCGATTGAGGTAGAAAGGCGGTTGAAGAGGTTCTGGCAAACACGTAATTTCGTGTCGAACTGGCCGTCGGCGGAGAAGCCGTCGCGGACGAATCACCTTTCGCGAGTGCAGCGCCTACCAGCACTCATTTTTCTGGCCCGCACAACGATTGCACCCACCGTCAGTTACGAGCAGAGACTTGAGGTAATTTTTACCGATTGCTTGGTTTTTTCTTGACGTGAGCCCCCTGACCCGGCAATCTATTCCTCACGCCGCTGACGGATCAGCGACGCCCATCACACTCAGCCAGGGAGGGTTACACCATGCTCGTTACTACTGAATCCAAGGCTCAGGGCTGGCGCGCGGTTGCGGTGTTCGACGACCGCGGCGATGCTCTTCTCGTCGTCGGGCGTTCGTCCACCCAGGTTCGCCAGATGTACGCCGAAGCGTTCACGGAAGTGCTCGACGAAGAAGAACGCGAACACGTCACGACGATTCAACTCCAACAATGGAGCGGCGCCCCGGATGCCGGCCGCTGGACGTTGAAGACGACCCTGAAAGTGCCGGCCCCGGTCTCGAAGGTCCGTGTTGCTGCGTAATCAAGTTTGACAGTTGAACCGCAAGCGTATGGGAGTGAGTGCTGAGCCCTGAATGCCTCTCGCCTCACTCCCGGCGGTAACCTCCTGGCGCCTGCGAACCCATCTCGCTTTCTGCCTGTCTATCTGATCTCGACTTCTGCACCGCGAACAGGTTGTCCGGCCTCTGCAATCCGGCCCGTTTACCGGGCTTGCATCCGGACAGCCTGCGCCGAACAATACTCCAGACCTGTTACGCCGGCCGCGCCTGTACCGTAAGCCTGGACGCCTCTCCGCGCGCCGATCCGAGAGAAAGGACCTACTGATGAACTCCTACGCCTCGTTGTGCGACGACTTCGGCGTTTCGACCTACGTTCACGGTAAGCTCGAAATGCCCAGCGCGCGCGAAACGGTGCTCCACTTCTTCGAGGCGCTCCAAAAGGTGTCGCCCAAGATGACGGAGTTCGAGAAACGCAGCGACACCGAATACATGCTCGAAGAAGAACGGGACTCCGGCAGCTATCGGTGGGCTTCACTTGACCACCGGCGGCTGAGTACCGGATTCGTGAATCCCCCTGCCCTGGAGGATGCCGACGCTCACAACGAACGGGTGTTGGAAATGGCCGCCGGCCACCTCGACCTCGGGCCGCTGCAAACCGAGTCGGTCGATGTGCTCTACTACTTCGACTTCCTGTATCAAGGGAACCACGACGAGGTCGTTGCCGAGGCGCTAACGGTTGGGACGCCCCTCGAGTCGCTTGTCCAAGTACCCGCGGCGCGGGTGCTGCACTACCAGCCCACCATGATGCTCGCGCTGGACGAAGGGTGTCAGTTGCAGGCCCGGCTCAGCATCGAGACCCGCACGAACGCATACCAAGTGCGGACCAACAGTTTCCCGGAGTCGCCAGTCACGGTGTATTTCACGGTGCGGCAGTTCTGGGGGAAGCAACCGTTCAAGACGTTTGCTGAAAGCTATCACAACCAGCGCCGCGTTCTCGACGAGCTGGTGAGCACCTACGTCGTGCCCCAGATCATCAACCCGCTGGCGAAGGCGATCAGCGCGAAGCAGTAACGGACGTTGCCGCTCAGGACTCGAATCGTAAACGGGGGTCCTGGGCGTTGCTCGTGTGGTACGAATTGCTGCGCTACTCGCTGCCCGACACGTCTTTCACGAACGCCACCAAGCCGATGACAAACAAGATCGGCGGGTAGATGAAAATGGTGTCGTTCGCCGCCCCAGCCATGAACCAAATCGCTGCAATCACCATCGCAAGCGTTCCGCCCCATTTCCCACTGTTAAGCACCTTTCCTTCAAGACTGCTTGCCGATTCCGACGGTTACCCCTTCTTGCTCCGGTGTTCGCGACGCGACTCCGGCTCAACAGACTGCCGGGGCATGTATTTTGCGGTAGTTAGGACCATTTGACCGCCCGACGTGTTGCTCGAGTCTGTCTGTTCCGTGCGGGCGTCGTGCTGATCTCGGTCGTGCTGGGTGCGGTGTGGTGGGCGCCCGTCGAATGGAACAACTCGGGCTCGGATCTTCTTCTTAACTGGCGACGAAGCCACCTCGTCCTCGATCGGTTCGCCGACTTCGAGTTCGTCTTCCCGCTCGCCGCTCTTCGTGCTCACCGCGTCGTTCATTGCGCACCTGATTCTCGGTGTCGGTCGGCGAAACGGGCATCGTCCGGAATTTAGTTCACGGATTCGGCAATGCGCGAGTTTGCTGGCCGGAGGGAACCGGCATCCGTTTGATGACAACACCCTCTCCCGACCTTAATTCACGAGACCCCCAGAT
The DNA here is from genome assembly GCF_034097035.1 of Gemmata algarum. Classification (NCBI taxonomy): domain Bacteria; kingdom Pseudomonadati; phylum Planctomycetota; class Planctomycetia; order Gemmatales; family Gemmataceae; genus Gemmata; species Gemmata algarum. Next base: position 17,037 of record NZ_JAXBLV010000110.1, read on the forward strand.
GGACCGCACCGTTCCCAGCTTGTCGTCGTTTGCCAGAGGGCTGACTACCGAGACCGCGTTCGATGTGCTTGCAGTCGCCCGTAAGCTGATGACCAGCGGGAAGGACGTGATTGCTCTGCAAATCGGTGATTCGCCGTTCCCAACGACCGCGAGCGCACTGAAAGCCGCGCACGCGGCCATCGACGCCGGCCTCACGCGCTACTGCCCTTCGGCGGGCCTGCCCGAGTTTCGCGAAACCATCGCGGCGACCGTGAAAAAGGAATTCGGGGTGCCGGCGACCGCGGATAACGTGGTGGTCGGTCCGGGTGCGAAAGTGTTTGAGACGTACTTCTGCGAAGCGTTCCTCGAACCGGGCGACGCGGTCCTCGTGTTCCAGCCGGCGTTCCCGACGTTCGAGCCTAACATCATCCGTCGGGGTGCGAAGCCGGTCTACGTTCCACTCAAGCAAGAGAATCAGTTTCGCCCGGACCTCGGCGCGATTGAGAAGTTCGTCAAGAGCGAGCCCCGCGCCCGTGCCCTCTTCCTCAACTTCCCCCACAACCCGACCGGGGGCGTGGCGACCGCGGACGACCTGAAGACCATCGCGAACATCGTCCGCGGTACCAACATCGCGGTCTTCTCCGACGAGCCGTACTGCCACATGGTGTGGAACACCGCGGGTCCGTCGGTTCTGGGTAAGCACCACAGCATCCTTGCGGAGCCCGGAATGCTGGAGCAGTGCGTGGGGGCGTATACGTTTTCGAAGAGCTACAGCATGAGCGGGTGGCGGTGTGGGTACATGGTGACCTCGGCCGCCACGGCTCAAGTGGTCAGCAAGATGATCAACACGTCGCTCTCGTGTGTGCCGCCGATCGTGCAGATGGCCGGAAAGGCCGCGCTGGAACACGACGCCGCTGAGCGTGACGACGTGATGGTCAAGTTCCATGCGAAGGTGGTGCTACTGGTCAACGAGCTTCGCAAACTACCTGACGTGACGGTGCTAATGCCCGAAGGGACGTTCTATGTGTTCCCGAACGTGAAACCGATCTGCGACCGGCTCGGGATCACCTCACACGGGTTGGCGATGTATCTTCTTGAAGGGGCGGACGACAAGCGCGGCGTCGCGTGCCTCGGCGGAGAGTGCTTCGGCGCGGCGGGCCAGGGCTTCTTGCGGTTCTCTTGTGCCGAGCCTGATGAGCGGCTCGTTCAGGCGGTGCAGTTCTTCGCCGACGCGATCACCCGCACCGAGCGCGTGAAGGCGTATCTGGAAGCAAACCCCAAGTACCGCGCGAAGTAAGCCGTTCAGCTCTTCCCGAGAACGACATTCGCTTCGTGCTGGGCCGCAGAGGCAGCGGCGGTGTTCGTAGCCGGTTCGCCCGCCGGCACCGAACCTTCGGGTCCTTGAAGAATCGACGCCGGTGCTTGCGGACCGTTTCGCAGTTCGCGCCGGCGCAGCAGCCGGTAGTACATGTAAAGCCCGTAGCACATCACCGCAATGGCCCCGATCGTCAGCGCTGTACTTTGGTAGCGGTGAATCAGCGTGAGTAACCACGCGCCGAAGAAGAAGAACGCGCCAACGCCGACCACGGCGTACACCAGATCCGCGATCAGGAACTTTACGAACGAGTACCGCGTCGCTCCTGCAATTAGGAAGACGCCCGTTCGGACCGGGGGCAAGAATCGCGCGAGGATCAGTAACTTCATCCCGTGCTGGGAGAAGTGCCCCTCGATTCGCTGACGACGCTCGCTACTGAGCACTTTCTGAACCCACCGGTACTCGAAGAGGCGCGGTCCCCACTTCCAGCCGACGCCGTACAGCACGCAATCCGCCGCGAGGATGCCCAAGCCACATGCGGCCCAAGCGAACGGCCACAACACTTCCGGGTGTAGCGCGTTCACGCTTGCGGCGTACAGAATGCCAGCCTCTTCCGGTGCCGGCGGTAGTCCCACGCCGGTCAGAAACAGCCAAAGGAAAATTGAGGCATACCAGTACAGCGCATCGGTCATCGGCCGGCTCCGCTGAAGGGGGTCGGTTCGCAACCGTAAGGAATGCACTTCCTGTTCCAACGTCTTCCGCAATCGCTCTGGACTTGATTCAGGGAAGTTCGGTAATGTCCGCCGTCCGCACAACCCGCGAGGTGATTCATGAGACCCGACCGGACGCCGACACCCGACGCCATGCTCCGGGCCGAGTGGCGCATGAAGCTCGTCGGGGAGCTGCGCGAACTGTTCGCCGGTCAACGGGTGTTCGTCGCCAGCGAGCTGTTCTGGTACCCGACCGAAGACGATTTGGCGACGCACCGGGCGCCGGATGTGCTCATTGTGTTCGACCGTGCGCCGGTGTTCCGCGATGCGTACCGGCAGTGGGAAGAAGACGGGCTGGCGCCGCACGTCGTCTTTGAGCTGCGCTCGCCGAACGACACCCGGGCGGACATGGCAGAAAAGCAACGCTTCTACGACCGGTATGGCGTGGAAGAATACTACCTGCTCGATCCGCACGGCGGTTCGGGTATCGGTTGGGTCCGCAACGAGGGCCGGTTCGAGTTGGTTTACCCGCTCGGGGGTTACGCCAGCCCGCGCCTGGGCGTGCGGTTCGAGGAGGGCCACGGCGAGTTGACGCTGTTCACACCGGACGGCCGCGAGTTCCGCACGCGCGAACAGCGGGTCGGCGAAATGCAGGAAGAGTTGCGTCAAACCACGCTGGCGTTCGAGAGCGAACGGGAGCGCGCGCTCAACGCCCTCCGCTGGCTGTCGGAAGAGCGCGGCCGTGCCGAGGAGGCCCGCGCCGCACGCGACGCGCTCGCGGCGAAGTTGCGCGAGCTGGGGATCGATCCGGACGACTTACTTCGCCCCGCGGCCTAGCGATCCGTTCTCGCCCTTTCGGTCGTAATCATTCGGCGCAAATCAGCGAGAACTTCGCCCAACACTTCCATTGCAATTGCAAGTGTCGAGTACGCGTAGCCGGTCCTCACGAACTTCAAGTCTGCCTGCGTCTGAGCCTGCTTCAGCACTACGAAGAACACTACCGGCAAGAGCGCCCGGGCTACATCGCGCTTCTTGCCGGCGTGCTTTTCCGTCGGATCGGTGAGCCACATGATCAGCGACTTGGTCACCCGCGGCCAGCGGTCGTGAGCGACACACCAACGCAAGGCGTACCCCGTATTCGGGTCACCGTTCTCCTCCAGGTAGTCGGCCAGCGCGAGTTTCAGCGTGTCGTCCGGGTTCGCGCGCAACTCGGCCCAGAGCGGATGCGATTCGGGCTTCGGTGTCACTTGCGGCTTCCAGTGAGATCACTTCACGCTCTTCCGGCGGACCAGTTCCTTCATCACGTCTTCCAGTCCGCGGGTGTTAAACACATCGTCTTTCGTCAGCCACCCGCGCCGGGCGACCTGAACCCCGAAGGTGTACAGTCCCAGTTCCCACGGGCTGTGAGCGTCCGGGTTGATGACGATCGGGACGCCCATCGCTCGGGCCTGCTTCACGTACTTCCAGTCGAGGTCCAGGCGTGACGGCTGCGCGTTGATCTCGATCATCTTTCCGAACGTGGCCGCGGTCTTGATGACCTCGTCCAGGTTGATCTTGTACCCCTCACGCTTCAGGAGCAGGCGGCCGGTCGCGTGCCCCAGCATCGTCACTGCCGGGTGTGAAAGGGCCTTGCACACGCGGGCGGTCATGTCGGCCTCGGGCATGTTGAACAGCGAGTGAACGCTGGCGACCACGTAATCGAACCCCGCGAGCAGTTCGTCGCTGTAGTCGAGCGACCCGTCTTCGAGGATGTCGACCTCGCTCCCTTTGATGATGCGAACGCCGCTGAGCTGTGCGTTGAGCCGATCGATCTCGGCCCACTGCTTCCGCACCGCACCGGGCGGTAGCCCGCGCGCGATCGTGAGCGACTGCGAGTGGTCCGCGACCCCGAAGTATTCCCAGCCCAGCTTCTTACACGCGAGGGCCATTTCCTCGAGCGAAGCCATGCCGTCGCTGTACGTGGTGTGGTTGTGGAACACGCCACGGATGTCGCGATCGGCGACAAGCGCCGGCAGTTTCTTGACCTCGCCGGCTTCGATCTCGCCCGTGTCCTCGCGCAGTTCGGGTTCGATGTAAGGGAGGCCCAGCGCCGCGAAGATGTCCTCTTCGGTTTTGCAGGGCACCGAGCGCGAGCCGTTCGCCAGCGCGTACTCGTTGAGCGTCAGGCCGCGATCGATGGCCCGCTGGCGCATCCGAATGTTGTGCTCCTTGCTCCCGGTGAAGTAGTGGAGCGCGAACGGAAATTGGTCGTCTTCGACCACGCGGAGGTCGGCCTGCATGGTCACCTTCGTACCGTGGACATGGAGCGCCGCGAGCACGCTCGATTTCGTCGGCCCCTGTCCGAGCACCTGGAGCACTTCGGGCAGCTTCACGAACCGGTCCATGATGGGCTGTGCGTCGGCGCTGCTCACGAGGATGTCGAGGTCCGCAACGGTCTCCTTCCGGCGTCTGAGGCTGCCGCACAGTTCGGAGCGGATGACGCCCGGGAACTCGCGAATCTGCTCGAGGAGCGCGGTGCCGAGCGGCAACGCGTAATCGATTCGGACGCGGTGCCCGACCTGATCGCGGAACCGGATGCCTTCGAGAATCTTGTCCTGCGTCTTCGCGCCAAAGCCCTTCTGCTTCGCCACCTCGCCGCTCTCGCAAGCGGCCTTCAGCTTCTCGATGCTGTCGATTCCCAGGAGGTCGTGAAGCGCCTTCACCTTCTTCGGGCCGAGACCCGGGAGCCGGAGCAGTTCAACCATCCCGGCGGGAATCGTAGCGCGGAGGTCTTCGAGGTACGGGAGCTTGCCGGTGGTCACCAGCGTGGTGATCTTGAGCGACAGCGCTTCGCCGATCCCGCGAACCGCGCCGAGCTTGCCGTCCGCAACCAGTTGCTTGAGGTCGCCGGGGAGTTGCTGAACGACGCGGGCGGCGTTGTGGTAGGCGTTAGTACGGAACGCGTTCTCGCCCTTGAGTTCGAGCAGGGTTCCGATCTCGTCGAGCGCGTCGGCGACTTCGTCTTTGGACATGTCCGTTTCCTCACCTCAGTGGTGGTGTGAGGATACCAGATACCCGGAGCGGCGTGGATGTGCGGAGGAGCGGAGGGGCAGATCGGCTACACCGCCGTCCAAACAAGTACCGTGAGGAACCCAGCACCGAACCAGAAAAACAACCCGAACGTCGCCAAAACGCCCGTCCACGGCGTCGGCCGTAGCGGGTGACTCAAACTGAGCAGAAGCCCGCACCAGCCGAAGAGTTCCACGCCGGCCAACGAAGGCGAATCGGACAGGGTCGCGTACATCGGCCCTGTCATGAACACCACCCACACGCGAACACGGTCAACCGGGCCACAAGCACTCGGCAGCTCGCACACGCAAAACAACGCCGCCAGGGCGCCGGCAACGACAAACAGTGACCCAATAACAGCAAAGCGTTTCATCGCGTTCCCCGAACTGATGCTGCCATTGATGTGCTGAACGCACCTGTCACGGTGCCGGGGGTGGTCCGGCGCACGCGCTCCAGAATACTCCTGGGTCTACCTCGCGCGCGAAAACACGAACGCTCCCGTCGCTCATTGCGGTCGGCATTCCGGTGCGATGCGGCGTTCCGGGCAGGCGTGGGTCGCAGGGCTGCCCGGAACGCAAGAACTGAATCGGAGCCGGGAAGTCGGCGGATTGCGGAACGCCGTCGGCGCGGCCGATGCGGAACTGGCCGCCGGTGGCCGGAGCAATTTGGCCCGTCGATTGAAGCCCAGGCGGGTCAGTTGGGGTGAGCGCAGCGAACGCCGGCATGTTCGGGCTGTAGAACCCGACACCCCACAGGTTGTGAATCACTTCGCCGTTTGCCGTGTGGCACGCTTGCGGGCGCTCGGCAAACAGGATTGCAGGCGCCGGCCATTCTTCGAGTGACTTCACGCTGGACTTCTTGCCCCACGCGAGCAAACCGTTCGCGGCATAGTTCCCGGTCGCGTAGTAGCCTGTTGATCCGTCGGTCAGCGTCACCGGAATGTCGCGCTGTCCCTGCGGCGCCGGGTCGGCGGGATCGAGGAAAACGCTCCAGGCCTGATTCGCGTCGCCACCGTTTTGAGACAATTTTCTCCAAACTTACCAGTGAAGGGAAAAGAGACCGACGAAGCGGCATGATACCGTTCCGCGCTTGAGTGCGGAGGAGCATACATTCGCGTCCATGCTTGGAGGGTTGTGCGAACACGGACATCAGTCCGGCATCTGCATCGACGAGAGGTGGAAGTTGGGCGTTGACACCGTCGTAGTTGAACACCCCAAGCGCGAGTTGCCGGAGGTTGTTCTGGCACGATGTCCGCGCCGCCGCCTCTCGCACACGGGCGAGAAGCGACACTACTAACGCACCGAACACAGCGCACATCAGCAGCGCGACTACGAACTCGATCCGCGAGAGGGCGTTCCGGCGCATTCCGAGTCCTCGATGTGTGGCCCCGAAACGAAGCGGTCCCGGTTCGCACGCACTGAAGCGTAACGAACCGGGACCGCCTTCACCAGCACTTCAACAGCCAACGGCTTACGCAGCGATCTTCAGCCCGTGTGTCGGGGCGAACGACGCGGCCCGCTTCCGGGACGGGCTGTGCAGCATGATCTCCAAGCCGTTCACGATCCGGTCCGGCCCGCGGCCGTCGAACGTGTTGCGGGCGCACCGCGTCATCCCCTTCCGCTCCATCGGGTCGTCGTGGAGCAGGTCCACCGCCTCTTGAAGTTGCTCGAAGGTCACGTTCGTCGCCGCGCCGAGGTAGGTGGCAACGCCGTCCTCGTCGAGCTTCTTGGCCGTACCCGCCTGCTGCTTCGTCTGGCTCAGGATGAGTTGCGGGATGCCGACCACACACAGTTCCGGCGACCAGACGTCGCCGCTCGTCAGCGCGAAGTGAGCCCGCACCAGGCGTGTCATCAGCTCCTTCGTCTCGGTGACGACTTCCATCTTCCCGTTGCTGTCGTCCGCGAGGGCCAGCAGTTCGTCGTAGCGCGAGTGGTGAGTGCGGGCCGTCACCGTGACCTTCGCGACCTTCGGCATCTGAAGGAGTTGCTGTACCCGGGTCAGTGCCTCGCCCGCCGCGTCGTCATCGCCCATCGCCACGAGTGCGCGGAACGGCATCGGCGGCTCCGTCGCACGGATCGTGCGCTGCCGGCGAAACACCCCGCGGCAGAGGGCGTAGCGGTGGCCCACCAGGAGCTGACATCCGGGCTCCATCCGGAACGCCTTACGTCCGGGGTGCAGGAGCGGGTTCACGACCAGATCGGCCGGGAACCGCATGTCCGCGGACGAGTCGAACGCCATCACCAGCGCGCCGGTCTTCTTCAGCTCACGAAGGTAGTCGGCGTCGTAGCCGTCGCCCGCCACCACCACCGCCGCGGCGTTCATCTTGCGCACCTGGGCGATGGTAGCCGCCAGGTCGCCGTCGGAACCGAGCGGCTGCTCGGCAGGGATCCAGTCGTTGTTCCCACGGTTGACGACGGTCGCGAGCGAGAGCGGATCGAGGTAGCTGAGGAAGTGGGTGCCACGGCGGCGGCGCTGGAGGGCCGCGGCGAGCGACAGGCACTGATAGAACGGCTCCCACCCGCGGGCCGAGGTGCCGTCGCAGCGAAACAGAATCGGGCCACGAGTCGCATCCATGCGCAACGCTCCTAAACAACCGTCGGTAGTAACGAGCGCGAATCGTTCACGGTCCGCGTGCGGGCGTTCCTGCCCGCGGTCCGCGGAGTGAGTCGTCCACGCGATCCGGTTGGTGTGGAGTGTGCCGACCCCTGCTCGGGCGACGCCTGAGGCGCCACACCGCACGCGCGTCACCCGCGCTCGCAGAGGGTCGATCTCAACACCTCTTCTCCGGCGGGATCAGTTGCTGATCCCGTAACGAGTCCGCTCAGGGTTCCGGTCCTGAGCGGGCTCGTGCTCGGCCTTCGGGTTCCGGTCCGTTGGCCTAGCGGGGCGGATGGTAGTCCGGTTTTCTCGCAACCGACAAGGCCACTTTCTTCACGGCCGCGCAGAATCGAATCTCGCTGCGTTTCAGGCTGAAAAGCAGCGTGCAGACACGCGCCGTTGCACGTGTTTGCACGGCCGGTTCAGTTGCATCGACGGGGAAGACTTTACCGCCTGTAACGATCAATCTGACCAGTCATGGCACGCGACAAAACGATCGCCAAGGCGGTCACACTTGCTGGACGCTCCAACGCGGATCGATGTTCCACGTGGAACGTCGGCAGCTGTCAGAATGTGCCGATCACAACGGTCGATCCGATCTGGCGCCATTTGCCGCCTGGGGCGGCACCAGCGAATGTTCCACGTGGAACATCAGCCCGGCGCCCATCTGCTCAAATGCGACGGTTGGACCTGAAAGAACCGGCGACCTGACTTGTTGCCGAATGGAGGAAACGCTCTCATGTCAGCCGACGTTCCTCATGGATCGCTCCCGGCCCACGACTTGATGCTTCAGCCGTATGGTCTGTTGCCCGATGGGTCCGCTTTCGTGGCGATTCCGCTTGCCACCGCACGAACTTGGCTCCGAAAGCCGCGCCCGAATAGTATCGCTTCACCCTCCGGCTCCCACGCGCCAGCGGAGCACGATCTCGCGGTCGGTCCAGTTCCACTTCCCACCGCGACGGAGGTTGCTATGAACCCGCCCGATTTAACCCTCACGGGAGTTCAACGCATGGAAGCGACCGTCAAAGCTCCTCCCCGCCTCGCCCGCGGCCTCAACGCCCTCCTCGGCGACATCTCGGCGCCAAGCTCCGACGCCCCGGTCGCGAAGCTGCCGGTCGGGAAGATCGCGTTCAACCCGTACCAGCCGCGCAAGCAGTTCGACGACGAAGAGCTGGCGTCACTCGCGGCCAGCATCAAAACGCACGGCGTCCTTCAGCCGCTGGTGGTGCGGGCCACCGGCGAAGAGTACCAGCTCATCGCGGGCGAGCGGCGGCTACGGGCCGCCCGCAGCGCCGGGCTCGCCGAGGTGCCGGTTCACGTCGTCCACTTCGAGGACCAACAGGTCTTCGAGGCGGCGCTCGTGGAGAACATCCAGCGCACCGACCTAAACCCGCTGGAAAAGGCCCAGGGGTTCAAGGAGTACATGGACAAGTTCAAGATGACCCAGGACCAGCTCGCCGGGCGCCTGGGCCTCGATCGCACCACGGTCACGAACCTGCTCGGCCTGCTGAACCTGCACCCGGACGTGCAGGCCGCCGTTCGCAACGGGCAGCTCACGATGGGTCACGCCAAGGTGCTGAAGGGCGTCACGGACCTGGAGCAGCAGCTCGCGTTCGCGAAGGACGCGATCATGAAGAACTATTCGGTTCACGCCCTTGAGTTGCTGGTCAAGCAGCACAAGCTCGCCGCCGCGGGCACCGAACTGGCGGCCGCAGCGCCGGCCGAGAAAAAGGAACCGGCCGAGAAGACCGCCCACGTGAAGGGGCTCGAAGACGACCTCCGTCAGCGGCTGGCGGTGAAGATCGAGATCAAGGTGAAGGCCAAGGACAAGGGCCAAATCGTGATCGGGTTCGATTCCAACGACGACTTCGAGCGGATCATCCAGGCACTGCAAAAGTAATTGCCAGAGAGCCAAGAACGACGCTGAGGGGCAGGGCACCGAACTTGGTGCCCTGCCCCTCAGCGTTTGAACGACGCCCGCCGCACCCCGGCTACAGACGACAGCGCGAACCGCACCCTTCATCGCCGAACTGTTCCGTCACCGGTTGCACGGCAAAGCGACCCGCCCGGCTTCGAGCTTCTTCTCGCCTCACCGCTTTTCCCTCCTCCCTCCCGCTGCTCTTGCCTCACGCGCCGCGCATCGTCTAGGCTCTGGCGTCTCATTCCTCGGAGGCGGACCTATGCGGGCACGGACGTTCGCGCTCATGGCGTTACTGCTGGCTCTCCCCCTCGCCGCACACGGGCAGGACTTCAAGCCTTTCGCGTCCAGTGACGGGCGGTACAAGATCCAGTTCCCCGGCACCCCGAAGACGGCAACGACGGACGTGGCGTCCGGCAAGGACACCCTCAAGCTCACCATCGACTCCGTGGAACTCAAGGGCGACATCAGCTTCGCCGTCAGCCACATCGACGCGTCCGAAGAGGTTTCGAAGCGGCCCCCGGGGCCGCGACTCGAGAAGGTCCGCGACGCGGTCAAGGGTGAGAACGGGAAAGTGCTCGAAGACAAAGAGGTCACGCTCTCGCTCGGCGATGCGAAGTTCACGGGCCGGGATGTCGTGCTGGAAACCCCTAACGGGTTCCTCCGCAATAGAATGGTGATCGTCGAGCGGCGCCTGTACCAGGTGATGGTCCAGGGATCGAAGGAAGTGGTGACTTCCGAAACCGCGGACAAGTTCATTAACTCGTTCGAGCTGACCAAGTGATCCACCGCCGAACCAGTTTCCGCTGCGCCAGCGCGCTCGCGGCCCTCGCCCTGTCCGCCGTGCTCCTACAGGCCCAGCCCGCGGGGCAGCCGTACACCTCAACCGAGGGGCGGTACACGGCGAAGTTCCCGGGCACCCCGAAGGTCACAAACCAAACGGCCCGGAGCGCGCTGGGCGACCTGAAGATCAACGTCGCGACCTACGCGGCGAGCGACGCGAACGTGTACCTCGTGAGCTACACCGACTTCCCGGTCGCTGCGGCCAAGGCCGAGAACCGAAAGACCCTGTTCGACGGCGTGCGGGACGCGCTCAAGGCCAAAGGAACCGTGAGCGAAAAGGAAATCGAGTTCGGCCCTGACAAGTTGCCCGGTCGGGAAGTTACCGTAGACAGAGACAAGGACCAGCAGCGGATCAAGGTCCGCGCGGTCCTGCGCGACAACCGCCTGTACCAAGTGGCCGTCATCGGAACCGCCGAGTTCGTCGGCGGAAAAGACGCCGCCGCGTTCCTCGATTCGCTCGACCTGACCAAGTGACCTGGGAGCTCGCTATGAGCCTTAAAACGGTGTTGGCCGTGACCGTGCTGGTGTTAGGGGCCGGCGCGCTGACTGGACAGGACAAGAAGTTCGATTCCAAGGACGGGAAGTTCAGCGCCAAGTTCCCGCTCGAGCCGAAGGTGGTGCCGCAAAAGGCCGGCGGGCTCGACCTGTACATCACCATCGCGGAGAAGGACAAAGACAAAGACAAAGTCGGGTTCGCGGTGATCTACACCGACCTGCCGGCGGATGTGGTGAAAGGCAGCCCGGGGAAGAAACTGTTGGAAGGCGGCGAGAAGGGCCTCGTCGACAATTTCAAGGCGAAGATCGTTTCGTCCAGCGAGACGTCCTTCAAGGCGAACGGTAAGGACTACCCCGCTCGCGACCTGATCGCCGAAAAAGAATCGCTGACGCTCCGCGTCCGGATCATCATGGTCGACGCCCGGCTCTACCAAGTGTTCGTGATCGGGCCGAAAGAGCAAGCGACGGGCAAAGAGGCGGACGAGTTCCTGAAGTCGTTCGAGTTGGTGAAGTGACACCTTTGCCCTTTTTCGTATGACGGCGAACCGATAGCATGTGATTGCGGCGTTCGGGTTCGGAAGCCGCAATCGAACGGGGCGTAGCGCAGTCTGGCTAGCGCGCCTGCCTTGGGAGCAGGAGGTCGTGGGTTCAAATCCCGCCGCCCCGACTACGAAAGCGACTCGCGGCCGTGTTGCACCTCTGAGTAGGGGAACACGGCCGCGAGTCGCTTTCTGTTTCACTTTGACCGCCCGCGCTGTGGTACACTTCCCGCGCGATGACTCACACGCCACACTTTCTTCCACTCTTCCTCGCTGCGCTGGCGGTCCGCCTCGCGACGGTCCTTCTCGGCCTGGCACTCGCTGCGAGCCCACCCGACCCTTACGAACACAGCGCAACCCCGACCCGTACTCGCGACCTCTGTGCCCAAAGCTCCGCCCGCCTCATTGAACCGTGGTACCGGTTCGATGCCTGCTGGCTCGCGAACGTTGCTGACAACGGGTACGCGAACGCGGCCGACTCCGGCGGCCGGCTCGGTGTTGCGTTTTTCCCCGCAATGCCCGTTTGCATGGGAACAGCCCACGCGCTGGGTTTGAACCTTTTTTGGGCCGGTCTCATCGTCGCTAACGCAACGGGGGCGGCAGGGGCCGCCGTGTTCGCACAAGTTACGGCACGCCAACTCGGCTGCCGAACTGCGGGCTGGCGCGCCTTGGCGTTGCTGCTCGCGTTCCCAACCGCGCTCTTCTTTTCTGCCCCGTACAACGAATCGTTCGGGTTGCTCTTCACCGCGCTCGCTCTCGCTGCGTGGCAACGGAACTCCCCTTTCTGCGCGGGTCTCGCCGCGCTCGGCGGCTCGCTCGCTCGCATGACGGGCGGGGCACTTGCGGTCGCTGCCGTAGTCGATTGGGCGCTGAGCCGTGAGCGCTACGAACGCCCGCGTACCTTCGCCGTGGTGGTCGGTAGTCTCGGTGGGATCGCGCTGTTCTGGGGTGCGTTGTGGTGGGTCGTTGGAGATCCGTTCGCGGGGCTAAAGGCACAGGCCAAATGGGGCCGCCCGGAACTGTCTTGGAAGAACCCGTTCCGAACGCTGGAGTCGATCTACGATCCGGTGCTTCCGCACTGGGGTGAGGCAGTCGCGGCTCTCGGCGTCGCGGCTCTCGGCGTTCGTGCGTGGCACAAGCGAGGCGCGTTCTGGGGTGTGCTCGCTCTGATCCCGGTCGCCCAACTCTTTGTGTCCGGCTCGTTGCTCAGCGGGCACCGAATCGTTCTCGCGTCGTTGCCGGCCTGGATCGAACTGGCCGATCTACTCCGCAACCGACGACGAATTCTGCCCGTCACTGTCGCAGGATTTGCGTTCGTCCAATTTCTGCTGCTGAACCGATACGTCCACTGGCAGTTCGCGGGTTAGTCAGGGAAGTGCGTCAACTTTACTTAGCGCGCCGGTTGCAGCGCCAGCATTTCTGACGATTCGCCTCAATTTTCCTTGCATCACGCAAATCCCGCTCTAGATTTACGCCCCCTCACCGGCTTATGCTTTGTAAGAAGTGATGGACTCGGTTCCCAGCTACCCGAGTACGTGCGTGATGGATCGTCGATTCTTCATCAAAGCGGCCATTGCGTCACTCGCCCCCGGTGTGACCGCCGGGGCCGCTTACGGGCTGTTCGAATCCGGTTGGCTCCAAATCACTCGACACACGGTACCACTTCGGAACTTGCCAACGGAGTTCGAGGGCACAACGGTCGCGTTTCTTACCGACATCCACCACGGACCGTTCACCTCGCTCGAATACGTCCACACGATCGTCCGCACCGCACTCAGCCTCGAACCCGATCTGATCCTGCTCGGCGGCGACTATTCACTTAAGGACGGCAAATACATCGGCCCGTGCTTCGAGGCGCTCGCGGCGCTCAAAGCGCCGCTCGGCGTGTACGGTGTGCTGGGCAATCACGACTACTGGCACGGCCTCACCGAGACGCGAAACGGGTTCGCCGCCGCAGGCATCCACGAACTCACGAACCGCCACGTGTGGCTCGAACGTCGGGGCGCACGGGTTTGCCTCGCCGGGGTCGATGACAAGTGGATGGGCCAAGTCGATGTGAGGGCAGCTCTCGGCGACGCACGCGACACCGACGCAGTTCTGCTCCTGAGCCACAACCCCGACGTGGCGGAGAAGATGAAAGACACGCGCGTCGGGTTGATGCTGAGCGGACACACACACGGTGGGCAAGTGGTCTTCCCCACCGGCGAAGCGCCGTTCGTCCCGAGCCACTACGGCCAAAAGTACCTCAAGGGGTTCGTTCAGGCCCCCACGACGCAGGTGTACGTGTCGCGCGGGCTCGGCACCACGAGTGCGCCGCTCCGTGTCGGCAGCCGTCCCGAACTAACGCTCATCACCCTCGCTGCCGAAGCCCGTCGTGACCGAGCGTGAGAAAATCGACACCGCGGTCGAATACCTCCAAGGGCAGCAGATCGCAGCTCATACCGCAGCGCCTCTCCTCTGGCGTCTGTCTTGGCGCGCGGGATTTCTCATCGCACCTCCTCACTTCCTCGCGTTCCTGCCGGTCGCGTTTCTTACCGGCCTCCCGCTCGGAATCGGTCTGAACGCCGCAGTCATTGTCTTTCGTCTCTTGGTCGGAAAGCCGCTCGCGTGGCCGTTGCCTCTGGTGGGTGTGTCGGGTGCGATTCTGTTTGGGAGCCTGTCGGCGGTTTACTACCGCTGGTCCGCTTCGCGTCTCGGGTTACCCGAGTGGTCGGCCTTCCACGCCGATTTCGATGCGCCTGAAGAGTCCTGGTGACCGCCCCCGGTTCCGCTATACCACCACAAGCCCGCGAGTCGCGCGGGCGTCCCGCTCTATCTAAGGGGTGACCATGCGCACGCTGCTCGCGCTCACGTTGGTGGCCGCCGTCGTTGGACTCTCGACCGCCGCGGACGACAAGAAGGACCCGACGACCGGCAAGTGGGTCGTGGAGTTGGTGACCCGCGACGGCAAGGCCGTGGACGCACTCAAAGGCGCGGTCCGCGAGCACGCCGACGGCAAGTACACGCTAACGCCGGCAACAGGCTCGAAGGCCGCGCCGACCAGCGGCACCTACGTACTCGATCTGAGCAAGAACCCGGCCACGATTGACATGGTGGTGAAGGGCGGCACCTACGACGGGAAAACGCTCCACGGGATCGCGAAGCTCGAAGGGGACACGCTGACGGTCGCGTTCGGCGAACCGGGCAAGGAGCGCCCCACCAAATTTGAGAGCACCGCGGGCAGCGGAGTCGTGGTCGCGGTCCACAAGAAGGTGAAGTGACTGTTACACGAAGGCACGTCCGAGCATATCGAGTCCCTACGGTTGCGCTGAAGAGCGGTTCCGCAGGGACGTTTCATGTTCATGCTCTCAGCCACCGACCGCGTACTCGTCGTCACCGTATCGCACGAGAAGTTACGACCGCCGGTCCCGATCACAGGAAACGTCTGGGAAGATGACACACTCGTCGAATCGCCAATCGTGTACGGGTTCCACCTGAGCAGCAGAAGCATCACGACGGGTTATAGCAACCGCCTGGATGAGCCATCACCGTCGAGCGAGTCGAGCGAAAGGACATCGCAGTTGGCTGGGAAACATTCGATCACGCAGTCCAGATCTGCCCGGTCTGGATGTGCGCAATGCGGATCACCGGGCGCGTCGCACCGGCACGCAATTCGAACGTCAGCGGAAGCACCGAACTGGTCAGCACGGTGCCGTTCGCGGCATCGGCGGTTTCTACCAGCACCAGCTTCCCGCCCTGCAACTGGTAACGCTCAACGGCCCACGGATCGCGTTCGACGATGAGCAGCTCACGGGTGTTGATCTGCGCGTAGAAATCGAGTTTGAGCCGTGGGTTCTCCCCCGGGCTGGCAACCTCGACCGCCAAATCAGGCCCACCAACCCAGTGCGTGTCGCTATTCTTTGCTGAATTCGACGCAAGATAGACTGCCGCGTCCGGCTCGCGATAGTTGTCGGTCCAGCCCGCATCGCGATCGCTCACGTTACAACCGGGAAGAACAACATCACCAGCATCAAAGTCAACAGCGTGACTGAACGCGAGTGTGAAGCGCATCACAAGCAGTTGGTGCTCATTATTTGCGAGTGGGGCCATGACCAGGACTCCGTCCCAGACTTCGTCGCGGGGGTTGGGAAACAGGCGCTCGCGCTCGGCCCGAACGTGCTTCTCGTACACCGGATCGTAAATCACGACGGGCATATCTCGCCTCCGGAAACGGAGCGGGGAGGCATCAGCCTCCCCGCTCGCTGACACCATTATTACTTCTTCAACGGGTCCTTCAAGCTCGTCAGGAACTCGACCAGATCCCGCAGCTCGCGCCGGCTCAGCTTCTTGTGTAAATCGTCCGGCATCGCGCTCGGGCCGGTGCGCCGGCGCTGG
The DNA here is from genome assembly GCF_034097035.1 of Gemmata algarum. Classification (NCBI taxonomy): domain Bacteria; kingdom Pseudomonadati; phylum Planctomycetota; class Planctomycetia; order Gemmatales; family Gemmataceae; genus Gemmata; species Gemmata algarum. Next base: position 32,856 of record NZ_JAXBLV010000110.1, read on the forward strand.
ATGTCCTCAACCGCGATCGTGCGCTCTTTGTTCTCCGCGGTGACGAGCTTGATCTCCTTTTTGTCCTCGCTCTTCACCACACCCGAGACGGTGGTGTCGTCGGCGAGCAACAAGATCACGGTGTCGTAGCCCTTTGCGATCTTCGCATTGGGAGCCACGACCGCTTCGAGCAGGTAGCGCCGGGTCTTCTCGGCGTCCGCTGCAAGACCGTTCAGTGCGGGGCCGACGTCGCCGCCCTGCCCGTCGAGCCGGTGGCACCGCTGGCAGTACACCGCAGAGTTGTTCAGGAACAGGCTCCGCCCTTTATCCGCATCGCCGCCTTCAAGCGCGTCGGCGTAAGCCGCGAGCTTGTCGCCCTTAGGATCATTCGCGAGCCGATTCTGGACGCGGCGGTAAGCTTCCACCTTTTCTTTCAACGGGACCGACAGCTTCAACTTCGGTGCGTTCGCGCGAGTCTCGGCGGCTTCGACTACGTCCAGCGCGAGCGCCCCGGGAACCTTGGCGTCATTCAGGCGATCGAGCCACAGACCGAGCAACTGGTCGGCGTCGTCGGACGTTTTCTGCGCGGCCAGAATTGCGAACGCCCCTTGCTTCTCGGCGACCGAGACGTTCGGGTTCTCAAGCAGCGCGGGTAGTTCCTTCAGAACCTCGGCGGGAGCGAGGCGCGCCTTCACGCTGCGCCCGGCGGCGCGGAGTCGCGGTTCGTCGCTCGCAAGGGCGAACGCTGCCAGGTCGCGGGCCTCGGTCGCCTTGAGTGCATCGACGGCGTAGAGCGCCTCCACTCGCGTCGGCAGCGGGCTCTTCACGTCCTTCACGATAGCGGCCATCGCGGGGCCGAACTCCTTCAAGTTCAGCTTCGCTGCCACCTGCGCCGCTTCGGACCGCACAACCGTGCTGCCCGCGAACACCGCGACGCCGGCCTTGAGCAGCGCCCCGGCCGCGATCTTGGTGTCACGCGGCGCGAGGTCGAGCGTCAGCCCGGTGATCGGATCGCGGCGCGGCGGCTTCGACCAGTCGCCGAGCAACTTCAGTGCGAACGCGCGAACGTAGTCCGGCTCACTCTGACGCGCGGCGAAGTTCGCGACGCGGGCGGCGCACTCGGGCGTCCCGACGAAGTAATTCGCAGCCAGGGCACGGAAGGCGATCGCATCCGGCCCGCTCTTTTCCACAAGCTTTGCAAGCGACGGAATAGCGCCCTCAATACGTTCGTCGTAGGCCGCGCGGGCCACTTCCGCGACAATCTTCGCGTCCGCGTCCGCCACGAACTCGGCAACCTTCTCGCTCTTGAGCTTGCGCAGGGCAAGGACCACACCCATGCGCACGGCGGGCACATCGTACTTCGCTTGATCCGTCTGCTTAGCCTGCTTCCACACGTTGACGAGATCAACCGGGTTAGTCGTAAGCTTCACCAACCCGATCACCGCGGCGTTGCGCAGATACGGGTCTTTGTCGTTGTTCGCGCGAAGCAGGTCGAACAGCGGGGTGAACGTGCTAAGTTCGCCGGTCGGGAGCACACTTAATTTCGGCCGGCTGATTTTCCCGAACGCGACCGCCGCAGCCGCTTTCACCCGGTCGTCAGGGTCCGTCAACAGAGCCTGCACCTTCGCGACGGACGGGCTCGACACTTTCCCGATCTGCTCGACCGCGGCCCGGCGCACCTCGCCGTCCGAGTCGCCCAGCGCCTCGACTAGTGACCGAACGGCCTCACTGCTCTTGTGGGAAATCTGCCCGAGACCCCAAACGGCATGCAACCGTGCGAGTCGATTCTTCCCGTCCTTGAGAACACCCTCGAACGACTTCAGCGCCTCTTCTGGTTTCCGCGCAGCCAACTCGAACTGAGCCTCCTGCCGGACTTGCTGGTGCGGGAACTCCAGCAGCTTCGCAAGTTCCGCAACGGTTTTCTTCTCGAACCCTTCCGCAAGCAGTTTCTGGGCCTGGGCCACCTGCGGGTTCTTCATCGCCTCGGCGTCTGTCACACGGAAGATGCGCCCGCGGTTCTGTGGCGCCCACCCGCCGACCCAGTCCGACCAGTAGAACGCGCCGTCCGGGCCGAACTCGCAGTCGGTCGGCACCATCCCGCGCAAGAACGGCTCCGGCTTTTGTACCTCGAAGCTCGCGCCCTTCGGCTTCACAGACACCGCCCAGATCACACTGCTACCCGCGCTGGACGTGAAGTCGCAGGCAAAGAAGTGATCCTTGTACTTGTCGTTCAGCCCGATGCCCGGGTAGTGCGTGATGCCGGCGGGTCCGTTACCGAAGTGCAACAGCGGCGGCACGATCCAGGCGGGTTGTCCCTCGTGCTGCGTGTGCCAGAGTTTCTCGGTGTTCCACGCACCACGGTTGCCCTGCGGCACTTCCGGAGTGTGGTACCCGGTGCTGTACTGGAACCCGCCGCGCCACCCGCTGTCGCCGCCCTCAACAATGTGGACCCACCGCGCGCGGTCGCCGCTGTCGCAGTTGTTGTCGTAAGTGAACAGGTTGCCGAAGTCGTCGAAGGCGACCTCCTGCGGGTTGCGCAGTCCGCTGTGAACCACTTCGAGGTTCGCGCCATCCGGGTCGCACCGCAGAACAGCACCCGTATTTGGGTACTCGAGCTTCTTTCCTTCCTTGGTGGTTACCATGAACCCGCGGTCGCCCACACTGAAGTACAGTTTGCCGTCCGGCCCCATGCGAAGGCCGTGAAGGTCGTGGCCGAGGAACTGCACCGTCGGACCGAAACCAGTGAACAGCGACTTCTTCTCGTCCGCCTTCCCGTCCCCGTTGGTGTCCTTCAACTGGTAAAGATCCGGGATGCAGGTGAAGTACACGCTCCCTTTGCGGGCGAGCACGCCGGCGGCGAGCCCGTCCTGCGGCCGGTTGTAGCCGCCGGAAAACACCTCGCTCTTATCCGCCGGACCGCGACCGTTGCTGGACCACACAACGCGCACTTGGTCGCTGTACTTCTCGTAACCCTTGTAGTTGTGCTTGTTGTACATCTTCAGCAGGTCATCAATGCTGCGGTTCGCGAGGTCCTCGTCCAGCCACTTCATGTGGCCGCGGGTGTCCGGAACTCCGTTCTCGAACCGTGTGGTCTCCGCAACGTAACACTTGCCTTTTTCGTCGAAGCAGAATGACACCGGGTTCGCCATCGTCGGCGCGGACGCCCACACCTCGACCTTCAGCCCCTTGTCGGCGGCCTTAACCTGCGCAACCGCGGCGTCATCATCGCCGGATGCCCCCTTCTTGCTGGGTTGAGTGCCGGCCCCTTCCGGCGGCACGGCGAGCGCGAACGCTGTCGCCGCAAACAACGGCAACGCGAGAAGGAAGCGAGGCATTAGGAGATGCTCCGTTGGCGGGAACCTGGCGATATGTTGAGGCTACCGCAGACGGGGAGAGGCGGCAACCGCACGGCTCGAGCGACATGAGCGCCGCAGAGAGCAATTAGCGCCAAGCGAAATGGTGTGAAAAACGCGGCAGGGGCGGAAACACGGCACTATCAGTGCGCCGCGTTTCCGCCCCCGTTGACTCACACGTTCGATCAGATCCAAGCAAAATGAGAAGGCAGAAGCTCCTCATTCGCCTCAAGGAGCTTTCGGCATCCCACCCGGCTTGACGGGGTCTTTCCCGCCCTTCGGCAAGGGAGCCATACCCCCGTAAGTCTTGTTGGGGTCGGACGTATCAACGGGACCGCTCGGAAGGGTCTTCCCCTCGCACCCGACAGCCGCCAACATCACACTAAAAACAAGGAGAGCAAAGGATTTCTTCATCGGAAGCCGGCCTCTGTTCAATTCAACTGGGAAAGGAGCGGGTCCGTTCCGACAAACGGCAACGAACCCGAGCGAAGTCAACACACCCAACAGACCGGGCCTTTCGCCTCCTCGTCCGAGGTGGCAAACACAGGCATCACTCGGTGACAACGGCGCCGTCACCGACACCGTTGACCGCCACCCAAATCGGCCAAGACATGCTGGTCGTGTAGGTGCCAACCGAACCGTCCGCGCGGGCCGCTTGAACCGAACTCCCGTGCATCGAATGAGCCCCGGGCCAGTCGCAGTTGATACCCCAGGCGGTCAAGTACGTCGGCGGGAAGCTGTACGGTGCGGTCAACCCGCTAACCCATTGCCCATCCACGCTCGGGGTGGCGGACCCGTCCGGCCCCATAAACGGAGGGAACTTGGAGGTTCCGGCATACCCCGTGAAGACGAACGCAGCCCGGTGTACCGCTTCGCTCCCGCGGGCACGGAGAATGCCACCGCCCTGCTTGTTGAACGGCCCGTTCTTGAAGCCGTAGCTCGTCACTTCCGCAATAGCCACAACGTTCGACGTGCCGTCGGTAACGTCAGCAAACTTAAAGGTCCGGTTGACCGTGAACAGCCCGGAGTAATCCCCCGTCTTACCGGTACCCGGGTCGAAAACCGCGGTCGACCACCAGTGGTAGCCCTCACTCCCGGCGTAGTTCGTGACGGCGATATTGTGCGTCTCGTCGGATTTGCCGTAGCCGGGATCCGACGGGCATCGCAACAACGACACGTCGGTCGATACGATGGCCTGCCCCCAGGCCGGGGCGTTAATGTTCGTCTGCTTGAACAAATTGTCTTGCTCAACATACGGGAGCAAGTAGGTCAGCCAGGTGTGGTGGTTGGGCGGCGCGTTCGACGCGGGCACCGGCTTGGCCATCGTGAGGACACCGGCCGCCGGGAACCGCCCGTTGGCATCGTGGAAGCTGTGCAGCGCCAGTCCGAGCTGCTTGAGGTTGTTGGAGCACTTCATGCGCGCGGCGGCCTCGCGCACCTTCTGGACGGCGGGCAGCAGCAGGCCGATCAGGATCGCGATGATTGCGATCACCACCAGCAGCTCGATCAGCGTGAACCCACGCTTCGGTCTGGGGAGAGAGAAAGCGGACATAAGCGCCTCGGGAGAAGGTGCCGCTCGGGAGTGACTGGAGTAATGAGCGGCAAGAACAATTGAAATGGACCCGTGCAATCAATTTCTAAACTCCGCCGACGAGCCGGTCAAGCGAAATCAAACGTTCCGCGCAGGACAATCTAAATGCCGCTCCAATCGAGCGGACCATCGACGAACCCGAAGCGCGGCGGCAACCGGCTGTTCGACAGCGAGACGCGGCAACAATCCGACAACAAATTGGCTTAACATGCACAGACGCGCCGACAATCCGGCGCGTCATGCGAGAGAAGTGAAACGAATCGGGTACCGGGTCCGAAGAAGCCAATCACGGTGCCGCAGTGCCGCGCAGCACGTCCAACATTTCGTTGAGCACGCTCTCCGTCTTCAACGCAGACTTTCGGGCAACCTCAAACAACTCCGCAAGTAATGCGCCATCGCCCTCGTGACCGGTCGTGGCCTGCGTCTCGGTCACAACACGCCGTTGGGCGTCGGTGACTTGAGCTAAATACGTCCGCGCGACCGGCGCGTCGCTTTCACCTTCGGTCCGCCCAGGGCTGCGACTGATGTGAACGTGGCCCGAACCGACTGCCACCCGAAACGACTCGTCCGAATGCGAGCGCCACTTCAGCTCACCCTTGGGCGTCTTGGCAATGACGGCTTGCAGCAACTCTTGAAGCTTCGGTTCCATCGGCATCCCAGTCATATAACCGACGACGCGCCCCGCCGGCTTTCAAACCGAGGGGGCGTACCACAACCTTTGCAAAGGCGGTTCTGGCGAGCACTTCGGTAGCGACCGTGCTAAGGCCCTTAGCGCCTTAATCCGCACAGCTCAGCGCGCTCGCACCAGCGCAATCCTAGTTCACGAAATGCCGCACTCGGGAGCACCCCTCAGAACTTCACAATCGTCGCCCGGGCGCTCTCCAAAAGCGAAGCGTCGTCGTTATCGTCGAGCGCGGCGAACCGCTCGCGGATGCGGCGGAACGCCAGCTTCAGGAAGTACTTTCCGGCAACCGGGTCCGCGTGGGGATCGGCCTCCACCGGGCCGTTCTCACCCGCTAGTCCGAGCAGGGAATCGAGCCGGGCCAGCACGCACGCGCTCACATAAAGATCAATGGCAATGTCTGCGATGCGCTCGTGAACCAGCTCCGACACCGCAAAGTTCTCCTCGGTCTTCGCGGCCATGAACACGTGCGGGAGCTTCAACCCGAACTCGCGCACGAGCCGGGCCAGCGTGTACGCGTCGTCCTTCAGTTCCGGTGCGGTCACCGGGACTTCCGGAGTGCCGGTCGTAAGCCACGGCGCCGCGAGTTGCCCGACCACCCCGAGCGACTGTCCCAACTTACGCAAGCTCCACCGACCGCCGAGCATGTCGTCTTGGAGCCCCTTCAGGTACACCCCCGGGCCGCGACACCCCACCACCGCAATGAACGCTTTCAGCACATCGTTGGCGCCTTCGCCGATGGTGTTGATGCGAGCGTCACGCATCCACCGCTCGACCGGCTGGTCGCAGAAATACCCCTTTCCGCCGTACACCTGGAGTGTGTCGTTCACGATCGTCCACAGGTGCTCCGTCGCGAACACCTTCAGGATGGCTGTCTCCAACATGTAGTCCGGCGCACCGCGGTCGATGAACGCCGCGCACTCGGCGGTCGCAGCCTCCATCGCAAAACAGTGCGCCGCCGCGAACGCGACCTTTTTCTGCACGAGCTGAAATTCTGCCAGCGATTGCTGGAACTGCACCCGCTTTTTGGCGTGCGTTGTCATCGCCTGAATGCAGGCCTTCGCGTGGCCGGTGCAGGTCGCGCCGAAGGTTACGCGGCCGTAATTCAGCACGGTCAAGGCCGCTTGGAGCCCGCGGCCGAGTTGACCGAGTACGTTCTCCTTTGGCACGCGCATGTTCGTGAACCGGATCTTACCGGTCGCGGTGCCACGAATGCCGCACTTCTCGGCTCGCGCCTCGACGACCTCAAAGCCCGGCATGTCGGGCGTCACCAGAAAGGCGCTAACCTTGCCTTTCGGGCTCGACGGGTCCGGGGTCCGGGCCATGACGGTGAGGACGTGAGCGATCCCCCCATTGGTGATGTAGTGCTTGGTCCCGTTCAGAACGTACGCCGAACCGTCCTCGGTCGGTGTCGCGGTGGTCTGAACGTTCCCGGCGTCCGATCCCGCTTCCGGTTCCGTCAGCGCGAAGGCACACAGTTTCGAGCCGTCGTACAGCCCCGGGAGCCAGCGCGCCTGCTGCTCCTTCGACCCGAACAGGCACAGCGCGCGCACACCGATCGAGTGGTGCGCGTTGACGAACACCGCGACGCTCGCGTCGTGCCCGCCCAGCACCTCCATCGTCTTCAGATATTGCTGCTGACCGAACCCCAGCCCGCCGTACTCGGCCGGGATGGTGAGCTTGTACAGGCCGAGGTCCGCTAACCCCTGAACAACGGTATCCGGAATGCGCGCCTCGCGGTCGATGCGCATGTGATCGATGTGCGACTCGGCGTAGACGCGCACCTTCGCGGCCATCTCGTCCGCCGCCGCCCGATGGTGGGGCGGGAGCACGGGGTACGGGTAAAGCAAACTCGCCTTGAACTTGCCAAAGAAGAGAGCCTTCGCAAACCCGACGTCCGGACCGGCAATGAGCTCTTCAACGTCCTTGCGTTGCTCAGCGATCTGCTGTGCGGTTAGGGCCATGTTTGAAACCCTCGTTCCGAAGGGCCTGGAGAGGTGGATCGTGCGATACGGTATTATACCGCCCGCCGGGTCAAGAAATCGTTGCCGCGCTGCGACCGGAAGTGGCGGCCGATTTCGCCCGAACGAAAACGGCACGCGCGGCCAGCCCGCGACGCGCCCGCACACCTTCCGACACCTCGCCGCCCACCAAAACCACCTACAATACTCCCGCGAATCGGTACGGTTCGCCCTCCCCGGAGCCGCCGCTTGAGCAAGATCAGCCGACACACGCCCCCGCCCGACGACGCCGACGAGGCGCCGCGCAGCTCCAACGCCATCACGCCGCTGAAAGTCGATCACGCCCGGCTCCGCAGCGCGGTGCGCGAGATCCTGCTCGCCGTCGGCGAGGACCCGGACCGTGAGGGGCTGCTCGAAACCCCGGACCGCGTGGCCCGGATGTACGCCGAGGTGTTCGCGGGGCTGCAAACCGACCCCGCGGTCTACCTCCAGAAAACGTTCACGCAGAAGCACGACGAGATGGTGCTGGTCAAAGACATCGAATTCGCGTCGTGCTGCGAACACCACCTGCTGCCGTTCTTCGGGAAGGCCCACATCGCCTACCTCCCCAACGGCCAGATCGTCGGCCTCTCGAAACTCGCCCGCGTGGTGGACGCCGTCGCGCGGCGCCCGCAGGTTCAGGAGCGCATGACCGAGAACATTGCCGACCTTGTGATGACGCACCTGAAGGCCCGCGGCGTGGGCGTGGTGATCGAGGCGAGCCACTCGTGCATGACCATTCGCGGGGTGCGGAAGCCCGGCGCGATGACCATCACCAGCTCGATGCGCGGCGGGTTCCTCGACAGCCCTGCCACCCGCGCGGAAATGATGTCACTGGTGTTCGGCGGGAAATAGCGAGCCGGCCCCCCAGCAGTGGGCAGCCCTCCGTCGGAAATTCTGCTACCCTGTGTCTGCCCACTCTCACGGTCCACCGCACGCCGTGCTCGACGAAACCCAGATCATTGACGACCTCCGCGGCTCGTTCCGCGGACGGCTCCACTTCGACCGGCTCACGCGCGGCCTTTACGCCACCGACGCCAGCCCGTTCCACACAGAACCGGCCCTCGTCGCGGTCCCGGAAGACGTGGAAAGCATCGCAAACCTCGTGCGGTACTGTCACGAGCACGCGATCCCACTCGCCCCACGCGGCGCCGGAACGGGATTGAGCGGCGAATCCCTGACGTGGGGAGTGGTGCTGGACCTGAGCCGCCACTTCCGCAAGGTGCTCGCGATCGGCCCCGACACCGTAACCGTTCAGGCCGGTGCCGTTCTTGCAGACCTGAACACCGAGCTGGCACAGGTCGGCCGGCGGTTCGCGCCCAACCCTGCCAGTGCCGCGACCTGCACCATCGGGGGCATGATCGCAACGAACGCGAGCGGCGCAAACGCGTTCCTTCACGGATACACGCGGGACCACGTTGCGGGTCTGGGTGTGGTGTGGAACAACGGCGAACGGGACCAAATCGGAAGTTCTCCCGTCAGCGAACCCGGACCGCAATCACCGCCAGAGTCACACTTTCCCGCTCCCACCACAGGCAGCCCAGGAGAAACCGCTCCACTGCGCCAACGAGCGATTTCCCGCGCCGTAACCGAACTCCTCACCCAGCACGCCGAACGCATTGCGACGGCCCGAGTGCGAACGGCGTTCGATCGGTGCGCGTATCAGCTTCACGGGGTGCTCGGTGGGGCCGGTCCGGACCTCACAAAGTTGCTCGTGGGATCGGAAGGTACACTTGCGGTCGTTACCGAAGCGACCCTCCGCACGGTCCCGGTCGCGGGTGGCACGTGCCTCAGCCTCATCGGGTTTCCGACCCTCGACGCCGCTGTTCGCGCCGGCCTCGCCCTGCGCCAATACAGCCCGGTGCTGTGCGACCTACTCGAGCGGCGCCTCCTCGCTCTGACGCGCGGGTACGGCATTCCGACCGTCGGGGCGGCGCTACTGGTCGGATTCGAGGCCGACAGCGAGCACCGCGCCACGGAGCGCGCGTGGGGTGCGATCGAATCGCTTCAACGCGAGCACATCCTCCGCGTGCTCGCGGAACCGACCTGCGCCCCCGAAGGGGTCGCTCACATCCGAAACATCCGCGACGCGGCCGTCTCGGGCCTGCGCTCCCAAAGCGGCCCCCACCCGGTCGCGTGCATCGAAGACGTGGGCGTACCGGCCGAGGCGTTGCCCGAATTCCTGACCCGCGTCCAGGACATTCTGAAGCGATTCGAGCTAAGCGGCACGTTCTTGGTCCACGCGCTGACCGGCCAAGTTCACACGCGCCCGCTGCTCGACCTCGGCGAACCGACCGACCGGGCAAAGCTCTGGCCGCTCGCGGAATCGGTTCACGCGCTCGCGCTCGCGCTTGGCGGCACCGTCAGCTCGCAGCACGGCACCGGCATCGCCCGCACCCCGTGGGTGGAGCGGCAGTTCGGCACACTGATGCCGGTGTTCCGTGAACTCAAGCGGATCTTCGACCCCAAAGGCATCCTCAACCCGGGGAAGATCGTCGGGCCGGACCCGAGCCGCGAGGCCTGGCCCCTCCGAAAGCCGCACCGGCACGAACGGCAAGAAGAAGAGGGGGCACAAGACGGACGAGCCGAGCCGGAAGCCGAGACCGGTTCCGTGCCCCTCGCCCCCGAGCCCCCGCCCCGCACCCCGCTGCTCCTCTGGACGGCCGCGCCAGAAGCCGAGGCGACCCGGTGCAACGGGTGCGGCGACTGTCGCACCCGCACGCCCCCGGAACGCATGTGCCCCGCGTTCCGCTCCTCCGGCGACGAGCACGCGACCCCACGGGGCATGGCAAATATGCTCCGCGTGCTGGGAGACCCGACCGCCGCCACCCCCGACGAGGTGCGGACCGTCGCAGAGTTGTGCGTCAACTGCAAGATGTGCCGCGACGAGTGCCCGGCCAAAGTCAACGTTCCGAAACTCATGCTCGAAGCCAAAGCCCAACGCCACGCGGAACACGGACTGGAGCGCGGGGATTGGGTGCTCGCCCGCACCGAAGTGCTCGCGGCCCTCGGCAGCAACTTCGCCCCGCTCGTCAACGCCCTGCTCGGCCGCCGCTCCGCCCGGTGGCTGCTGGAGAAGCTCCTCGGCGTCTCGCGCCGGCGCCGGCTGCCGGCGTTCCACCTGAGAACGTTCTTCCGTCGCGCCCGCGGGCTCGGGCTCATGCGCCGCCCGAGCGTCACTCCCGCGCGGCCCGGAACGCCCCGCGTGGCGCTCTTCGCGGACGTGTTCGCGGCGTACAACGACCCCCTCATTGGCGTGGCTGCCGTCCGGGTGCTACAGCACCACGGGATCGAGGTTCACGTGCCATCGCGCCAGGTGGGAAGCGGGGTCGCTCCGCTCGCAAAGGGGGACCTCGACACCGCCCGCGAGCGCGCGCTGCGCAACATTCGCGTGTTCGCGGACCTCACCCGACACGGGTTCCGCATCGTGTGCCTGGAGCCGACCTCCGCGCTCATGCTGACCCAGGACTACCAGGACATCCTCGACGATCCCGATGCAATTGCCGTGGCCGCACACACGGTCGAACTCACGACCTACCTGGGCGAGCTACACGCCGCGAAGAAACTGCGCACCGACTTCCAACCGCTCGACGTTACACTGGGGCATCACATCCCGTGCCACATGAAAGCGCTGCGCGGAGCGGTCCGCGGACCGGGGCTGCTGGAACTCATTCCCGGGGTGAAAGTGCATACGATCGACGCTGGCTGCTCCGGAATGGCCGGCACCTGGGGGCTCAAGGCCGAGAACTTCGACACCTCACTCGTGGCCGGAGCCGGTATGCTGACCGAGTTGAACCGCCCGCGCGTCCTGTTCGGCTCGACCGAATGCAGCGCCTGCCGGATGCAGATGGAACAGGGCAGCGGTAAGCGCACCCTGCACCCGATCCAGTACCTCGCCTACGCCTACGGCTTGCTTCCCGAGTTGGAAGAGCGGTTCCGCAAACCACTCGGCGGGCTGGTGAGCGATTAGCCACGGTGCGCACGGGCCGTCACCATGACACTTACGATAAAGCTGTTTGCCGCCCTCCGCGACCTTGCCGGCACGGACACCGTGACGGTGGTCCTGCCGGACGGGGCAACTGTTGGTGCCCTCCGGCTCGAATTGGGGAACCGGCTGCCGCTCGCGCGAAGCCTGCTCGCGCGCTCAGCCGTCGCTGTGAACCACGACACCACGGACGACGAACATGTCCTCGCCCCAGCCGACGAATGCGCCGTCATCCCCCCCGTCAGCGGCGGATGAGAGCCGTACAAGCCGCTCGTGTTGGCGCTGCTGCCTCGTTCCGCTGTTCGGGGCGGCATGCCTCTTATCCGTGGCGCTACTCCAGATCCCAATCAGTCACGTCCGTGCCCGCTGGGAACAGCCGAGCCACGTGAATTTCGGAAGCAACGACCCATACGTGGTGTTCGTCGTTGACCGTTCGTCGTGGTGGAACGAACCGAACCGGTTCCGGCACTGTGGCATCGGCGTTGTATCCCACTTTCACGGTGACCTACTGTACGGACACTGGACCGAGTACGAGTTCCACAACCCTTCCAGTGACCCGAACTACTTCACCCACTGCACGACCGTTTGGGACCCAGAAGGAGTCACGATCATCGAGCCGAGCGGGCACAAGCTGTTCATCCCGAAGAATGCGTTCATCGGGGGCCGGTAAGACGCTACACTTCCAATATGTTCCGGCTCACGCACGACCCGATCGACTACCACGCACTGACCGAGAGTGTCCGCCGCCCGCACTGCGGGGCGGTCGTGCTGTTTCTCGGGACCGTGCGCGACCTCACCGGTGCGCGGGTCACAGTGTTTCTGGAGTACGAAGCCTACGCGCCGATGGCGGAAAAGAAACTGGCCGAGATCGAAGCGGCGGCCCGAGAGCGGTGGCCGATCGGCGAACTCGCAATCACCCACCGGCTCGGCCGGCTCGAAGTGGGAGAGGTGAGCGTGGCGGTCGCGGCGAGCTGCCCGCACCGCGGGGACGCGTTCGACGCCTGCCGCTACGTAATCGATACGCTGAAGGAACTGGTACCGATCTGGAAGAAAGAGAACGCGCCGGACGGAACCGGGGAATGGGTCCACCAATCAAAATGACGGACGGCCACCCCATGAACGACCTGCCTACGATCTACCTCGCGCGCCACGGCGAAACCGAATGGTCGAAGTCCGGACAGCACACCGGGCGCACCGACCTGCCGCTCACCGGTCCGGGCGAAGAATCGGCCCGGAAGCTCGGCGAACGGCTCAGAGGCATCACATTCGATCACCAGTTCACAAGCCCTCTGTCACGCGCCCGCCGAACCGCGGAACTCGCGGGATTTTCGCCCAGCACGGACCCGGATTTGCTGGAGTGGCATTACGGGGAATTTGAAGGGCTAAAGAGTAAGGAAATTGCCGCGCGCCGGCCCGGGTGGAACCTGTTCCGCGACGGCGCACCCGGCGGTGAAAGCCCCGACGAGGTTAAGGCCCGCGTCGATCGCCTCGTGACCAAGTTGAAGGGCCTTCACGGCAACGTCATCTGCTTCGCACACGGGCATATTCTGCGCGTGATCGCGGCGCGATGGATCGAACACCCGGTGACGCTCGCGACCTCAATATTGTTGGGCACGGCCACGCTGAGCGTCCTGGGCTTCAACCACCACAACCTCGCCGAGCCCGCAATCCAGGTTTGGAACAGCTAGGCTTCGGCATGAAGCCCGGGACCGAGAGCAAGAACGGAACGAAGACGTGAGCGCGCGACACCCGTTACGACTCGCTTCCGATCCGGAGCCGGTGTCCCGCCCCACACCGCCCGCACCGGGCTCCGCGCTTCGCGACTCGTTCGGCCGCACCCATAACAACCTGCGCATTTCCGTCACGGACCGGTGTAACCTGCGCTGCACCTACTGCATGCCCGAGGACGTGACGTTCCAAGACCGCTCGGAGCTACTGACCTTCGAAGAGATCGCGGCGTTGGTTCGCGTGGCCGTCCCGCTGGGTGTGAACAAGGTTCGGCTCACTGGCGGCGAACCCCTGATGCGGAAAGAGCTTTACAAACTCGTGCGGCTGCTGACGGCCGTTCCCGGGCTCACCGACATTGGCCTCACAACCAACGGCATTTTGCTCGCTGAGCACTCCCAGGAGCTGTTCGATGCGGGATTGCGGCGACTCAACGTCTCGCTCGACACCCTCGATCCGGCGCGGTTCCGCTCTCTGACCCGGCGTGACGGGCTCGAACGGGTACTCGCCGGTCTCGAAGGAGCCAAACGGGCGGGGTTCTCTCCCATCAAGGTGAACGCGGTGGCCGTCCGCGGGTTCGCGGAACACGACGTCGTCCCGCTCGCCCGTTACTGCCGGGCCAACGGCTTCGAGTTGCGGTTCATCGAGTACATGCCTATCGGGGCCGAGGCGTGGGAGCGCGAGAAGGTGCTCTTCGCGTCCGAAATCCTCGATCGCGTTCAGCGCGGGGTGGGCGAGTTAGTACCGGCGAATCACGACCCATCTTCCCCGTCACTGGACTACGCCTACAGCGATGGCGGTGGAACGGTGGGGATAATCGCGTCGGTATCGCGACCGTTCTGCGCGTCGTGCAACCGCCTCCGGCTCACCGCCGACGGCAAGTTACGCAACTGTCTGTTCGCGCTCGATGAAACTGACGTGAAAGGATTTTTACGGCAGGCTACAATAGATGAGTCGGGAATTGCAAACGCCCTGCGCACGAGCGTGTGGGCCAAATGGCGGGGCCACGAGATCAACACCGCGACCTTCGTGAAGCCCGGCCGCACCATGCACGCCATCGGCGGCTGAACGCCCAAAGAGTCAAGCCATGAGCCGTTTCGACGACGAAAACGATGGCGACGACTTCGACAGCCCGGAGGAGACCGACGCGGTCATTCGCGACCTCCGAGCAAAGGTCGTTCGCCTGGAAGCCCAATTGGACCAGCTCGCGGCAACCGTCCGCGAGCTCCGGGCCGAGTCCCTCACGACTGCGGCCCTGAAGGCAGAAATAGAAGCTGCGGCGAAACTGCTCCGCGCCCGACAACGCCGCAACACAAAGTTGCTCCTCGTCGCGTGGCTGATGGCCGTCGCTTCTCTCAGCCTATCGCTGTACACCTACTTCGTTGGATAAAGTGCTCCAGAAGACGCGACCCGCTTCGCCGCATCTGGGGCGAAGCGGGTGACAGGTGACTGCACGGACCGACCCGCAGACTCACCGGGGAAGCTTAATCTCGTAAGTGTTCGCTCCAACGTTGATGGTGGTCGAGAGCCCGGATGTCGCCGGGTTCGCGAACTTCGCCGGCACGTCAACGATCTTGGGCGGGGCCGTGACACCCTTGCCTTTGGCCTCCGGTCCCTTGTAGTAGCCGGACATCAGTTTGCCCTGCATCTCACCCCGAACCGGTGCCGTGTTAACTGCCAGTTTCACCTCTCCGAGGGGAGCGTTTTCGACCTTGTACCGCCCGGTCGCCTCATCGACGTGGCCGGTGGCCGACCCACCAGCCCCCGCGACGATGACGAGGGCGGCCGGAACCTTTTCGGTCCCATAGGTCACCGTCCCTTCGAGAGTCGCCCCGGTTTCCGGGAGCCGCTCCTCGCGCACGTACCCGCCGCACGAGGTCATCAGCACCCCGCACGCGGCCAACAGCACTCCCGCCCCAAGCCGCACGATCCGCCGCATGGTAACCTCCGGATGTTGGGACCCGTGATGCGAACGGCCACGGCCGGTCGGCCGGGGCCGGCGTGCATCAGGGCAGGCTGATGGCCTCACCGCCCGCCGGGGTGACCGCGGCGCTCCAAGACTGCACGGACACGGAAGTGTTAATGGTGCGGACGCTGCCGTCGCACATCACGGCCTGTAGCCCGCCCGCGTAGAACGGGTAGAGGTTGTAGACCTGCTGCTGGGCCGGAACCAACCGGTTCCTCGGGGTCTGGAAGTACTCGTTCGAATCACCGCTCACCATGCGGCAGTTGCCGAGCCACCACTGCCCGAAGTTGTCGTCCCAACTCTGGGTCGGATCGTTGCAGTTGCACCCGAAGAACGGCAGCCCCTCGGGCGGGCAGTCGGTGGTGGCCCACATTTGGACCCCGAACGGGCCGTTGCTGGTCCCACCGCTGTCGTTGACCGCCCAGTCCTTGTAGGACATTTGGGTGTTGCCGGAGACCATCTGCTTCTCGACGACGGCGATGGTGTTGGAGGTGCCGTCGGTGATGCCGCCCACGCGCCGGGTGCCGCCCCCCGCGTTGTTCCAGGCCACGTCCCACACGCTGAACCCGCCGTTGCCGGTGGCCTGACCGAACACGCGGACGTTCGGCGCGTAACTCACCAAGCCCATCTGGTACGTCGTACCGTTGCCGGTGTACGGCCAGGCCCAGTTCACGTACTGGTAGGCGCTGACGTCGGCCGGCGCGATATACGTCTTCGGGGTCGAGGAGCCGACCAACTTGCTCGCGTCGTCCTTTCGCGTGCCCATCAAAAACCACTGGTAGCCGTTGATCGAGCTGTGCAGCGCCGCCTGCTCGATGTACGGCAGCAGCGCGTAGAAGAAGGTGGTCTTGTCGCTCCCCGCGGTGCTCGCGCTGTCGGGCACGTACGGGCCGCTGTAGTGGACCTGGCCCGGGGGGCCGCTGTTGAACGACGCCCACTGGTTCACCAGCACCGGAGGATAGGCCCCGAAGGTGTCGTGAGCGGAGTGGAGGGCCAACCCGATCTGCTTGAGGTTGTTCGCGGACTGGGTGCGGGCGGCGGCCTCGCGCACCTTTTGCACCGCGGGCAGCAGGAGCCCGATCAGGATGGCGATGATCGCGATGACGACCAGCAACTCAATGAGCGTAAAACCGGGACGAACGCGCCGCATGGGAGAGACCTCCGGCGAGTGGAGAGAGAATGAGCCGACGAGCAAAACAACAGACGCGGGCGAGCGAGCCGCGGCCCGGGGCGAGTCACCCGGGCCGCGGGAGCCGGCCGATCAGCGGCCCCCGGGGCGAGTCACCCGGAGTTCCGCGATCTCGAGGCCGACATCAGTATCAAACGTGTTCACAATCAACAGGAACCCGATCCACGGGGCGGCGAACTGGGGCGCGTGCCGGTTGTCCAACATGTCGCCGGCGCGAACCCGGAGCCAGCGCCACCGCCCGTCGGTCGCCTCGAAGCCGCCGTTGTACTCGAGCACGCCCGTATCGGACGCGTGCGAATGCTCGGTCCGGACGCACACGCACACCTGCCCCCGCGGGGCCGCCCCGCGGGTCCGGTACCGCACCTCGAACACCGACCCGCCGGTCACAGCAAAGAGCCCGCGGGCCCACTGGTGATCCGAGCGGATCTGAAACAGAACCGCGTTGCCGTGGTACGGGTCGGGCCAAGCGTCCGGGCGCAGCACCGCGCCATCCGGGCCGACTTCACGGTGCCCGACCTGCCAGCCGAGCGGGAGCGGCTCCGCAAGATTTAAGGCGAACTCCTCGGAGGGCCGACGGATCGGCTCTTGCCGCGTCGCCCCGTTGGCGCCAACGGTGAGCATCTCGCCGCCGCCGACCACCGCGAGCGGCTCACCGCTCGGGGCGGCCACGCTCGCCCGGCCTTTGTGTACCTCAACCTCGGCGGCCCGCTCTCCTTGCCCGAGCGTGACGACCGTTCCGCCCACCGCTACCAGAGACACCAAAGTCGTGACCAACCGCAGACCGTCCCCTGGGTACTGGGGGCGCAGATCCGCACTCGCGGTGCCCTGATGGAGCCGCAGCTCGCCGTCACCCACGGTCAGCGCCGAGTCGCCCAACAGAGCGACGGTGGTCCCGTTGGAGAACGAGAGCACAGCAAGCGAGCCGGGACCCTGGGTCGAAACAGTCGCCCCGGCCGGCACGCGGCCAAGCGCCGGCACGCGGGACCCGTCCGCCGTCAGTACAGTAACGCGACCTTGAACCGCTGTGAGACGAGCCCCGGACCCGGTGTAGCCCCACGCCCAAGTGACCAGAGCCGCACCGGCGACACTGGCGGCCAGCCCCGCGGCCAGCAACCCGCGCCGCGACAGACGGCGCCGGGCCGGCGGTTCCTGCCCGACACGACCAACAGCCGGCAGCTCCGCAACGGCCACCGCTTGCACGCACAGGAACTGGAACCCGTCTCGCGCGCCTGCGTCGGTCGCCAGCAGGCGCTCCAGTTCGTCGGCCTCGGCGGGCGTCAGCGTGTCGTCCCAATAGCGGACAAACAACTCCGTCAGGCGCGGTTCTGGTGACGAACTCATTACGTCCCCCGGACAGCCCCTCCTACCAGCCGCTTCTCAACACACTCTCGTAACCCGCGATGCAGCCGCGACAGCGACTGATACACTGCGTCCGCGGTACGACTCAGCCGGCGCGCGACATCGACGGCCGACAGCCCCTCACCGTAGCGCAACTGCAACAGCCCTCGGGCGGACGGCGTCAGCTCAGCGAGGCACCGATGCAATGCCTCGACCCGATCCGACCAAGATCCGTCCGTCACATCCGTATCCGGGGACTCGAGCAGATCGAGCACCTCATCGGGCAACACGCGGGTCTGCCGAAGACGGCAGGCATCCACGGCCCGGTGGCGGGCGGCGCGCAAAGACCAAGCGAGCAGGTGCCCGGAGTCACGGAACTCAGAACGATGTTCGAGGGCCGCCAGGACCACCTGCTGGAAAATGTCGTCGGCGCCGTGGGTGTCGCGCAGCACGCCCGCGGCGAGTGCGGTTATGCGCAACCGCTCGCGCAGGAGCACCTGAACCACGACGTCCGCTTCGAGCAACATGCCGCGAGCCTCACTAACACCCACACGAACGGGGTCGCACAATCCTGACACCTCTTGCTCATTTTTTCTTCACCCCAAGTCCGAACCCCGACCGGCAGTCAAGGTTGTGCGAAAAACGGCCCCGGCGGTACAATTCTCCGGAACGGACCCGGGTTGGTGAGGCGGACAGGTGAACATTCGCGTCGGCAGCGGTCACGACACACACCGGCTCGCGGAAAACCGCCCGCTGATCCTCGGCGGGGTCGTCATTCCGCACACCAAAGGTCTTGTCGGGCACTCCGACGCGGACGCGGTCCTGCACGCCGTCACCGACGCACTTCTGGGCGCAGCCGGTCTGGGCGACATCGGCGACGCCTACCCCGACACCGACGCCCAGTGGAAGAACGCGGACTCGAAGTTCTTCCTCACCGAAACGCTCAAGCGCCTGAACCAGTTGGGTTGGAAACCCGTCAACCTGGACGTGACGGTCTTCGCGCAGGAGCCGAAACTCGGACCCGTGAAGGCGGCGATCAAGGACGGCCTCGCGCACCTGCTCGGCTTGTCCGCCGACCGCGTCAACGTCAAAGCGAAAACGGGCGAGAAGGTCGGGCACATCGGCCGCGGCGAGGCCATCGGGTGCCACGCGGTCGTTCTCATCGAACAGGCATGATTCGCCGCAGCGGGCGCGAAGAAGATCGGGAAGCGTGAAGCGCTCACCTTCTGTCTTCACCTGCGCCCTCTGCGTTCTTTGCGGTGAAAGGATTTCTGGAATGGCTCTGCAAGTGTACAGCACGCTGACCCGTAAAAAGGAGCCGTTCCACAAGCAGCCCGGCGACACGGTCACGATGTACGTCTGCGGCCCGACGGTCTACAAGCCGTCGCACATCGGCCACATGGTCGGTCCGGTCATCTTCGACACCGTGAAACGCTACCTCACCTACCTCGGATACAAGGTGAAGTGGGTCGTCAACATCACAGACGTGGACGACAAGCTGATCGGCCGCGCTCAGGAGCAGAAGACCACGGTCCCCGAGCTCGCCGCGAAGATGACCGAGGACTACTTCGCGTGCTTGAAGGCGCTGAACATCGCCGTCAGCTCGCCGGACGGCATCGACGTGTTCCCCCGCGCCACGCAGCACATCGGCGGGATGATCCAGGTCATTCAGGACCTCATCAAGAAGGACCACGCCTACGAGGTCGATGACGGCGTGTACTTCGACGTGTCGAAGGACGCGGACTACGGCAAGCTGACGAACCGCGACCCCGAGCAGATGGAGGCCGGCGCGCGGCTGGAGCCGAACCCCAAGAAGCGCAACCCCGGCGACTTCGCGCTGTGGAAGTCGAAGCCGGGCGAGCCCGCGGAAGTGCAGTTCGACAGCCCCTTCAAGTGCGGCCGGGGCCGCCCGGGGTGGCACATCGAATGCACCTGCATGGCGATCAAGGAACTCGGCGAGACGCTCGACATCCACGGCGGCGGGCTGGATTTGCAGTTCCCGCACCACGAGAACGAACTGGCCCAGAGCGAGAGCTGGACCGGCAAGCCCTTCGCGCGCGTCTGGATGCACAACGGGCTGCTCCGGCTCGGCAAGGACAAGATGGCCGGCTCGGTCGGAAACGTCGTCAACGTGGCCGAAGCACTCCCCCACATCACCGGCGACGCGATCCGGTTCTTCCTCCTCGGCACACACTACCGCTCGCCGATCGAGATGGGCGATTGGCCGATCGACGAGCAAACGAAGAAGCATATCCGCCCCCTGCCCGACGGTATGCTCTCTGTTAAGACGGCGTATGAGACCTTCGCTCGGTTCGCGGAGCGAGTTCAGCGCGTCACCGGGCAACCGTTCGCCAGCCTCCCCGCGCCAGTTCTGTTCGACGCCAACCGGAAGTTCGTACAGCCGGCACTCGCAGAGTTCGCCCAACGCTTCCGCGATTTCATGGACGACGACCTCAATACGGGTGGCGTCACCGGGGTACTGTTCGAGTTGGTCACGTCTTTGAACCGGCTCGCTGACACAACCAAACTCGAAGACCCCGCCACCAACAACCCACAAGCGAAAGCCGAGTTCACGGAGGGGGCGACCCTCGTTAAGGAAATCGCTCAGGTCCTCGGACTCACCTTCACCGCGGAAACCAAAACCCTCGATGGCGGGAACGAACTCGTCGGCGGGCTGATGCAACTGCTCCTCGACCTGCGCGCGAATCTCCGCGCGAGCGCGAAGGAAGCCGCGAAGGACAACCCGCTCAAGAAGGCGCTGTTCGACCAGACGGACCTGATCCGCAAGCGCCTCGGCGAGTTGGGCGTCACGCTCGAAGACCGCGCCGGCGGAACCACGTGGCGCGTCGGGTAGGCAAATCAACCCACCCCCGGCCCCTCCCTGAAGGGAGGGGTGGCGCCGAGAACGTTGGTCCCGGTGCGAAACGAACACGCTACGTTTCGCGTTCGCCTGTGCTTTCCTCCCCTCTCTTCAGGGAGGGGCCGGGGGTGGGTCTCCGCTTCGCGTGTTCTTTTCGCTCTGGAACCGGCGTTCCAGGCGCCCCCACTTGGCTTCAGGAGGAACCGGGGCGGTTCCGCTGGCGAACTCGTGACACCCACTGCCGGAATACGGTACTCTGACATTTCCGGGATTCGCTCTCTCGGCTATTTGCGGGAATAGCTCACCCGCACCGGAAGCGTTCCAATGCTCACGCCCCCTCCCGACGTACCCGAGCCGCGCCGCATCCTGGGGATCGACCCCGGGTTGCAAACAACTGGCTACGGCGTCCTTGAGGTCTCTGATAAGGGACCGCGCGTCGTCGATGCCGGTGTTATCCGTTCTGCCGACGGGCGCGATTCTTCCGACATGGCACGCCGCGTAAAAGCCCTTTACGATGGCCTGAGTGAAGTACTCGGTGAGTGGAAACCGTCCGCGCTCGCCATCGAGCAGCTCTACGCCCACTACGACCACCCACGAACCGCGATCTTAATGGCCCATGCTCGCGGCGTGTACCTACTGGCTGCGGCGCAGCATAGTATACCGGTGACCAGTTACGCCCCAACGAAGGTGAAAAAACTGGTAACGGGGCACGGGCACGCGGTGAAGGAGCAGATGCAGTACGCGGTGATGCGCGAACTGAACCTCGCGAAGCTGCCGGAGCCGCACGACGTGGCCGACGCCCTCGGGATCGCACTGTGCCATTACTTCGCAACCGGGAGCGGCGTCATGGGCCGCGCCCGCGGTGCGACCTTCACCGGCGTGAACATGAAAGCGCTGCTCGGCGCCGAACCCGATCCCGACGAGTTGACGGAAGAAGACACCCGGAGCGAATCCGCATGATCACCAAGATGACGGGCGTCCTCACCCGCTGCCGGCACGACGAGGACGATGTGCGGCTCCAGATCGGGCCGTTCGAGTACCAGATCATGGTGCCCGAAGCCGTGCGTCGGCAGATCCAAATGCGCACCGGGCACGAACTCACCTTTCACATCACCGAATACCTCGAAGGCAACTCATCGGGCAACCGGTTCGTCCCGCGCCGCGTCGGGTTCCTGCACGAACACGAGCTGGAGTTCTTCGAGCTGTTCTGCACGGTCGAGAAGATCGGCGTGAAGAAGGCACTAAAGGCGATGGCGTTCTCGGTGAAAACCATCGCCGACGCGATCTCGCGCCAGGACGCGAAGTGGCTGTCGGCACTACCCGGGATCGGCCCCACGACCGCCGAACAGATCGTCACCACGCTGAAGCGAAAAGTGACGAAGTTCACGGTTCTGAACACGCCTGCGCCGGTCGCCGCCCCCGGCGCCGAGCCGGCACCCGACGCGGTGGTGGAAGAAAAACTCAGCGGCAAGAAAGCGAAATCCGCGAAGAAGACCACCGCCGAAGAGCCGGCGCTCGCGACGGAACCGCTCGTCACCGCCGCCGACGGGCAACTGATCGAGGACGTGTATCAGGCGCTAATGGGTCTGGGGCTGAACCCACTGGAGGCGCGCGCCAAACTCGACGCGCTCCTGACGTGCGGCCAACCGTTCCGCTCGCTGCAAGAGGCCATCACGCTCCTCTACGCACAGAAAGGGTGAGACATGAGTACCGTGACGCTCCAACTCGATGACCACAAGGTCGAAAAGCTCGCCGCGGCAGCACGTGAGCAAGGAATCGAGATCGCAGTGCTGCTCGAAAAGCTTGCCGACGACTTTATCGCCCGGCTCAAGCCCGCCGGTACGGACTTCAAGAAGGCCCTCGCCGCGAGCGTCAAAGAAAACGAAGAACTGCTCCGCCGGCTGGCGAAGTAATGACGTTCCTTACTGTCGAACAGATACTCGAAATTCACGCCGAAGTGATCCGGTTGCACGGCGGTGACCCCGCTGTTCATGATCACGGCCTGATCGAGTCGGCCGCGTATCAGCCGCAAGCCACGTTCGACGGTCGGTATCTGAACCCGACCCTGCCCGACATGGCCTCCGCGCTGGGGTTCTCGCTCACAAGCAACCACGGCTTCAAAGACGGCAACAAGCGAATCGGTTTCACCGCGATGGACGTGTTCCTTCGCCTCAACGGCTACAAGGTCGAAGCCGACGTGGACGACGCGGAACGGGCCGCTCTCGCTGTGGCCGCCCACCAAATGAACCGAAACGACTTCACCGAATGGGTCCGAGCCCACATCGTCCCGCTCACGACCGAGTAACCGCCATGCACCGGACCGCCGCACCTTTACTGCTCATCCTCGCTACCGGCGCCCTCGCCGCGGAGCCCGAAGGTGATTTGAAGGCGCTCCAGGGTGTGTGGGTCATTGAGGACGCGAAGCTCGGCGGGCGCGACCACAAGGACGATTTCGCGGGCATGAAGCTCACCGTCACTGGTGAGAAGTACGTCATCGACTTCGCTGAGAACTCGGACAAAGGTGCCGTCACCCTCGGTGAAACTGAGAAACCGAAGCAAATCGACCTTACGACGCGGAAGGACGGGCCGTTCAAGGGGCGCACGCTGCCGGGGGTGTATGAGCTAAAAGGCGATACCGTCGTGCTGTGCCTCAACTCCGAGAAACCCGACCGCCCAACGAAGTTCGAGGCCCCGGCCAAAACACCACTGATGCTACTCACGTTCAAGCGCGAGAAAAAGTAACCCGACCCGGAGTGATCCCATGACCGTTCGTGTTCCGTTCGCAGCGCTCACCCTCGCCCTGTGCCTCGCGACTCACGTCGCAGCCGACGACAAGAAAAACGAAACCGACCTGAAGTCGATGGTCGGCAACTGGACCGTTGAGAAGGCCGAGCTCGGCGGCAGAGACTCGACCGCCGTGTTCAAAACGCTGAAGTTCGAGATCCGCGCGGGTGGGAAGTACACTGTCGAACTTGGCGAGAAGGACGAGGGGGCGTTCACGGTGAACGCGAGCAAGAGCCCGAAGGAAATGGACATCGTGTCCGACCAGGGACCGAACAAGGGCAAAACCATCGAGGCCATCTACAAACTGGACGGGGACGCGCTCACCGTCTGCTACAACCTCGACCCCAAAAAGCCCGCACGCCCGGAGAAGTTCGAGAGCCCGGCTAACAGCAAAACGTTTCTCGTCACCTACAAGCGCGCGAAGAAGTAACCGCCACACACCGAACAGGGAACCGAGACATGGCGCGCGAGAAAGTGATCACCAGCGGCCCGGGCGACGAACAAAAGAAGCACGACGCGGCGCTGCGCCCGAAACTCCTCAAGGAAGTGATCGGGCAGCGTAAGGTCGCGGAGCGGCTGGAGATCGCCGTGCGCGCCTCGAAGAAGCTCAACGAGCCGCTCGGGCACATCCTGTTCGACGGCCCGCCCGGCCTCGGCAAAACCACGTTCGCCACCGTCTTGCCGAACGAGTTGGGCACCTCGCTGCAAATGACCAGCGGCCCGGCGCTCGCGAAGCCGGCCGACCTGCTCCCCTTCCTCACGAACCTTGAGGAAGGCTCGGTTCTCTTCATCGACGAGATTCACCGGATGCCGCGGGTGGTGGAAGAGTTCATTTACCCCGCGATGGAAGATTTCCGCATCGACATCGTGCTCGGCGAGGGGATGAGCGCGCGGACCATCTCCATGACGCTCAAGCGATTCACGCTCATCGGGGCCACCACACGAAGCGGGATGCTGTCCGGCCCGATGCGTGACCGGTTCAAAATGCACGAGCACCTAGAGTTCTACTCGGTCGATGAACTGGCCACGATCGCCACCGTAAACGCGGCGAAACTGAACACCCCGATCACCTCGCAGGCGTCGCTGGAGCTGGCCCGGCGCAGCCGCGGAACCCCGCGGGTGGCCAATTCGCGTCTCCACTGGACCCGCAGCTTCGCCGCGGCGCAGCACGACGGCACCATTACCGAGGAAGTCGCCCGGGCCGCGCTCGACATGGCCGAGGTGGACCGCGACGGGCTCGACAAGAACGACCGCAAGTATCTCGAAACGCTGATCGACCTCTACGGCGGCGGACCGACCGGGGTGGAGGCGCTGGCGGCGACGATCAACTTGGCGTCGGACACGCTCTCGGACGAGATCGAGCCTTACCTGTTGCGTGAGCAGTACATCACCCGTTCGCCGCGCGGCCGGGTGGCGATGCCGCGTGCGTATTCCGCTCTCGGGAAACTTCCACCCGCACCCAAGCCGAAACCCGACGACAAGCAAGGATCGTTATTCGAATAAGGAGAATACGGCCGGCGCACCCGTTCGGCGCAGTCGCCGAACGGGTGCCACCCACGTCCGACCGCTCACAGCAACAACGCACTCCCGCCGCCAACCGGCCCATCTTGAACCCGTCACGCGCGGGCCGCCGTTTGCTGCTTCCGCGCGTGATCCGCTTCCGCGTCTTCGATCGAGTGCGAACACTTCAGGTCTTCGTCCCTTCGGGCCAGGTCTACCAACTTGCGGAAGTGGTCACGTAAGATCCTCACTTCAGTCTCGGTCAGGTCCTCGGCACTGATAAGCCGGTTGCTCGTCCACGGCAAGGCGGCAACAATCTCGTTGAGTTTCAAGTGGATCGCCAGCGAGTCCTTGTTCTGGGCACGCTGAATCAGGAACACCATCAAGAACGTAACGATCGTGGTGCCAGTGTTGATCACCAGTTGCCACGTGTCCGAAAACCGGAACACGGGGCCGGTCACCGCCCAAACCAGAATAGTTCCGAGTGCCAGCGCAAACGCCTGGGAAGATCCGGTCCACGCGGTCGCGAGCCCCGACATGCGTTCCAGCCAGCTACCTTTTTCGGTCATAGGTTCCTCTGCGCTGCGCGCGCCGCAACCCCCGCTCTCGCACCTGCAATCCGGGTGCCGGAAGATCGACGCGTCACCGACTGATGACCGGAGAGAAGGGGTTCAAGGTCGAGAAGACGATCGTCTACGACTGACCCTGAGACCCGGTTGGCCGAAAGGTGCGAAAGCGGGCCGAGGTGCCGTCACTGATAAGAGCCGCCGGCGATCGCTCCACCGGCGAGAAATAGAATCATCCCAATCGGATCCGGGTTACGGCTTCATCGAACCGACCAGTCCCTTCTTGAGCCCTTCGTCGAGCGGCTTCGAACCGAAGTACACCTCCCACAGGGCCTGAGAGAAGCCCGGGCTCTTGATCGTCACGTCCACCTTCTGGCCCATCTGAACGCGCACCCCCTCGCCGGGCACGTGAAGCAAAATCACGTGGTCCCCCTTGGTCGCGGCGTTCTTCCCGATCGCGTTGACGAGTTGGGTGAACTCCGTCGCGAACTTGCCCTCCGGGTACGACTTGCCGACCGCCGACCGGAAGGCCCCAATGAAGTCGTCCGGCTGCACCGTCCGCTGCATAATCAAGTGGAGCAAGCGGACGGTGTCGGTCTTGGCCACATCTTCGGCCTTCTGAACACGGGTCCCGTCCTGCACGTAGCTGGCGACCGTGTACACATCGAACCCGACCTTGGTGCGCAGTCCGACGCCGGTCAGGCTGAGCGGAACGGCCTTATCTTTGACGGTAGCTGAAATGGTTGGGGCGTAAGCAACCGAGGTTCCTTTGACCGGAACCGGCTCGGCGGCCATCCCGTGTCCAGCAACGACCGCCACGACGAGGGCGAAAATAGCGGAACGAAACATGGATCTCCTCGCTAGGGGAGGGCGAGACGCGAGGGCCGCATACCGCGTATCGTTCGCTCGGGCAACTCCGGCTTCTCATCAAGGCCGCGCACACTCATTTTTGGGCGCAACTCTGATTTTTCGCGACGCGCCAAGCCGAGTCGACCCAAGATGAGTGGCGAACCACGGTGGTTCGCTCGCGGAGTCCACGATGTCCCATGCCCTGTCCGCACTGATGGCCCAAACCGCCCGGGCCGTCGCTCCCGACACCGACGGCCAGCTCCTCAAACGGTTCGTGCGTACCGGCGACGAGGCCGCGTTCGCCGAACTGGTCCGGCGTCTCGGGCCGTTGGTCCTCGGAGTGTGCCGACGAATCGTCCCCGACGCACACACGGCTGAAGACGCGTTCCAGGCCGCGTTCCTCGTACTCGCGCGCCGCGCGGCCGATGTGCGCCCGGTCGAAGCCGTGCGCGGGTGGCTGTACGGGGTGGCCGTCCGGTGTGCGAAGGAGGCCCGCGCCGTGAACGCCCGCCGACGCGCCCGCGAAGTACCGGTCCCGAACGTTCCCGAACAACCAGCAGAACCAGACGAACCAGCGGACGCAGATGTGCTGCACGCGCTCGACGAGGAAATGACCCAGCTCCCCGAGCACCTGCGCACCGCGGTCGTGTTGTGTGAACTCGAAGGGCTGAGCCGCAAGGAGGCGGCCGGGCGCCTGGGATTGTCGGAGGGAACGCTGTCGAGCCGGCTCGCAAAGGCGCGCAAGCTCCTCGCTCACCGGTTACGAGAGCGCGGGGTCACACTGAGCGCCGCGGGACTGTCGGCAGCGCTCAGCGCAACCGCACAAGCAAGAGTTCCGGCAGACCTCACCGCCCGAGCACTGACAGCGGCACTCTTACCGGCCCTCGGACCAGTGAGCGTAGTAACCCTTTCGACCCGAGTACTCAAAGCCATGCTCGTACAAAAGCTAAAAACCGTTCTCCCGCTCGCGGCACTGGCCCTAGCGGCGCTCGCGTGCGTCGGACTGGCCGCAACCCAAGAGCCGCCGGCGCTCCAACCGAAAACCGCGCTGGCGCCGCGCGCCGCCCAACCCGCGCCAAAAGTGGCTCCGAGGCCACTCCCGAAGGGACCGGACGAACTCCTGTACTGGAACGAAGGCAAGCTCGTCCTGACGACGCCAGACGGCAAAGCCACAAAGACGATCGGGTTCGAGGGCGTTGAACTGCACCAGCGCGGCGGACAACTCTCTCCGGACGGAAAAACGATCGCCTACCTCGCTTCGCCGAAGCTAAAGGGCAATCAGGCCAATCTCGGCGAATTCAAGGCGACGACTAGGCCTCAATATCCGCAACTACACGTCCGCGCGCTCGACGACCACGGCCCGGGCACAAGTCTGGGCACCACGTGCGAGTCCTTCGTGTGGTCCCCGGACGGAACCGAGATCGCCTGCTCCACCCTGTCCGACAAGCCGGGCCAGCAACCCGTAGCGACCACGGTCATCGTCAACGTAAAGTCCAAAGAGAAGTCCCCCCTGAAGCTCCCGGCGAACCACGCCGTCACCGACTGGGCGCCCGACGGGCGACTCCTCACAACGAGTTTCAGTGGGACCGACGCCCCAAGTGCCAAGGCCCGGTTGCACCTGATGAACCGCGACGGGACCGAACACAAAGCGCTGGCCCCGGACACGAACGCCATGATGGGCCAGATCTCGCCCGACGGCGCACGGGTGCTATGCGTCCTGCTGACGTTCGCGACAGAAACGGCGGCGGAGAAAAAAGCGCGCGAGGACAAAGGGGAGCGATTCCCGGAGCCCCAGTCCGAACTGGCCGTTCTCGACATCGCGGCCGGCAAATTCACTAAGGTGCGGGACGTGCCCGCGAACGCAGACATATTCGGGTACTGTTGGGCGCCCACCGGCAAGCAGATCGCGTACACGTGGCGGCAGAAGCACGAGGGAAAGCCGGAAGACATCGCCGGTAAGGAGACCGAGTCGCGTCTGATCGTCTGCGATCCCGACGGGCAGAACGCCAAGACCGTCGCGAGCGCCAAAGAAACGGGCCAGTGGCACATCACGCTCTCAGGCGTCCACTGGCGGTAGGGCCGCCGACCGCCAACAGCTTACCCCTCGACTCGCCGC
This sequence comes from Gemmata algarum, assembly GCF_034097035.1. Classification (NCBI taxonomy): domain Bacteria; kingdom Pseudomonadati; phylum Planctomycetota; class Planctomycetia; order Gemmatales; family Gemmataceae; genus Gemmata; species Gemmata algarum. Next base: position 61,339 of record NZ_JAXBLV010000110.1, read on the forward strand.
CGCACTTTACGGGCGGCGAGTTGCTTTCACGGTCGGCACGATGAACAGAATGGTGCAAATCCCGATCAGCGCCAGCCCTGCGATTACACACTTCACGGCCACCGGCAAATCACGGAACGCAAGGCTCAGGCTTACCACCGTAACGACAAGACACACGGCAAAGACCTTCACGGGGCGCCGGATGCCGCCGTGCTCGTGCCAGTCGCGGAGCAACCGCCCGAACAACGGTGACCGCCTCAGCCAACGCTCTAAACGGGGCGACGAGCGCGAAAAGAAGTAACTCGCCAGCAGCACCCACGGAGTCGTAGGGAGCCCGGGAAGGATCGCACCGAGGTACGCCAGCCCAACGCACACTACCCCCGCGCACACGTACAGAACCCGTCGCACCCCGGTGGCCGGGCGCGGCGGGGCACTGGCGTGGGGCGCGTCGGCGGCAGGCCGCTCCTGGTTCGAGGTGCCGATGTTCAGTTCCAGTGGGAGCTGCGCGTTCACGGTCGGGTTCCCGGGGCGGGCAGAAATCGAGCACTTCCGCCGACACCGCAAACCTAGAACCGGAACGCCGGGGCCGCGCGAGCAACTCGCACGGCGAAAAAGTACGGAGTAGGATGATACACGACGCGCCCGTCACCCAACACCCGGTCCGGTCATGCACCGCCGTTCGTTACTCCTCGCGTTGGCACTGTGCGTAGCCTGCGGTTGTGGAAAAAAGCCCGCGGCGCCAACAGTCGAACCCAAAACGGACGAAAACGCGACCACTGCGACACCGCATGAGGACGGTGCCGCGGAGCGGCGGAACAAGCAGCTCGCCGCGCTCAAGAACCGCCAGGACGCCCCACGCAGAGCCGCGATCGACGAACTATCGTTCCTTGCACTCGAAGACCCCGGGACCGGGCCGGCACTCGTCGAACTACTGAAGGACAAAACGACCAACGGACCCGGGAACACGCGCGCGAACCAGATCAACAGTACCCGTGAAGCCGCGGCCCTCGCGCTGCTGAAATCCGGCCCGAAAGGCGAAGCGCTGCTGCGAGATAAGGGACTATCGGCACTACGCGAAGGGCTAACGGACCCGACGCCCGCGGTGCGCGAACACACGGCCTACACGATCGGGCAACTGGGACCGGTGTCGAAGGCCCTGGCCGCCGACGTGCAGAAGCTCTGCACCGATCCAGACGTGCGGGTCCGTGGGGCAGCGTTCGACGCGCTACATACGACCGGAGTTGCGGACCCCGTCGCACTATCCAAACTCCTCACACACGAAAACGACGAAACCGCCCGGCTCGCCGGCGAACTGGTCAGCGCGCTAACACGCCTCCCTGTGGATACCGTCGAACCGCTCGCCGCGGCACTCAAGAACGACAACCCGAACGTGCGCCGCGCCGCCGCCAACGCGCTCGGAGCGATCGGACCGAGCGCCACACCGGCCGTTCCCGCCCTGATCGCACTGCTGGAAAAGGCCTACAAGGATCGCGACCCACAACAGCGCCCGGACGAAGGCGGTCCCGAAATCGCGTCGTGGAACGCACTGGGGCGCATCGGCGCCGAGACGGTCGCTCCGACCGCAAAGCTGCTCGACGATTCGAACATGCTGCTTCGTTACGACGCGCTTCGCGCGCTGGGTGACATGGGGCCGGTCGCGAAGCCAGCCGCCGGCGCGATCAAAAAGCTGTTACAGGACCGGTCAGCCGACAACGCGCTCGAAGCCGCCTGCGCGCTGCTTCGCATCGGCGACTCGCAAACCGAGGCGCTCGCGCTGCTGAAACGCGGGCTCGATTCGGACTCGCGCGGGGTCGCAGCGCTGGCGGTCCAGGTAATCGGTCGCGTCGGTCCCGCCGCCGAAACGCTCGTCCCGGCGGCACTGACAAAACTGGCCAGCCCGGACCCGTTCGCACGAAGCGCCGCTCTGGAATTAGTCGCGTTACGCCCCGCAACCGAGCAAACGAAGCTGGCGGCAGAGGTCGGTAAGCTCGCGAGCGACGAGGAGCGTGTCATCAGGCTTCAGGTTGCCCGTACACTCGTGCGTCTCGGCCCCGCCGGGGCACCCGCGGCCGACTCACTGGGTCGGGCAGTCTATGAGGAGAAAGACGGCGGCGTGCGGGAGTTGTTACTCACGGCGCTGCTCGCAATGGGAACCGGTGCGAAACCGGCTTTACCGGTGCTGCTCCCGCTCACCACCGACCGGGATTTGTCGCCTCCGGTGCGACTCAGCGTCCTGTCGGCGCTCGCCACAATCGACCCGGCATCAACCGAGGTCAGTACGGCGCTTGTGAACGCCACAGAAGACAGCGAGCCAGCCGTTCGCGCGGCGGCGGCGACCGCACTCGGCAGACTCGACCCGCTTCCGCCCAACGCTCTGGGCGCCCTACTCAAACTCGCGAAAAGCGACAGTCGCACCGGACCGCGCGTGGCCGCGCTGCTGGCGCTCGCCGCAGCGGGCACGCGCGCGAAGCCGGCCCGAGCCGAAGTCGAAGCGCTAACAAACAGCCCGCAAGCAAACCTGGCGTTGTTAGCGAAGGTCGCACAGGCTGCCATCGACGGCGACGCCGGCAAAGTCGCGCCGGCCGTGCGGGCCGGGCTGCGCGACCGCAACCCGGCGGTTCGTGCGGCCGCAGTCGAAGCGGTTCTGATGATCGGGCCGATCAAAGACGATCTGCCCGCGCTTCTGACCCTGTTAAAAGAACCCGGTGCGGCGGTGCGAGGCACGGCCGCTGCCGCGATCGGACGGCTCGGGCCAACCGCGCAGGACGCGGTACCACAACTGACCCGCCTGCTCGACGATCACGATTCGGAGGTTCGCATTCCGGCGGTCGAGGCCCTCGGGCGCATCGGACCGGCGGCCCAACCGGCCGGGCGCAAGCTGAAAGAACTGCTGCGAGACCCACTCGTCTGGCCGGTCGCGCAAAAGGCGTTGGAGAAAATCGAAGCGAAGTGACGGATCACCGAGGCACAGGGCGCACGTGACTGACGACAAACTTTATTTGCGTTCCGCGAGCTGGTCCACGACCTGCTTGACCGCCTCGTAGGGCGTTTTGCCTTGCCCGGTGTACTGCCGCCGCGTGCCTTCCGCGCTGTTCAAAAGCACCGCGGCCCGGAACACGTACAGCCCGTCTTCAAGCTCAAGAGAGCGATCCTGGCGCTTCACGCCCATCCGCTCAAGTCGGTCGTATAGGCCAGAAACGCTTTCACTCGTGTCACTGGGGGCAGCACCCGCGGTCGGGCGCAGTTCCACACCGGGCGACTCGATCTTCAGTTCTTCGCCGTCGCGGATGCGACCGGCCAGAGAGGCCGGTGTTGTAAGCGTCCCGGGCATCACAGTGCCTTTGAACCGCTCCTGGTCGTCGTTGTAGCTCGACCGCTCCCCGCGCCCGCCGGTGGGCGCGGTCAACGGGTCCTTGCCCTTCGAGCCGAGCCCGCGCTCGGGAACCGGGAGGTTCTGCGGCGGGAGCAGCCTCCCTTCGCGAGCCATCAGCGGGTCGTTCCGGCGGCCGACGCCCACCGCAGGCGCTTCTTTGTCCGACTTGCAGCCCGCGAGCGCGAGCAACCCTGCGGCGCCGAGGGCGAACGCCCCGCGCCGTGCCGTCCGACCAATAAGAAGCGTGCGACCCCTCATCTTGACCCGCCTCCAGGGGCGGCTACATCACCTGTGAAGTTCCGGCACCCGCCACTTTTACTCTCCCCCGCTGTCTGTCCACCGTCTACCGCGGTCGAACGGAAACCGGTCGTGCGAGCGTGCCCGCGGGTGGACCGGTGACCCGTGGGGCGGTTTTGCGGGCTGGAATATCTTTTCCGCGGAAAGGGTGCAATGGCGGTTCACAAGATTGCAGTGATCGGCGGGGACGGAATCGGGCCAGAAGTCATCGAGCACGCCATCCGGGCGGCCGAAGCTGCGGCCCGCAAGTACGACGGGGCCGAACTCCAGTGGACCCGGCTCCCGTGGAGCACGGCCTACTACAAGCAGCACGGCCGGATGCTGCCCGCCGACGGCTGGGAACAGCTCACCGCCTACGAGGCGATCCTGTTCGGCGCGGTCGGCGACCCGTCGGTGCCGGACAAGGTCACGGTTCACGAGCTCTTGCTCCCGATGCGGCGCAAGTACGACCAGTACGTGAACCTGCGGCCGGCGTACCTGTTCGCGGGGGTGGACTGCCCGCTCAAGAACAAGAAGCCGGGCGACATCGACATGCTGGTGTACCGGGAGAACACCGAGGGCGAGTACGCGCCGGTCGGCGGGAACCTGTACCCGGGCACCGAGAACCAGATCGCCGTGCAAACCGGCGTGTTCACCTGGAAGGGGTGCGAGCGCATCCTCCGCGCCGCGTTCGAGGCGGCCCAAAAGCGGCCCCGCAAGAAGCTCACCAGCATCACCAAGTCGAACGCGCAGGTGTACGGCTTGGGGCTGTGGGACGACGTGTACAACGCCGTCCGCAAGGACTACCCGGACGTGACCAGCAACTCGCTGCTGGTGGACGCCGCCGCGATGGACTTCGTCCGCCAGCCGGAAGTGTTCGACGTGGTAGTGGCGAGCAACCTGTTCGGCGACATCCTCACCGACCTGAGCGCTGCGGTGGCCGGCAGCATCGGGCTGGCGTCGAGCGCCAACATCAACCCCACGAAGAAGTTCCCGAGCATGTTCGAGCCGGTCCACGGGAGCGCGCCGGACATCGCCGGGAAGGGCATCGCCAACCCGCTCGCGGCGGTCCTTTCCGCCGCCCTGATGCTCGATCACCTCGGACTCGCCAAGAGCGCCCAAGGGGTCCGCGACGCGGTGGCGAAGGTGCTCGCCGAAGGCAAGGTTCGCACCCGCGACCTCGACAAGACCAGCACCCACACCACCACCGACATGGGCGACGCGGTGGTTGCGGCCGTCTGATGCGTGTCTACTCGGACCCCGCGCCCGGGTCCGAGCGCGCAGGAGTTCCGTCATGCCGATCTGGAGTTGGGTGTGCGTCGCGCTGACCGTTGCGGCCGTCGCCTTCGTGGTTTACGCCAACGTGGTCGACCGCAAGCGCCGCGCGCGCACCCTGGAGCAGGGTGACCAAACGCACGGGTGGCTCGTCCAGGCGAACAGCGCCCTGTTCGAGGACGGCCACATGGACCTGCCGGCGCTCGTTGTGATCTCCCCGGACCCGGACACCAACGACGACGAAGAGTTCATGACCGACCTGGCCGCGCGGATCATGGACCTCAAGAGCGAAACCGGCCGCGTGATCGGGCGAACCAAAGCCGAGCGCGCGGTCTCGAAACTGATGTCGGATGAAACCTACATCGAGGGGCGAAGAGACCGGCTCCCCGACGAGTTCACCGACGGTCGTGAGGTGTACCTCGCCCACATCTTCATCTACCGCGACCACTTGCCCCTAAAGCGTCTAGAAGACCGGCAGGTACTCTGTGCCGTTGTATGGGACGACGACGCAGCGATGATTTGTACCCGCCCTGTGCCGCGCAAGCGGCGCCGCCGCGACGACGATTAACGACGCGGTTCGCGCCGGAACCCAATCTTGAACCCCAGTGCTGAAGCGAACCCGCGAAACCGTTAACTTTTGGGTACACGACGCGGGTTAACGTGCCACATTAACGCAGAGGTTCGCTCTCGCCCGAGTCGCAGGTGCTGTCATGCCAACCGGACCCCAAATCGTCATCACCTTGAAGGTTCTCGTGGTCACGGTGACGGTGCTACTCACGCTGTCAATGGTCGCGCTCGCGATGGGGCGCCCGAAACTGCACGGCCAGATCAACCTCGCGTTCTTCGTACTCACGACGATTACTGTACTGTGCTTTGAGGGGCTGCTGCAAGTCGTCCCGGTGTCCGAACTGTTCACCCCGGAGGCCCGCGCGGACCTGCGGGTCCACCTCTGCTTCTCCGTCCCGTCCACACTGATATTGCCTCTAATGCTCGCGACGGGGAAGATGCACCGTCGGAAACTGCACATTGTGTTCGGGATCGCGTTCCTGGTGCTCTGGACCGGAACCGTTATCACCGGCTTGGGGCTGCCTCACTAAATCGCGCATGGCAACCGAAGACGAACCGACCGAACCGAGCGAACCGACCGATCCGCTCGCGCTGGGTCAGGCCGCAGCGGCGCACCTCGGCGGCGAATGGCAGCTCGATATCGTTGAAGAGTTCGCCGAAGGGTTCGAAGCGGACGCCACAGACGAGACACCCGCCCCGCCGGTACACGAAGCGCCCCCGACCGCGCCGGCAGCGGAAGCGCCCCCTCATGTCACCCGAAGCACTGCAACCTCAAAAGGGTTACGTCCGCCCTCGCTCGCTGACGGCGCCGCGAGCGAAGTTCCGCCGTCCCCGGAGCAACTGGTTGAAGCGATGCTGTTCGTGGGCGGGCACCCGCTCGCGGCAGAGGTCGCATGCGCCGCGGTTCGCGGGCTGACCCCCGAACGGTTCCAGGAAGCCGTGGCGGTACTCAACAAACGGTACCGCGACCAGCACCGACCCTACCTCATCGAATCGCGCGACGACGGGTTCGTCCTTTCCGTTCGGCCGGCGTACCGGGGCCTCCGCGAGAAGTTGTTCGGCGGACCCCGAGAGGCGCGTCTGAGCCAACCGGCACTCGATGTGCTCTCGGTTGTGGCGTACCGACAGCCGCTCAGTAAAGCAGAAGTGGATGTGGTTCGCGGGACGGATTCCGGCCCGGCGCTGCGCCAGCTCGTACGGTTGGGTCTGATTGCGGTCCGGCACCGTGCCGACGCGGCCGAGCGCGAAGTGCGGTACGGAACCACGCCGCGGTTCTTACAGGTGTTCGGCCTCCAGGCGCTCGACGAACTGCCGCGCCTCGGCGACGCACAACCGGGGTCTTGAACGGGGAGAACAACGTTGGCCGACAACCGCCGAACGCTGCTCGGGTGGATCTGGCCGCCGCCGACGATCGCGAGGCGTCTGGCGATCGCGGTCGCGGCCGCAGCGGGGTACTCCGTGCTGGCATGGGCGCTGAACCCGACCAGCGGTGTCGCTCAACCTGTTTGGTCGTCCCAGTTCGCCATGTGGAACACGGCCATCCTGGGCCTGTTGGTCAGCTTCCGCACGAAAGTCGCGTACGACCGGTGGTGGGAGGGGCGCATCCTGTGGGGCGGGCTGGTGAACCACTCGCGCAACCTGTGTCTCAAAGCCCGCGAACTTGCCACCCCTGATATCCGCGAACGACACGAGTTCGCCGGACTGGTCGCCGGGTTCGCGGTGGCACTCATGAAGCTCCTGCGCGGCCCCACCCGGCTCAGCGACGTGTCCGGGTTTGAGAAGCAAACGGTCGACCCGCAGCACGTCCCGGCGTACATCGCGGGGCGGTTGATCGGGTTCGTGGCCGGCTGGCGCCGGGCGGGGCGCATCGACGGACACATGCAACAGATCCTCGACACCAACCTCAACGCGCTCATGGATGTCTGCGGGGCGTGCGAGCGCATTCGGAACACGCCACATGTACCGTCGTACCTGTCGCTCCTGCGGCACGGACTGGTGCTCGGGTTTCTGGTCACCCCGTGGGCGCTGGTCGAGCCGCTCGGCGCGTGGGTGATTCTCGTACTCCCGGTGATGGTCTACTTCCTGTTCGGAATCGAACTGACCGCAGAAGCCGTCGAGCAGCCCTTCGGCCGCGACGGCGACGACCTGGCGTTGGAAACCTACTGCGAAACGATCCGCAAGAGCGCCACAGACATTCTTTCGTAGGGCGAAACGGCACAACGCTTCACTTCACAGCGAACACCACCTTACGGGCACCACGGTCGATGCCGACAAGGCCGGCCGTTTTGGTGTCCTGCGCGATCCCCTGACCCGGAAACGGGCACTCCAGCGACTCCACGAGTTCCAATTCCGCTCCGTCCTTCGGCACCTTCAGCCGGTACAGCACCTTGTAGTGGTGGTGGCTCACCAGCAGCGTGTCCCCGTCCCAGACGCCCCCCGACGCGCTCATCTTGTCCCAGTCGTCAACGACCTTCTTCGGGAACGTCCAGCGCTGCTCTTCCTTGAAGGCATCGGTCATGCGGATCAGGATCGTCTTGGCGTTGTCCTCCTGATAGTGCGCAAAACAGCACCACCAGTTCTTCCCGTCGTGAACGTTCCACACGAGGCTCCCCGGCGGGTCTTTGAACTCGTGGAACACGCTCAGCTTGTTCGTCGCGGGGTCGTAAACGCGGATCTCGCTGGTCTCGGGCTTCTTCGGGTAGTTCGAGTGAGCGCAGCACACCTTGCCCTTCCACACGAACGCGCTGTTGAGGTGCTCGGCCTTATCCTTGCTCGCCGCGAGCAGTTTTCCTGTGGCGCGGTCGTACATCGCGACGGTCGTGCTCGAAACCGCAAAGATGTGCTTGTCGGTCGCGGCGGCGGCCTGAGTTGCGTGCTCCGACATCAGCCCGTCACCACTAACCTTGTAGCCCTTCTGAAGCGGCAGCTTCGACTCGCCCGCGGCGAAAAACGCTGTCAAGAGCAGCAGCGCGAACATGGGTGACCTCCATAAGTTGGGCTTTACCGGTTCCGGAGAGAAGCTATGACGCGCCCTCCGAGTCGCGAAGGATCGCGGCTCTGATGCAAGGAAGCTTCTCACTTATGAGAACGCGCAAGGTAGCGCTATGGGCAGGGCTGCCCACGGTCGTGGTGGGGCTGGGCGTGGGCCTGTGGTTCACGCTCATCCCCGGCCGCTCCGGCGCGGGGTGAACGCCGGTCGGGTGCCCAACCCCGTTCGGCGGTGCGCCGAACTTCGACCCCTACGGCCTCGGTGGCGGTGCGGCGCTGCCGCAGCCGTACTACGCCCCGCAACCGCAACGCCAGCCGCAGCCCCAACCGCGACCAGTCACGGCGCGCCCACAACCCAAGCCGGTGGAAGCTCCGAAACCGGTCCGCGCCGAGGTACCGTCGCCGGAGCGGCTGGGCATTACGCTCGAAGACCCGCCGGTGGTCGTCCCGACCCCAAAGGAACTCGGGATCGACCTCGATTGAGAAGAGTTTTTGACAGGATCAACAGGATGCACAGGATTGAAGACAAGAAGCATTGCCTTTTGTCTTCAATCCTGTGCATCCTGTTGATCCTGTCAAAAACTCTGTGTTGTCCGATTTACTTCACCAACTCCAGTACCCCCCACAGGGACGGGTCTTCGCCGAACGGAAACTCCCAGCCGACACTCAAGAACTGGTCCCCGATCTCCTGATCGCGAACACAGTAGTACACGCCGAGTCGCGGGTGTTCGGACGGATCGAAGCCGTTGAGCGCCGCCGCAGGGAGGAACGCTTCCAGGCGGTATCCACCCTTGATCTTGTGCGTCCGAAAGAGAATGTCCGCGATGCTTGCCATCGGCGCGTCTTGCAGCGCCCGGTTGATTTTCGACTGCGTGACGAAGGGCTCGTCCTTGTCGCCCCCGCCCCCGGTTGGGAAGAACGAGAAGTGGTGGCAGTAGCGGCTCGCACGGTGACTGGCACGGGCGTCGCGGGTATCGATCAACAACCGCAGCCCGTCGGACGCGCTCGGCTTATCGGAATCGCCCACCGGTGCCTGCGACTTGCCCCTCACCTCGACCTGGACGGCCAGCCCGAACTCGTTCCACGCCAAACGCACATCCGCGAAGTTCTGCTGCTCGTCGAGCGCGGCGAAGTTGTCCAGCCGCGCCGTCTCGGGCAGGTCAACGAGGTGTTCGTCCTCCTCAGTGTCACGCGGTGCGTCCTTCACAAACGGGCACGGGTGGCTGACGCGGACGAGGAACCGGTTCGGCACGATCGGCGGCATGGGTCGCTCCTTCCCTGGCGAGCGGGATGCCGTTACGATACCTCGAACGTGAACACCCGACCACACCGCGGCGAAGTGCACTCGACGTGAGGCCGTCACGCCGCCCAGTTGTCGAGCTTCAGCCCGGGGACGGCAGCGTAGTCCTTGGTGTTCCGAGTCACGAGCGTCGCGCCGTTCGCAAGTGCGATCGCGGCTTGAAGCACGTCGCCGCGGTCCATCTTGTTCAGCTTCTTGAGCGCCCGAAGGTGATCGAACCGGTCGGCCGCCGCCTGGTCGATTGCGAGCATCGCAAAGGGAGCAAGAAATTGCTCGGAATCAGCCAGGCGCGTGACTGCGCGAAGCAACTCAACCCCGGTCGCGGCCTTAATCACAGATTCGACCCGACCACGCATGATCTCGAGCCAAGTGGCGTAAGAAATCGCCACTTCCTCTTTTGAGCGGGCCGCGAGTTGCGCGGTCACCCGCTCGTTGTTCTGAAACACGAGCGTGGTGATGTCGGTGTCGAGAACGAAAACCACGGATCACCCCGCGGCAGAATCAGCCTTACGCCGTGCGTACATTTGGCGGATAAACTCCTCGGCTTCTTCTTCCGTTTCTGGGTCAGACGAAGCCGCGCGTACCCGCCGGATGTGCTCAACCAGTTCCGCACCGGTCTTCGGGCGTGAAGCCGGCGGCTCCGGGTGACTCAGCCATTCGAGCAGTGCGGTCTTGTTGAACCGCCACTCGCCCGCCACCAGCCGAGCCGGCAACCGTCCGCTATCCGCATCGGCCCGAAGCCCGGCTTCGGACACGCGCAGCCACGCCGCCGCTTCGGCCAGCGTCATCACCTCGGCGGTAACCGGCGCGACGCCGTTCGTTTCGGTCCGGGCGCCCGCGCTCGGGCGCTTCGTCCCCTTTGTCGCCCGCGTCCCCATAGGTCAATCCCCCGCAGGTTGGACCGGCGCCGTGGCCGGCGGGTTCAGTAGGCTCCGCGCCAGCACCTCTTTTGCCTTATCGAACTCCGGCTGCCACAGGATCTCCGGCGCGCCGTCCCGCATACAGTCGCGCACCTTCTCCAGCGTGTTCAGGGCCATGTGCGGGCACTTGTTACACGAGCACGTGATCCCGGGAACGCCCAGATAGGTGTGCTGCGGGTAGCGGCGCTGCAACTCCCACATCATGTTGGCTTCCGTCGCCACCAGGAACTCGGTCGGCGCCTTGTAGTCCGCGACGTGCTTGATCATCGCCTCCGTGCCGCCCGCGAAGTCCGCGAGCTGGAGGATGTTCTGCGGGCACTCCGGGTGCGCGAGCGTCACCGCCTTCGGGTGCTCCTTTTTCTGCTTGATCAGGTCCACGACGCTGAAGATCTCGTGGACCATGCACGACCCGTCCCACAGGATCATCGGGCGGCCGGTCAGCTCCTGGAGGTAACGGCCGAGGTGCTTGTCCGGCACGAACAGGATCTCGTACCCCTGGGGCACCTTGTTCCGAACGATGTCCTCCGCGTTGCCGGACGTGACCACCCAGTCGCTCAGCGCTTTCACCTTGGCCGAGGAGTTGATGTAGCACACCGTCTGGAACTTGCGGCCGTTCTCGCGGAGCCGCTCCTGGTACCGCTCCAGCTTGTCCGCGGGGCACGCGTCCACGAGGCTGCACCCGGCCCGCAGGTCGGGGAGCAGAACGCGCTTCGCGGGGTTCAGCATCTTGGCCGTCTCGGCCATGAACAGCACGCCACAAAACACGATGACCGGCGAATCGACCTTCGTGGCCTCGCGGGCGAGCTTGAGGCTGTCGCCGGTGATGTCGGCGAGCGCCTGGATCTCTCCCTCCTGGTAGTAGTGAGCCAGGATCGTGGCGCCGAGCTTCTTCTTGAGGTCGAGTATTTCGGCCGAAACGTCGTCGAGCAGCGAGGCAGCCGCCGGGCCAAAACCGACCGGCGCCAGACCACGAGGTTCGGCGGGAGAAACGACGGACATGCGAGGCTCCTTGTTTTTAGTGTGGCGGAGGGCCAACCCACTGGAACACAGTTTGTCTACTCAAGCATCTTACGGGCGCCATCGGCGGAGTTGAGTGAGAAAGGCACGCCGCGCGCAAAAATCGGTTGTGAGGGGTCCGGAGAAATGTGAAACTGCGCCCGGTGCGAGCACCCTCGTTCGCCCGCGCCGGCAATTCGAGCCGAATACCACCCCGGAGCCAGTCACATGAAACCACTGTTCGGTCTCGCACTGGTTAGTGCCGCCGCTCTGACATGTTCGGCAGAGGACCCGCCTGCCCCGGCCAAGGAGACCAAGGCCGCGGTGAAGGTCTACGACGAAAAGGCAGACGCCAAAGCCCTCATCGAAGCCGCTCTCGCCTCCGCCAAGCGCGAGAACCGCCGGGTGCTCGTCCAGTGGGGCGGCAACTGGTGCTCGTGGTGCCTCCTCTTGCACAACAAGTTCACCACCGACCGCGCGCTCGCGAAGACGCTCCGCTACGAGTACGACGTGGTCCACATCGACAGCAAAAACACCGACCTGCTCAAGAAGTACAACGTGGACCTCTCCAACGCCGGCGTACCGTTCCTGACGGTCCTCGACGCCGACGGCAAGGTGCTGGTGAACCAGCCGACCGAGCCGTTCGAGACGAAAGAGAACGGCAAGAACGGGCACGACGCGAAGAAGTTGCAAGAGTTCCTGGACAGGTACAAGGCCGAACCCAAAAAAGCAGCCGACGTGCTGGCCGCGGCCCTCGCCGACGCCACCAAGACCGACCGCAAGGTGATTCTCCATTTCGGCGCGCCGTGGTGCGGCTGGTGCCTCAAACTGGATGCCTGGCTCGCACGCCCGGACATCGCCGCCCTGGTTGGTAAGGACTACGTCGATGTGAAGATCGACCAGGACCGGATGACCGGTGCCAAGGAGGTGTTCGAGAAGTATCACCCGGAAAAGAGCGGGGGAATTCCGTGGTTCGTCGTGCTCGACGGCACGGGGAAAGCCCTGGTGACGAGCGATGGGCCGAAGGGGAACATCGGGTTCCCGGCAGAACCGGGCGAAATCGAACACTTCGCCAAAATGATCACCGCCACCCGTAAGCGGCTCACGGACCAGGAACTGGACACGCTGAAAGCCGCACTCACGCCGCCGCCCAAAGCCCCAAAGAAGTAACGCCGGCCACCGAACCGGTTGCGGCACCGCCCGGTTCCGAATGTACGTCACGAACCGAACCGCGGCGGGGGCGAAGTGCGGCCGTGAGGTGCCCACCGGCACCCCGGCGGGGTATCATGTCCGCACACCCTCCGGCGAGCCGCACCATGCCTAAGCCCCTTCAGTACGACCTGATCGTAATCGGCGCCGGCCCCGGCGGCCTCGCCGCCGCCGACACCGCGGCCCTGCTCGGTAAGCGGGTCGCGCTGGTCGAGCGAAACCCGGTGGTCGGCGGCGCCGCGGTCAACACCGGCACCATCCCGAGTAAAACCCTCCGCGAAACGGCCCTGGCCATCTCCGGGGCCAAGGCCCGGGCCGTCATCGGGCTAGACGTGTCGGTCCGCCGCCAGGCCAAGATCGAAGACCTGATGCGCCACGAGCGGGTGGTGAAGGCGTCCGAAGCGCACCAGATGCGGACCCTGCTCGACCGGTACGGGGTGATGCTCCACCAGGGCACCGGCTCGTTCGTGGACCCGCACACGGTTCGGGTCACCCGCCCCAGCCCGCCGGGCGGCTCGTTCGACATCCGCGCCGACAAGATCGTCATCGCGATCGGCTCCACCCCGGTGCGCCCGGCGGTTTTCCCGTTCGAGCACGCCCGGGTCCACGACTCGGACGAGCTGCTGTACATCACGAGCATCCCGCGGTCGCTGGCGGTGATCGGCGGCGGGGTGATCGGCAGCGAGTACGCGTGCATGTTCGCCGCGCTCGGCGTCCGCGTCCACCTGATCGACGGGCGGGACACGCTGCTCCCGTTCCTGGACCCCGACCTGTCGGCCGCGCTGACCAAGGCGATGGAGCGGCAGGGGATCGTGTTCCACTGGAAGGAGCAGGTGGAGCGGTGCCACGCGCCGCGCTCCGGAGAGGTGGAGTTGCAACTCAAGTCCGGGAACGAACTGGCAGTCTCGAACGTGCTCGTGTGCGCCGGGCGGACCAGTTACGCGGACCGCCTCGACCCGGCCGCCGCGGGATTCGGGCTGACCCCGCGCGGGCTGATCCCGGTGGATGAGCACTTCCGCACCACCGTCCCGCACATCTACGCCGTGGGCGACGTGATCGGGTTCCCCGCGCTCGCGAGTACGAGCTACGAGCAGGGCCGCGTCGCCGCGTGCCACGCGTTCGGCTCGATGGCGAAGGAAGCGCTCGCGCAGTACCTCCCGGCCGGCATCTACACCATCCCCGAGGTGAGTTCGGTCGGGCTCACCGAGCCGCAGGCGAAAGAAAAGAACATCCCGGTCGTGATCGGCCGCGCCGACTACGACCAGAACCCGCGCGGCAAGATCATCGGGGACAAGACCGGGTTCCTGAAACTGATCTTCGACCGCGAGGAGATGAAACTGCTCGGCGTCCACGTGATCGGCGAGCAGGCGACGGAGCTGATCCACGTGGGGCTGACCGCGATGATGACGGGGGGCGGGGCGAACCTGTTCCTGTCCACCTGCTTCAACTACCCGACGCTCGGCGACCTGTACAAGCTGGCCACACACGACGCGATCTTGAAGCGATCCGAGCTGATGGGTAAGGCCCAGGCCAACCTCAGCCGGTGGTGACGGAAAGTCCCCGGTTCCGGGTTCCAAGTTGCGCGCGGCGACCCGGTTCACGATCTCCAAACTTGGAACCCGGACGCCGGAACCGGGAGCGCGACCGGAGGGCCGACATGAACGACGACGCCCGCGAAGAAGCCGAGCGGTTCCGGTGGATCGAGAGCGAGAAGGCCGGGTACGACCTGGGCGAGGCGGCCATTCAGCAGTGGGTGGCGCGGCACTGGCCGGCGTTCGTGCGGGGGCGGGCGCTCGCACACCTGACCGGGCGCCGGTTCTGGCTGTCGATGCCGCGCGAGGACTTCGGCGCCCTCTCCCGCCAGTTTCCCCACGACCGCGAGCTGATTGACGAGGTCACCGCCCGGTTGGTGGACGGGGCCGACAACCTGACCCTGATCCAGTGGGCCGCGGACACGAACCGGCCGCTGGACCGGGTGTGTGACATCCTCCAGCGGATCGACTTGAACGCGCTGCGGCAGCGGTTTCCGCCGCCCGACGACGCCGACCCGCCGCACATCGTCCAGGGCTGAAGTCGCGCCCGGCCTTTGTAACCGCCTCACATCTTCGCCTTGACCCAGTTTCCGAAAGCGCCTATGTCCGCCGACCGCCTGCCGGTTCACGTGAGTGTGCTGCCGGCCGAAACGCTCGCGCTGCTCGACCCGCGGCCGGGCGAGACGTGGGTCGATTGCACCACCGGCGGCGCCGGGCACACCCGGCTCATCGCCGAGCGCATCGGTCCCGCCGGGCGGGTGCTCGCTCTGGACCAGGACCCGACCATGCTCGCCCTCGCGCGGCCGCTGGTCGCGGGGCTGCCGGTCGAACTGGTTCACGCGAACTTCGACCAGTTGGCCGAAGTGCTCGCCGCCCGCGGTATCGCCGCGGTAGACGGCGTACTCGCGGACCTGGGGTTCAGTTCGGACCAGCTCGCCGAGCGGGCGCGCGGGTTGAGCTTCCGGGACGACGGGCCGCTCGACATGCGGCTCGACCCCACGAGCGGCTCCACGGCGGCCGACATGGTCAACTCGTTGAGCGAGGGCGCGCTGGCGGACGTGTTCTGGGAGTACGGCGAGGAGCGGCACTCCCGCCGGGTGGCGAAGAAAATCGCGGCGCGGCGGGCCGAGCGGCCGTTCGCGACCACCGCGGACCTCGCGAGTGTGGTGCGAAGTTGCGTTCCGCGTTCGGGGAGCATCGATCCGGCCACGCGGGTGTTCCAGGCGCTCCGGATCGCGGTCAACGACGAACTCGGTTCGCTCGACCGCTTGCTCGCCGTCCTGCCGACGGTGGTGAAGCCGGGCGGGCGGGCCGGGATCATCAGCTTCCACTCGCTCGAAGACCGGCGGGTGAAGCACGTGTTACGAACGGAAGGCGTGTGGCGACCGCTCACGAAGAAGCCGGTCGAGGCCGGGGACGAGGAAGTCGCCCGGAACCCGCGGGCGCGAAGCGCGAAGCTGCGGGCGGCCACACGAATCGGGTAGGTGTGATTTTCGATTTGCGATTGAGCGTCCAGGCTCTCAACCGCAAATCTGCAATCATCAACATGAAGGGGTCACGGATGACCGAGCCCATCGCCGTTGACGTGTCGGGTAAACCGGCGTTCTCTCGCACCGCGGCGCTGCCGACCGGGGTCGGATCGCTCGTCGAAGCACTGCTCAACGCCCCCGCAGCCCCCGCCCTGACTGCAACTCCACCGGCGCCGGCTCCCGCAGCCATCGCGGCCAGCCCCGCGCCCAAGGTCGAGGCACCGAAACCCACCGCGCCGAAGCCGGAAGTTCCGAAAGCCGAAGCGCCAAAGGCTGAGGCGCCGAAAGTCGAAGCACCAAAAGCTGAGGCGCCAAAAGTCGAAGCGCCAAAAGTCGAAGCGCCAAAGGCTGAGGCGCCAAAAGTCGAACCGAAGCCGGCTCCCAAGGTCGAGGCGCCGAAAGCCGTGAGCGCGCCCACTCCGAGCGTGCCCCCACTGGCCGCGGCAATTGCTACCGCAGCCACTGTCACCACCGCAGCGGCCGGCGTGCCTGTTCCGGACGAGCCTGCGGTGGGGATCATTACGAAACTCACTCAGCGGTTCACACGCAAGCAACTGACCGCCACTGTCGCCGTTCTCAGCATCGCCACCGGGGCCGGGGCGATTCGCTTCCTGGCGCCTGCGCAGAACGCGCCGACCGCTGATACTGCCAAAGCCAAGCTGGATGAAAAAGTTCAACCATCCGAACCACCGGCGAAGATGCGCCCTGAACCGGTGAAAGGGGTACCTGCAGAACAGAAATCTAACGCGGGCGCCGCAGATACCACACCCATTGCACCCTCAAAAGCTCCGGAGGCGCCCGAAGCTCCTAAGGCCCTACCTATCCCAACGCACTTGCTGCCGTCATTGCCTGAAAAGTCGACGAGAAACGAAACGGGCGGTAGCTCTGGCTTCGTCACTCCTACGCAAGTCCCATCGACTTCGGAATCACCCTTGCCCCAACCAGGCGTTACTGGCACTTCACCGCGCGTGCAAGTGGATCCACCGTCAAGCTTTGCTACGCCAACGCCAAAATCAAAGCTGAACGTTGAAGAGCCATCAGTTCCGGTCGTTATGCCAACTGGGGGGAGTACACCAGCGGCGCGCTCGGAGCCGTCAAATCCTCCGGTCGGCTCATCTACACCTGCGCCAGTGCAACCACCACTTCCCGCTCTCCCAAACTTTGGTGCGCCCGCGACGCCAGCACCACCACAGAGTGGCGTACCTACGACTTCAGAACCGCTTAGCGGAGCCGGTGCGCCCAAGTCACCCGACATGCAGGTCCCGAAATCGGGCTCGAATCCCCCTTCAACACCCGCCGGTCCAAGCGGCTCCGGAGTGCAGGTCCTCGCACCCGCGCTGCCACTGCCGAGCAGTCCCACGGCTTCACCGCTGCCAGCGCCCGTGATACCGCCCGCACCGGGCGTGTCCGAAACGCCGGTTACTGCACCCGCACTTACTCCGCCGTCTGACGTTTTTCCCGCACCATCGCTAGCACTTCCTGCGGCACCCGCCAGCGGTTTGGGTAGCCCCCTGCAACCGGGTAGCCCTGGCACGCCGAAGCCTCCCGAAATGTCTGCGCCCAGGACTGGTACCACTCCACCGGCGCCGGCTGTTACGGCGCCACCGGCGATGACCGCACCAACAGGCACCGTAGGAACGCCGACGGTACCGCTCCCGAATCCGAATCCCATATCTGTGGCCCCGCCTTCGGGCAATCCGGCCGCAGGACTAGCGGTTCCCCCCGCAGTAGTCCCGCCCCAGGGCAACGAGCGAAACAGCCTGGATCCCAAAGGAGTAGTCGCGCCCACCCCCAACTTCCTCCCTGCTGTCGGGGCGGCCGGTGGTGAAAAGCCATTCAGCCAACCGGTGATTCAACCTCCAGCGGTTGAACCACCGGCGCCGGCGCTTCAACCGCCGAGCAACACAGCCACGTTCACCAAGGCTGGGGGCACAACAGAGGTGAAGCCGACCGTGCCCGAACGGGCGCCGATGACCAGCTACGACGTGGACATCTACCACGTCAAGGACGGCGACACCTACGAGTCGATCAGCCAGGAGTGGTACAACAGCAAGAAGTACGCGGCGGCGCTCCGGTCGTACAACCAGAGCCAGTCGCTCCAGGGCGGGCGATACGTCAACGTTCCACCCAAGTACGTCCTTGAGCGCCAGTTCCCGACCACAACTGGGGGAACGAACGGGACGCGCACCACCCCGCCAGCAGACGGCACGAACTGGAGCGCTCCTGCGACCAACCCGCCCGCCGGAACCAACGGGCGCGGGGTCTACGTCGTTCCACGCGGCGGAAGAACGTTGCAACAAATCGCCCACGAAACGATGGGAGATTACCAACGTTGGCGCGAAATCAGAGCCCGTAACGACCACATCCCGAACACGAACCAGCCGCTCGCCGAAGGAACCGAGTTGAAGCTCCCACCGGACGCGAAACTGCCATAGCCCTTGACCGTTACTTTCCGGCCACCGCCGTTGGCGGTGGCGCGCCGTTCGCCGTATAGTGCCGCTTGTGACAGCACCGGGTCCGTTTCCGGTGCTCAACGATGCGCACACATTACGAGAACCCGCGACGTGAAACGATACGCTGCCTACGGGGCGGTCGGCGCCCTACTCCTTTGTGTCACCGGGTGCGGCGGTCCGGATGCGCTGATGAGGGAGTTTGTTGCGAACCTGAACGTCTACGCTGAAACCCTGGAAAAGCGTGAGCCCAAGGAGAAGCAGCAGGCCGCACTGGACCGGATCAAGGCGACGACCGAAAAGCTGGATCGGCTCAAACTGAGTAAGGAAGATCAGGACAAACTGTTCACGCGGTACGACGCCGAACTCAAGCGGGTCAAGGAGCGGGTCGAAGCAGCACAGAAAGCGGTAGCGATGGAAGGGGCCGACGCCGACACACCCGATCTGTTCAGCACGTTCAAACCCAAATAGCGCCCGCGTGCCGGGTTACTATCGCACCTAGCTCCAGCGCTGAACGAAAAGCCCCGTGCCCGCGCGAAACAACAGCTCGCGCGGGCACGGGGCGCAAATCGAACCCGGGATCACGCGCCGTAGTCGATGTCCTCAACACTCTTGAGCGAGTTGCTGAAGATGAACGCCTTGCGGTCCTGAACCTCTTTGCCCATCAGCGTGCGGAACATCTCCTCGGCCTTGAACGCGTCGTTGAGCGTCACCTTGAGCAGGGTGCGGTACTGCGGGTCGAGCGTGGTCGCCCACAGCTCCTCGGGATCCATTTCGCCCAACCCTTTGAACCGCGTCACCGCGATGCCCTTTTCACCCAACCGCCGGATCTCGATCACCAGCTCGCGCAGGCTGACCAGCGACTTGTTGCTGCCGTCGTGGTCGAGGGTGTAGCGCACCGGGGGCTCGCGCCCGGCGATCCGCTGGAGCGGCACCAAATCGGCCGCGTCGAACCCGAACGTCTTCAGCTTCGCGACGGCGCGGTTGAGCGACTTCAGGTCGTGCCACTCGTCGAGCGTGTAGTCCTCACCGACCACCGGCTCCCGCTTCAGTTCGTCCGCGAGCGCCTGCTTGAACGCGGCCACTTCGTCCGTGGTGCGGAACCAGTGCTCCTTGTTCTTCTCGCGCTCGTACAGGTTGTAGGTCGGGAACAGGCCGTCCACGGCCCGCGTCAGCAGCTCGTCCAGGTTGCGCCCGCGGCGCTCCAGCCCCACGACCGCGCTTTCGGCCTCGTCGAGCAGCGGCAGCAGTTTCGTCAGCTCGTCGCCGCTGATGTCGCGCGCCGGCCGGTCCACTTGGGTGACACGCAGGGTGGTGTTCTTCAGCCCGCGGGTGGTGAGCTGGGTGACCATCTCTTCCCGCGACTGGATGAACCGCGTTTCCTTCTTCTGCGTGACCTTGTACAGCGGCGGCCGGGCGACGAACACGTGCCCCGCCTCGATCAGCTTCCGCATCTGGCGGAAAAAGAACGTGAGCAGCAGGGTGCGGATGTGCTGACCGTCCACGTCGGCGTCGGTCATGATGATGATCTTGCCGTACCGGACCTTGCTCACGTCCTCGACGTTGTCAATATCCACCCCGACCGCCGAGATGAGGGCGGAGATTTCGTTGTTCTCCAGCAGCTTCTCGAACTTGGCCTTCTCGACGTTCAGCACCTTACCCCGCAGCGGCAGGATGGCCTGGAACTCGCGGTCCCGGCCGCTCTCGGCGCTGCCGCCGGCGGAATCACCTTCCACCAGAAACAGTTCGGTGTTCTCGCGGTCGCGCGAGCTGCAATCGTACAGCTTCCCGGGCAGCCCGCCGCTGTTGAGAGCGTCCTTGCGGCCCTTCACGGCGTCGCGGGCCTTCTTCGCCGCGATCCGGGCCTCGGCCGTCAGCAGCACCTTTTTGCAGATCCGCTCGGCCTCTTTGGGGTTCCGCTCCAGGTAGTCGGACAGCACCTCGTACACGACGCTGGACGTCTGCCCCTCGACCTCGGGGCTGGTGAGCTTCACCTTCGTCTGCGACTCGAACTTCGGCTGCGGGTGGCTGATGTTAATAACCGCGGTGAGGCCCTCGCGGAAGTCGTCGCCGCGGAGTTCGATCTCCTTGAACAGGTTCGCCTTCTTCCCGTAGTGCCCGATCGCCCGGGTGAGCCCGCCGCGGAACCCGGACAGGTGCGTGCCGCCGTCCTTGTTGTAGGCGTTGTTCGTGAAACACATCTCGAGCTTGGTTTCGCCCTGGGTGTACTGGAAGCACACCTCGACCGTCACCCCCTCGATCTGCTTGTTGATGTAGATGAGCGGGTAGTTCGTCTGCTCGCTCCGGTTGAGCACCTCGACGTACTCGGCGATGCCCCGCTCGGAGTGGAACGTGTCGCTCTTACCGACGCGCTCGTCGGCGAGGGCCAGCTTCAGCCCCTTGTTGAGGAAGCTGATCTGCTGGAACCGGGTGCCGAGGCGGTCGTAGTCGAACAGGATGTCGCCGAACTTCTCCGGGTCCGGCTTGAAGGTGATCGTGGTCCCCGTCTGCCCCTTCGGCGCCGGCCCGAGGTCCTCGAGCTTGCTGGTCGCGTACCCCTTTTCGAACTCCATCTTGTACACGCGGCCGTCGCGCTTGATCTCGGCCGTGCACCACTCGGACAGCGCGTTCATGGCCTTCGCGCCCATCCCGTGCAGCCCGGCCGAGGTCTTGTAGGCGTCGTTGTTGAACTTCCCCGACGAGCCCGCGATCGTCAGCGCCTCTTCCAGGGTGGACTTGCCGGTCTCGGCCTTCACCCCGACCGGGATGCCGCGCCCGTCGTCGGAAACGGTAATGGACTCGTCGCTGTGAACCGTGATGAAGATGTTCTTGCAGAACCCGGCGAGGGCCTCGTCCACGGAGTTGTACACGACCTCCCAGACGAGGTGGTGCATGCCCTCGATGTCGGTGTTGCCGATGTACATGCCGGGCCGGTGCCGGATGTGGGCGGCGTCCTTGAGCGTTTGCAGGTTGTCTTCGGTGTACCCGACGTTGCCCAGCGTTTCGGTACTCATCGTGCTGCGTTCCTCTCCAGTAAGCCTGGCTCTGTCGGTTCGAACAAGACCGGGCGGGCCACGCGGCCCCGGCCGCCCCACGAAGACCTCACCACGCCGCCGCGCGGAACTTCAGGTCGGTGAGCGTGACCCCGGGCATCGCGGCGCGGAGCTTTGTCAACAACTTGCGCTTGTGGAACTGGGCCAGTTCCGACATCAGCACCGCGTTGCGCACGGCGACCTCCATCACCCCGCGCTTGATCACCAGCACCTGTGTGTCCTTCAGCAGTTCCGGGCCGGCGGCCTCGGCCCACGCCGACTCGATCCGCAGCCGGTCGTTCTTGCGCCCCCAGCCGCGGGACGTGAACAACTTCCCGAGGATGTCGGAGAGCTGTTCCTGCCTGCCGTCGCGCTGCTCTTTGTGCATGGCCCACCAGCTCGTGCGGAATTGCCAACCCAAAAGACCTGAACACGCCGCGACACCCCTCTGCGGCTTTCCTTCCGCGTTCCGGATGCCGCGTGACCGCGCCTCAGCCGGTCAGCGGCATCACAAGGTACGAGTAGTTGTCGCCGCAGGTGAACAGGGCCGCACGGGTGCCGGTGGACATCTCCAGCACCACCGTCGGCTCGTTCTCGATCGCCCGCAGGAACTCGACCAGGTACGACGGGTCGAACGCGATCTCGGTGTGCGGGCCGTCGTAATCCGGAAGCTCCAGGGTCACTTCCGACGCCCCCGTTTTCGCCCCGCGGGCCTTCATGACCACGGACCCGGGGTCGAATGTCATGTCCACCCGCATGCTCTCGTCGTCCGTCATAATGGCGGCCTGCCGCACGCGCGACAGGAACCCCTGAACGGGCAGCGGCACCTTCTGGGTCGCCTCCTTGGTCGTCTTCCCGATGATGTCGCGGTACGGCGGGAACTTGCCCTGCACCAGCGAGGTGTAGATCGTCGCCCGCTCGGTCTTGAACAAGGCGTCGTTGGCCCGCAACCCGACGCGCACCGTTTCGCCGTCGTCCGTCAGGTTCTTCTCCAGCAGCGTCACGGCCTTCAGCGGCACGACGTGGATCGCCTTCACGTCATCGACCACGCCGTAAACGACCGCCTCACCTTTACACACCGCGAGCCGCTTGGTGTCGGTGGCCACCAGTCGCGCCTCTTTGCCGTCCGCCTCCCACAGAACGCCCGTCAGCGAGAACCGCGCGGTGGTGTCTTTCTTGTCCGCGGCGAAGGAGGTCCGCCGGAGCATCGCCCGCAGCACCCCGGCGGTGATCTCGTGGTACCGGCCGCCGTCATCGAACTCGGGAATGTCCGGGAACTCGTTCACGTCCAAGCTGGGCATCTCGAACTTCCCGCCGCTCGTCTTCGCGACGACCGCTTCTTTGCCCGCGTCCAGACTGATCTCGGGGTCACTGCTCTCGCGGAGGATCTTCACCAGCTCGGTAATGGGCAGAATGCACGAGCCCGCCCGGGCGACGGTAATGCCGCGCAGCTCGTAGCGGATGCCCACCTCGGTGTCGTAAGCGACCAGCGTGATCGCGTCGTCCTGGGCAACGGCTTTGATGTTGCTCAGCACCGGCTTCGTGGTGCGCTGGGCTACGGCAGCCTGAACGAGCTGACACGCCGTGAGCAAACTGTCCCGCTGACACGTCACCTTCATGGTGCCCTCCTCCGCCTTCCGTGGGGTGTGTTGAGGGCTTCGCGTCTTGCTCCACCCATTTACTTGTTATCCTTTATTTTAAACATCCAGTAGCAGTAGTAAGGCGGGCCGCTATTTTGGCGCGCACCGCCCACAACCACCATGAACTCCTAGCAATTCAAGTGTTTTGTCCCTTGATCGGCCTGTGGAAAACCTGGCGCGCGAGTGACGCGCCGGTGATATTCCGTGCCGCGCCGATCACCCCGCCCGTCACCCGCTCGTAACGTCGCCCGTCGCGCGCCAGTTGAGAAAACGTGCGCGCCAATCGCGCGCCAAGTTTTCCACAGGGTTGTGCGCCGGCTTCCGCTGCCAAAGGGGACCGTTAACCCAGTGCCGTTCGCAGGTCGTTCACCTGTTTCGCGAGGGAGAGATCGGCGGCCACTTCCGCTTCCACCTTGCGGCAGGCGTGGAGAACGGTTGTGTGATCCCGTCCGAACGCGGCACCGAGGCGCGGCAGGGACAGTCCTGTTAACTCGCGTGCCAGGTACATCGCAACCTGACGGGGCCGCATCACGCCGCGAAGCCGGCTGACGCCGAGCAACTCCTTGACGGTTACTCCGAAGGCGGCGGCCGTCCGCTCTACGATCCCCGAAATGTCGGGGGCCGCGGATGTCGGTTGCCCCGAATCTGCAAGCGCCTGTTGCACGTCGACGCGCGTCAACGGCCCCGGGAACGCCGCGGCCACTTGTGCGAGGTTCTGGAGCAAGCCGAGGGTGGTGCGCACCCCGCCGCCGGTTGTTTGGGACGCGAGCCACTCGAGCGCGTCGGGAGTGAGCCGCACCTGTCGCTGGCGCGCGGCTTCCGCCAGGATCGCCAACCGGCTTGGAGCGCTCAGCGGTTCGAGCCGCACAACCAGACCAGAACTGAGGCGCGACGTCAGCCGCTGTGGGAGATGGGCGAGTTGGGCCGGTCCGGCGCTGGCGGTCACGACCGTGGCCCGGCGGCGTGCGGTTCGGCGGTCGAGCAACTCGGTGGCGTCTTCGGCGGCCCGGGCGCTGAGGTGCTGCACGTCTTCCAGCGCGAGAAGGTCGCAACTCACGAACGCGTCGTCGTCGAGCCCCTCGTCCGCCGCGCGGGCCACATCGCCCGCTGAAACCACCTGCGCGGAAACGCCGTCGGAGGTGTTCGCGAGCTGCTGCACGAGCGACGCGCTGAGTCGCGACTTACCGGTTCCCGGCGGTCCGTGCAGGACGACCGGGTTCGCACCGGGGCGTCGCCTCGTGAGTACCGAGCGGCACACCGACCGGAGTGCCCGAACCGCGACACGGTTTTCCGGCAGCACCAGGAAGCCGTTCCAGCGCGCCGTCGGCGTCCCCACACGGTCCTCGATATTCGTGTCAACCGGCCCCTCGCCGGGCAGTGTTCATTGAGTCAGTATTTTACCCGCTTTTGAATTCTCGGTAAAGCCCAATAAGCGAGTTGTAAAATGTTGATAGATAAGGATTTGTGTGTGATCGGATGTGAAGGGTGATGGTCGCGGGCAGAAGTTGCTGATTGGGTCAAAAGGGAGCGATGCGTGGTCCCCGTTTGCGCACAAACGGGGACCACGCATCGACGGGCGGAAACGAGGCTGTCATTCGATGATTTGGACCGCCTTACCATCGGCGCCGCGCTTATACAGCGGCAGATGGCGGTAGTAAACTTCCAGCGTCAGGAGGCACATGCAGGTCGTGCCGAGCCGCCCGCACCCGCGCCCGATCCAGCCGTCTTCGATGTCCCAGCTCCCGGCGTTCGTGTCGGCTCGGAGCTGCGTTTGAACCAGCCAGTCGCGCATCCCGCCTTTGCGGGTGCCGTCGGCCTGTCTCGGTCCTTCGTTCCACGTTTTCCAGTCGTCACCCTCACAGAAGTGAACGACCTGGGTCGCGTAATAGTAGTAGTACATTTCTTTGACGGCGGGCGGTTTT
This sequence comes from Gemmata algarum, assembly GCF_034097035.1. Taxonomy (NCBI): domain Bacteria; kingdom Pseudomonadati; phylum Planctomycetota; class Planctomycetia; order Gemmatales; family Gemmataceae; genus Gemmata; species Gemmata algarum. The sequence continues at coordinate 86,327 of NZ_JAXBLV010000110.1, forward strand.
CCGGTGGCCGATGAGAGGGGACCCACTTTCATCAGCCCGCTGACGCCGTCGATCATGCCGTCTTTGTTCGGCCCCCACCCCGAGATGTAATAGCGGCACAGCAACCCGACCGCGGTCCGCGCGGTGCCCGGTTTGGCGTCGGAGTTGTCGGTGTACCCGTACATCGATTTCCGCGAGCCGGCCGCGGCCAGATCGAGGAACTTTTCGGCCTTCTGTATCACCCGGTCGTCGACCACGAGCTCTTTGCTCAGCTTCGCGGCCTTGAGCGCCTGGATCTGCCAGCCGACGATCGAGGTGTCCCCGTTGCCGGCGTTGTTGTACCCCCAGCTCCCGTTCGGCCCCTGGGTGCGCTGGATGAAGTTGATGGACGCCTGTGCGTATGGTCTGAGGGTCGGGTCTTTGGTCATGCCGTACGCCTCACACAGGGCGATGGTGGCGATGCCCTGGGCGTACACGTCGTTGCTCATGCGCCCGGCGCTCGCCCCGCTCGGGGAGCACAGCTTCATCAGGAACCCGAGCCCTTTGTGAACCACTTGGTCGTAGTTCTTCTGCTCGAACTCCTTGCTCTTCTTGTGGGTCACGCCGGCCGCGAGGAACGGCAGCAGCGCCATCCCGGTGGCGGCGGCGCGCTCCTCCTTGCGGCCCTGGTCGTAGGTCCACCCGCCATCCGCCTTTTGTTGCTTGGCCAGCCACGCCAGCCCCAACCCCACGGCGCGCTCGCTCTCCGCGTTGCCGCCGCCCTCGCGCAACAGGCGCGATTTGGTCGCTCCCGACCGGCCCTGGACCATCGCGTTGCCGATCCCGGCGTTGCCGCCGCCGCCCGTCATGAACGAGCCGGTGTCACCGGCGACGCCCGGGGTGGTGAACTCGCGGGTGTCCGAGATGCCCGGGAGAGTTGCACCCTGGAGGTCGTTGTCCTGCACGGTCGGCTGGCCGATGTTGTCCATCGTGACTTTTTCGTCCACCGTCTTCGTGTCGAGCCGATCGATCTCGGGCAGGGCCGATTCGATTTTGGAGTCCACACCGAGGTCGTCGGTGGTAAGGTTCGGCTGCTCGGGTTCGTCCGACTTTTCGGCGGTGGTGGTGAGCGGCTTGTCCGGTTGCTTGGTTTCGGCGGTTCGGAAGCCGAAGAACACGATCGCCAGCACCAGAATGCCGACGTGGATCGCGCCACTCATGAGGCACGCCGGGACGTACTTCATCAGGAATCGGTCCTGAGCGGTCTCCGCAGCAAACTCCACCCGACGGATCACCGCCTCCTTCGGCTCTTTGACTGCTTTCTCGCTCACGGTCGTTCTCCTCGGGGCTGCGCCGGGCGGGGAGCGGCAGCCGAATCACCAGGGCAAGCTGCAAGTGGGCTGATATGCGGTTCGTGACACTCAACCAATAGATCGTGTTTCGGTCCTTACGCGGGCGGATCGAACGGATTCCGGCCCCGCACCGCGTCCATTTCCGCCCGGGCCTGTCGGTCGCCGTGGCGGTACCAGAGCGCAAACACCCCCGCGCACAAGATTAAGAGCGCCGCGCCGATGATCGTCCCCTCGCCGAACGCGTTCCACGTTACGGGTGTCGCTTGCTCGGGGTCTTGGCGCCCGATCGGCTTCTTCCCGATCAGCAGCGGGGCGAGTTTGTCGATGTGCTTCGACGGGTTCTTGGCGTCCTCCTCGGCGGATTCGTACCGCATGCGTTTGAAGGAGTAGCCCGCGAACGTCACCCATTTGTTGACGCGCCGGGCCGGGTCAACGCCGTCGAGTGGCTCGCTGAACACGACACACACCGGGTTCCCGCGCTGCTCGTGGTCGGGGATCAGCCAGCCCTCGAAAAGCTGGGTCACGCCGGCGGCGCCGAGCCAGTCGTTCGAGTCCATGCGCCGCAGCGAAATCAGCCGGCCCTCGAACTTGACGAGCGACAGCCGGTGGCCGATCCGCGGCTCCTCGAACAGGTCCGCGAACCGCACGTCGGTAACGGCGTCGCGCTCCAGTTCCTCCGCGGAGAACCGTGCGGCGTGCAGCACGACCCGGTTGTACGCCGCGACCTCGGCCCACGTGGCCGCGGTCGGCCGGGCGCGGGTCATCTTCACGTCGTCCTGAATGAACTTGTAGAGCCGCAGGCTCTTGTCGAGCGCGGTCGGCGTCGGGCTCCCTGGAGGCGGCCCGGGAAGTGGGGTCAGCCCCTTTCCGATGAGAAGCGGCAGGTTCACAACCGCGCTGCCCTGCTCGCCCGCGACGCTCATGGTCTTGAAGAAGTACCCGGTCGCGGTGACCCACCCGTCGGCGTCGAGCCACTCCTCGGGCGCTTTTCCGCTCACCGCGGCGAGTGATTCTGGCAGATCGGTGAACACGAACGATACTGGCGTGGCGGGCGATTCGTCGAGCGGCACGAGGCGGGCCTCGTACAGCGCGCTCACGCCGGAACTGCGCAACTGGGGCGGCGGCACCAGTCGCCGGACGCAGCTCAGCTTGCCGTCGAACCGGACCAGCTCGGTTCGGTACGCGCGAGGGAACTTGGCGAACTCGAGCGGGACGAGGTCGCGGATGCCGTGTTCGTTGAGGTCGTGGGTGTTCTGCTTTCGCGCGTGCAGGACGTACTCGATCCAGGCGTCGTACTCGCGCGGGTTCTTGTCCTGGGCCGCGACCGGTTTGAAGTCCGCAATTTCGGCAAAGATTGTGCGGTCGGTGTCCGGGATGCGGAGCTGATCGTACCCCTTGCGGCGGGGCGAGTCGGCCGGCACCGGGTCTCGTCGGTCGAGCGGGTTGAGGTCCGCCTCACTGGGCTTTTCTTTTTCGCCGTTCCCCTTGGTCTGACCACTCGCGTTTGAGCTGTTGGTGGGCTGGGCGCTTGCGGTGCCGACCGTCGAGAACGGACCGTGCGCGAAGCCGGACAGCACCGCGAGCGCGAAGAGTGCGGCGGCCTTGAGTTTCAGCGGTACGGTTCCCACGGTCCCGACGGACATGCGTGCCCCTCCAACACCTCATTTGACGACGAATACCGGCAGAAGTTCCAAGTTCCGATCCGGTTCCCACGCCCTCAGCCGTTGCTGCGGAACTGGAAACCAGACGGGCGCAATGGTTCAGCACGGCTCTTGGACGCCGTCCAAGGCCGACGGGATGAAATGCTGCGGAGCTAACGTGTACCTCCGCTCGCTCTTGCATTTCACCCCGAGTTCTACCGGCTCTTTTTGTCGATGGGCACGGGCGAGATGTCGGTGAACCCGGCGCTGGTTCCGGTGTCCACGAGGCGGACGACATTGTCCTGTGACAGCCGCGGCGCGAGTTCGAGCGTCAGTTTCGCGGGCTGCTTCTGCGGCTCCCGGTCGCTGAGCTCCTTCTGGTACACCTCGATCATAGACATGTCCGACCCGTCCGGGCGCTTGTGGAGCCCGGATTTCAGCTCTTTGGGCTCCGCGGCGCTCCCTTCCTGGCTGAGCGTCATTTGTCCGATGTCGCCGTCGTCGGTGGCGAGCACGCGAACAATGTAGTGGACCGGGGCGTCGGCCACGGCGGGGCTCGGGATGCCTTGCCCGCCGCCGTCTTCCTTCGGCAGCGAGAGCATGATCTGGCCCTCGGTCGGGGCCGGCTTGAACGTCAGGATGAAGAACGCGAGCAACTGGAACGACATGTCCAGCATGGGCGTGATCGGCAGCTCCGGCTCGACGAAGTCGGTGCCGGTGCGCTTGCGTGTGTGCCTCAACATGGGCCAACTCGTTTCTCGTTTCGCACCCGCGTTGGTTCGCTGGGGGCGCGCCGCACGTGCCGGCAGTTCGCGGGCGACCGTGTGTTGGTGTCGCGTCAGCCCGGCCCGCTGCCGGCGAGGATGGCGCGCAACTGAACCCGCTGGTACCCCGCGGAGCGGCACGCCTTCATGACCGGGTACGTCTTCTCGAACGGGCACGCTTTATGAACCCGCAGCACGATGAGCGTGCGGAGCGGCTTGTCCTCGTTACCGGGGCCGGCGATGAGCCGGTCCTCGTCGGCCCGGCGCTTCAGCCAGATCGCGAGCTGGACCGGGTTGTCGGACGACTCGCCGTCCTTGCCCAGCGCGCCCGGCGGGTAGATCACCTGCCCCTTTTCGTTCACGTTCAGGTAGAGCACGTAGGGCTCGGTCGCTTCGATCGCCTTGGCGGTGGTTGCCAGCGGGAGCTTGATGTCCACGTTCGTCTGGTCCATGACGAAGTTGGCGCACAGCATGAAGAACATCACGAGCTGCAACACGAGGTCGAGCAGCGGGGTGAAGTTCGGTTCGCACTTGTCGCTGCTGCCGTGGCTCATGGTCGGCGACCAGTGAGGGTGAAGGGGGAGCGTGGGGCCGGAGTTACGGGCCGGCGGCGGCCCGTGCCTTAACTTCTAGCCCGGGCGTCCTAGCGCGCCGTCGGGGGCGCGCCGTTGGCGGGCGCGGGGGTCGTGGGCGGTGCGGCCGCGGCCTTCTTGGAGTTGTGGTACATCTGCGTGAGCAGGTCGTCGGCGATGTGGCCCACGTCCATCGTTACGCGAGTGATGCGGTTCCGGTAGAACGCGTTGAAGAAGATTGCGGGCACCGAGATGGCGACCCCGAACAGCGTCACCACGAGGGCGTGCGAGATCCCCTTGGCCAACTCCGAGGGGTTCACCTGGGTCGCGGTCGCGAGCACGGAGAACGACCGGATCATCCCCCACACCGTGCCCACCAGCCCGAGCATCGGGCCGACGGTCGCGATCACCGAGTTGTAGTTGTTCTTCATCTCCTTATCGCTCTTGATGCTTTCCAGCGTGTTCATCGCGGCCTCGCGGGCGTCCTCGAGCCCGTACTGGAGGCGGCTCATGCCGGCGGTCAGCACCTGGCCGAGGAACGACGGGTCGTTCCGCGCCATATCGAATGCTTCCTTGAATTTGCGCTTGTTCACGATGTCGGTGAACTCGTCGACGAACCCGGGCGGGATGGCGGAACTCATGCGGAGGTCGAGAAACAGGAGCACCACCAGCGCGAGCATGGCGAGGGAGATGAGCAGCAGCGGCAGGCCGAACACGATGCCCAGGGACTCGAGCATGAACACGATGAGGCCGCTGCCGGTCTGCTCTTTGCCGCTCGCGGGTGTCGGGGCGTCTTGGGCCTGGGCCAGTTGCGCGCACGTCGCAACGACGACCAGGGCCAGCGCCGCCGCACACAGGAACCGGCCGGCGGACCGTAACCGGGGAGAGATGAGTACCATTGCTGCGAATCCTGGAGTCGGGTGTTCGCTGACGGAGCCGGTCCGAACCGACGTGTCTCCGTTGGACGCGAATCGCGGTGAAAAGTTCCGTCGTTAATCCGCGCCGGATCGGAGCCCAGGGGCGAGCACGTGTTGCGGCGCCGCGGCCGTGAATTAATAGGACGGTAGAAAACGACATTCGTCAAGCGAGATCAAACAAAATTTGCCCCCGCGCGGTCACACTCTGACCAGCACAGGTGCCGGCCCGGCGCTGAAAGTGCTGTTCGGCCCACGCTACCCTCTGGACACGGCCGTGCGGTTGCGGGATAGTCGAACGATCCCACCCGCCAGAGCGCTGCCATGTCCCCGTTCACCCACCCTCACCTGACGCGCCGCGATGCGATCCAGGCCGGCGCCGTCGGCCTGCTCGGCCTCGGAATAGCACCGCTCCGTTCGCTCCGCGCGGAACCGAATCCGCGGGCGCGAGCGGTCATTTACGTGTTCCTTTCCGGCGGGCTCGCGCAGCACGAGAGCTTCGACCCGAAGCCGAACGCCCCGGACTCGATCCGCGGCGAGTTCGGCACCACCGCGACAAAGACCCCCGGTCTGCGCGTCACCGAACACCTGCCGAAGCTCGCCGCGTGCTCGGACAAGTGGTGCGTCGTGCGCTCGCTGACGCACAAGTCGAACGACCACTCGCTGGGGCACCACATCATGCTCACCGGCCGCTCGGACGCGCCGGTCGGGTTCAACCCGAGCAAGCCGCAGCCGACCGACCATCCGAGTCTCGCCGCGATCGCGGGCGCGGTCACGCGGGCGCGAAACAACCTGCCGCCCGCCCTCGTGCTGCCGGACCGGATCGTCCACAACACCGGTCGTGTGATCCCGGGGCAGTTCGCGGGCGTCATGGGGCGCGCCCGCGATCCGTGGTTCCTCGAAGCCAGCGCGTTCGAGCCGAAGGCTTACGGCGCGTACCCCGAGTACGAGTTCGACCACCAGCAGCGGCCGTTTCAGCCTGTGCGTAAGGGGTTTACTCTGCCCGACTTGAGCCTTCCGCAGGGGATCGGAACTGAACGGTTCGCGGACCGGCTCGATGTGCTGGCCCACCTCGACAAGCAGCGCAAGACGCTGGCCGAAGCCGCCAGCACGGGCGCGTTCGACCGCTCGCGCGCCGACGCCGTGAGCCTGCTCACCGACGCCCGGGTGCGGGCGGCGTTTGATCTGAAGCGGGCGGACCCGCGGGACGTGGAGCGGTACGGCAACAACGCGTTCGGCTGGTCGTTGCTGATGGCCGCCCGCCTCGTCGAAGCCGGGGTGAACCTCGTTCAGGTGAACCTGGGCAACAACGAGAGCTGGGACACGCACGGGAACGCGTTTCCGCACCTGAAAGACAAACTGCTCCCGCCGACGGACCGGTCGCTGTCCGCGCTGATTGCCGACCTCGATCAGCGCGGGTTGCTCGGTTCGACGCTGGTCGTGGTGGCGGGCGAGTTCGGGCGCACCCCGCGCATCAGCACCTTGACGCAACACTACAAGGGGCCGGGTCGCGACCACTGGGGCGCGGTGCAGTCGGTTCTGCTCGCCGGCGGCGGGGTGAGCGGCGGGCGCGTGGTGGGCTCGTCGGACAAGAACGGCGGCTTCCCGGCGACCGATCCGCAGACGCCGGAAAACTTCGCGGCGACCATTTACAGCGCACTGGGGTTGCCGAAGACGGCGGCGTGGCACGACGCAGAGAACCGCCCGCACCACCTCTACCACGCCGACCCGATGCCCGTGGCGTAACGGCGCGTCAACCCGGCTGGAGGGGCGGCGCTGCTTCGCGGTATAAATCGGGAACGCCCAAGGAGGGAGGACTTACATGTCCGCTGTACTGACTGCCGCGCCTTGTACGCCGACGTTCCTGAACGAGGCGTCGATCGCGAAGTTCTCGACCGAGCGGTACGACCGCATGGTTGGGGCGGGCATTTTTACGCCAGACGACGCTGTCGAGTTGCTTGAAAACTACGTGGTGCTCAAGGTGCCCAAAAACCCTGCACACGACGGCACGGCGCTCCGTATTCGTAAGCGACTCTCGCGTGCATTTTCGACAGGGTGGGACATTCGCGAACAAGGCATGCTGGCACTTTCTGATAGTCGCCCGGAACCGGATTTCGCAGTCGTGCGCGAAGACCCGGCTGACTACACGACGCGGCACCCGACCACGGCCGACACCGCGCTCGTCATTGAGGTCGCGAATATTTCGCTGCTCCGCGACCAGCGCGACAAGGCCCGCATCAACGCCCGGGCGAATGTCGCTTGCTACTGGATCATCAATCTTGAAGACCGCCGGGTCGAGGTCCACACGCAACCGTCCGGCCCGGGCGCCGCTCCGGCTTACGCTTCTGTGCAAAGCTACGCGCCCGGCGACGCGGTTCCGCTCGTTCTCGACGGCACGACGGTCACTTCGATTCTCGTCGCCGATTTGCTGCCGTGATTGTCACGCACCGCATTCCGCCCGTGTGCCGGTTACCGCGCTGCGAACTGAAGGGCAAAGAATACGATCACGCCGATCACACAGACGACCAGAGAGTACAAGCCGATCTGAAGCACCCCGAGCTTTTGGCCGCTGCTCTTCATGTACTGCGTGCGGCACCGGGTGCAGGAAACCAATCCGAAGATCGCTGGCCCGATGAGCCCGCCCCACCACGTGAACGACACCTTTGCGGATCGGCGGTTCCCGCAATTCGGGCACGTTCCCGGGCGCGGTCCGCGGCGGCGCGGGCGGTCGTACTCGTCGTCCTCTTCGCCCGCCGCGCGGTCGAAGCTGAAGTCGTTCGCCGGGCCACTACCTTTGCCACGGCGCGGGCGGTCGTCGTCGTCGCTTCGCGCAACCGGGCGCGCCTTCGGCTTCGGTTTCGGTGCGTTCGGGTCTTTCGCCACAAAGTCCTGATCGCACTTCGGACAAGTGACCCACTCGCCGAGGTCGGCCGTTTCAACCTTGACGTTAGCGTGGCACTCGGAACACGGGACGCGAACGTACTCGGGCGCGCTCATCGGCTCGTTCTCGGGCGTGTTGGTGGTGTCGGCGGTTCCGATACGGTACAGCAAGTTCAAGGGGCGAACAATTCCCCGTTGGGGAGCTGCGCGACATCGCTATTTCGGTTCGCTTTTCGATTGGACGGTGCTGGGCGCATCGCGACGTTGGCCTTTACTACGATTCTCTGCGCCACGCTGACTCGATACCGGTGAGCACATGAGTTACGAAGTGCGGTGCGCGTGTGGCCAGACGCGCGAGGCCAGCGCCGCGAACGCTGGAGCTTCGTTACTGTGCGTGTGTGGGCGCGCGATCGAAGTGCCGCCGTTGCATCAACTCCGGTTGGCCGCCGGGGAAGCTGTTTTGTCTGCGGCGGTGCGCGTTGAAGCGCTGCTGTTGAAAGGGTTGCTACCGGGCACCCGAGAGTGCTCGGTGTGCTTCCGGGAAACTGGTGACGTGGTTCATGTCGCGGTCGAGTGCGAGCGCGGGCGCATGACGACGGCGTCGGGTACGCCGCGGGAGCAGGCGGCAGCAGGTTGTTTGCTCGGAGCTCTGATCGGTGGGTTACCCGGGTTGATCGCTGCTAACCGCATGATGAAACAGACCGAAGTGGAAGGGCCGAAGCAGATCGGCCAAGACGTTGCCTTTACCTTGCCGCTTCCCGTCTGTGTGGACTGTCGCTTCGATCTGGATGAGCGGCAATCGCTCGTGCGCGCGTTGCGTGCAATTCCGGACTACGCGGCGCTACTTGACCGCTACCCCGCCGCGCTGCTTCGGCTGGTGGGCTGATTGCGGAGTTCCCTTGTTCGACTCCACCCGCGTGCTTGCACTTCCCGATACAATAGAACCTGACTCAGCATTCTGACTCTTCGTGCGGGGGAACCTTCAATGGCCACCGATACCACCTTTCGCGGTCACGTTTACGACGACATCACGCAGACGTTCGGGAACACTCCGTGCATCCGCCTTCGGAAGGTAGTGGGTGACGCGAAGGCCACGGTGATCGGCAAACTGGAGAACTTCAACCCGCTGTGGTCGGTGAAGGACCGCATCGGGGTGGCGATGATCGACGCCGCGGAGAAGGCCGGCAAGATCGGACCAAACACGCTCATCGTCGAGCCGACGAGCGGTAACACCGGTATCGGTCTCGCGTTTACGTGCGCTGCGCGGGGCTACAAACTCGCGGTCGCGATGCCCGAAAGCATGTCGCTGGAGCGCCAGCGCCTCTTGAAGGCGCTCGGCGCCACGCTGGTGCTGACCCCGCGCGAGTTGGGCATGAAAGGCGCCGTGTCGAAGGCGATGGAAATGTTCCAGGAAGCGGGTGGGGAGCCGAAGGCGTTCATCCCGCAGCAGTTCAAGAACCCGGCCAACCCCGATGTCCACCGCCGCACCACGGCCGAGGAGATCTGGCGCGCGACCGGCGGAACGATCGACATTTTGGTGTCGGGCGTCGGTACCGGCGGGACGATCACCGGGTGCGGCGAGGTGCTGAAGTCGCGCAAGCCGTCGGTGAAGTGCATCGCCGTGGAGCCGACGCAGAGCCCGGTGCTGACCCAGCACATCGTTCAAGGGGTGCCGAAGGACCAGGTGAAGCCGCTGGGGCCGCACAAGATCCAGGGCATCGGCGCCGGGTTCGTGCCGGATGTGCTGAACACCGCGATCATTGATGAGGTCGTTCAGGTGACGGACGACGAAGCCTTTGAGATGGGGCGCCGGCTGGCGAAGGAAGAAGGGATGCTGTGCGGCATCTCGTGCGGCGCGGCGGCCCACGCGGCGGTCAAAATCGCCCACCGCCCCGAGAACGCCGGGAAGGTGATTGTGGTGGTGCTGCCGGACCTCGGCGAGCGGTACCTCAGCACCGCGCTGTACCCGCAGGACTGACCGGCCCCGTGGGGCGGGGCACAGACCACCGCCCCGCGGTCCTACTTCCGCTGGCTGATGATGAACTGGCAATTCGGCAGCGCTGCTTTGAGTTCTTTCCCTCCCTTTTCGGTTACGTCGGTTTGGTGCAAATCAACGCTGGTTAAGTGCTTAAACGTGGCGAGTGTCTTTGCGCACGCGTCCGTCACCTTCGTGTGCGTCAGATTCAGCCTCCGGAGTTTGGTTAACGGGGCCAAGTTGCGGACGCCGGCGTCCGTTACTGGTGTGTCGCGCAGCGTGAGCCCCGTGAGGTTCGTGAGAGCCGCAATTTCTTTCAGATCCGCGTCAGTGATTTTTGTGAAGGCGAGGTCGAGTCCGGACAACTGCTTGAGGGCAGTAAGCTCTTTCAGCCCCGCGCCGGTGACCTTGGTGTTGGATAAGCCGAGATGGCCGAGCGTGTCGAACCCGGCCAACTGTTTCAGCCCCGCGTCCGTGAGCGGCGTGTCTCCGAGCTCAAGTAACTTGAGGCTCTTGAGACCGGCCAGTTCGCTCAACCCATCACCGGTGATTCGCGTCCCGCTCAGGAACAAGAGCTGCAACTTGGTCAGGGGCGCGAGGTCCTTGAGACCAGAGCCGGTCACCGGCGCGTTTACCAGCATGAGGATTTTGAGCTCCGAGAGCGGGGCGATTTCTTTCAGTCCCGCGTCGGTGACGCTGGTCTCCCGGAGGTCGAGCTGTCTCAGACCTCGCACGCTCACCAGCCCTTTCAAGCCGGTGTCGGTTACGGCTCCGGAGCCGAGCGAGAGTCTTCGAAGTTTCGTCAGGGCCGCCAAGTGCTTGAGACCGCTGCCAGACACCTTCGTGTAATCGAGGACGAGATCCGTCAACTCCGTCAGACCGGCTATTTCCCTCAACCCTTCGTCCGTGACCTGTGTGTACGAGACGTTGAGAAGGGTCAACTTTGTGAACCGGGCCACATCTTTCAGAGCGGTATCAGTTATGCGGGTGTTTGTGAGATTAAGGCTTGTTAAGTCAGACAGCGGCGCGAGTTCTGCGAGCGCGGCATCGGTGAACCCCTTTGCGCCCGACAGATCGACACCCGTGACCGCTTCGTGCGACCGGAAGACCTCTCCGCCGGCCTTCTTGATGAACTGCACGGCCGCGGTCTCGTCGCCCGCGCGGGCCGGCAAACTCGAGACCACCCCCACCCCGAGCAGCAGTAGCCGCAACATGATGATCGCGCCTTCGACGTGTGACGGAGTGGACCGGAGACGGTGATGCTAACGCGCGTGTGCTGCGGAGCAAGCGGCGGCCACCGCTACCCGATACAAATTCGTCAAAATCACTCGTGCCGGAAAGTTAATAATAATGAGATAGCGTTCCACGTGGAACATAGATGGCGGTAAGAGTAAGTTCGGGCTTCCGCACTTCGCGCCGCCGCCGCCCGGCCGCTACAATACATACCAGCCACAACTCACTCGGCGCCGTCGAGCCGCCCGGGGCCGGAACCGCCCCGGGAGTGGAACCGGCGCCACACGGAGATGACCCCGATGCCCAGTCCGTTTCCTGGCATGGACCCGTACCTCGAAACGCCGAAACTCTGGCCCGCGTTCCAGCACCAACTCCTCGCGTGCCTGTACCAAATTCTCCTCCCGGGTCTTGTGGACCGTTACCGCGCCCGCGTCGGCACCCGCACCTACACCTCCGAGATGCCGCTGTTCACTTCCATCATTCGCGAGGAGTTCACGGAGGAGTTCATTGAGATCCGCAACCGCTCCGATGGCAGGTTGGTGACGCTGCTGGAGGTGGTGTGCCCCGCGAACAAAACCACCCCCGCCGGGCGCGCCGCGTACCTCGACGCGCGCCAGCAGGCTCTCGCGCAACGGGCCGGGGTCGTCGAAATCGACATCGTGTTACAGGGAAAGCCGCTGCTCACGTACTCGCGCGACGGCCTGCCCGAGTACGACTACGCGGTCACGGTGACGCGCTCGAACGCCCCGGACCGGTACGAGATTTACACCGCGACGCTCCAGAAGAAGCTGCCGAAGTTCAAGCTCCCGCTCGCGGCCGACGACCGCGACGCGCTGCTCGACTTGCAGGCCGCTTTCGGTCGTGCCTACGACCTTGGGAGCTTTGCCGCCCAGATCGATTACAAGGGGCCGCCGCCGCCCGACGTGCCGCTCACGCCGGCCCACCGCACCTGGACCGAAGACCTCTTCAAACAACTGAAATTGCGGTAGTTTCACACGGAGCAGCAGTCCACGAGAGTAAACTCCCGGCGGGCCGCAAGCACCCACTTCGGTTAGGCGCGAATTCTGCGTGAAGCGATTGATTTCCTTTACTCTGAAAGTGGGGATTATGCGCTTTTCGCCGAAGATCTCTGTTGCCAGGGCAAATTCGGCTTAGAATCATGCGATAACTGAACTCGTGACGCGCGGCCCGTTTTTGGGTGCGGCGGGCGCGAGGTTCGATTGCTCCGCGCGACGGATCGCACACCGGCTCACACGGAGTCGTTAGCCGTGGGTACTTCCGTCTTCCCGCGCTCGGTTGCCGCGCTGTTGCCCCCCATGCGAGACACCGACCCGACCGCCCTGTTGCGCGAACTGCTCGCCAGCGGGGTGATGGCGAACGAGAGCTACGAGGCGCTGGACGCCCCGGATCGGTTCGCGGTCGATCAGGCGCCCTCCGATGATGCCCTGCTCGCGCAACTCGTTCGCACCCGCCTGCTCACCGAGTTCCAGGTTTCGCGCGTGCGCACCGGCCGGCTCCACGGCCTCACCCTCGGCAACTACCGGTTACTCGATCGGATCGGCACCGGCGGTATGGGCGTGGTGTACCGCGCCGAGCACCGCCAGTTGCGCACGGTTGTCGCGGTGAAGGTGCTGCAACCGTCGCCGGAGGTGAACCCGCGGATGCTCGCGCGGTTCTTTCTCGAGGCCCGCGCCGTTGGGCAGCTCAAGCACCCCAACATCGTCGCCGCGATCGACGCCGGGGAGGAGCCGGCCCGCGGCCCGGACGCTCCGGCGCTGCCGTACTTCGTGATGGAGTTTCTCGCGGGGGCGGACCTGGAGCGCGCGGCGGCGGCGGCCCCGCTGTCCGTCGGGTTCGCGTGCCAGATCGCGCACCAGATCGCCGACGCGCTGATCGAAGCGCACCGACTGAAACTCGTCCACCGCGACATCAAGCCGTCCAACGTGCTGGTCACGCCAGACGGGCAGGCGAAGCTGCTCGACTTCGGGCTCGCGCGGCTGCCCGGGGAGGAGCGCATCACCCGCACCGGAGCCCAGCTCGGCACGGTCGGGTACATGGCCCCCGAACAGGCCCGCAACGCGCACGACGTGGACGCCCGGGCCGACATCTTCGGGCTCGGCTGCACGCTCTACTTCGCGCTCACCAGCCAACCCCCGTTTTCGAGCGTGATGGCCGCGTTCGGCCCGACGCCCAGCGCCCGGGCTTTGCGGCCCGAGGTTCCCGCCGGGCTCGACGCGGTGATGAGCCGGATGATGGCCGCGGAGCCCGCGCAGCGGTACCCTACGGCCGAGGCCGCGATGCGGGCGCTGCTCGCATTTCTCCCGGCGAGCGCGGTCGCTTTGCCCGCTCGTGCGGAGGGGCCGCTCACTTTACCGCCCGGCGGGGTGCGGGCGTCTGCGGATAGTGGCCCGTGCGCGACCACGCACACCTCACCAGGGCGCGTCCTCATTGTTGACGATCAGACGGACATTCGCCGCCTCTGCCGGGTCGCGCTCGGGGCCGAGGGGCTACAGTGCGAGGAGGTCGGTAACGGCCCGGACGCGGTCGCGCTGGCGTGCCAGAACGCCTACGACTTGGTGCTGCTGGACGTGGACCTGCCCGGGTTCAGCGGCGAAGAGGTGTTGCGCCGGTTGCGCCAGCGCCAGCCCACCCGGCATCTGAAGGTGGTGATGTTCTCCGGGGCCGCCAGCGGCGACGAGCTGTCGCGCATCATGCTGGCCGGCGCCGACGACTTCCTCACCAAGCCGTTCAGCGTGGTGCAGCTCCGCGCACGGGTCAAGGCCGCCCTGCGGCTGAAGGACGCGCAGGACCGCGCGGACGTGCTGAACCGCGAGCTGCTCACCGTCAACGCCGAACTGGAACAGGCCCTCGAGGCCCGCGACGGCGAGCTGCTCCGCGCCCGCAACGGGCTGGTGCTCGCGCTCGCGAAACTGGTCGAGCACCGGTCCGCGGAAACCGGCCGGCACTTGCAGCGGCTCCAGCGGTACTGCCGCGCCCTCGCGGAGGCCGCCGCGGCGGTGCCCGTGTACGCGTCCCAGATCGACGCGAACTTCATCCGGGTGCTCGAGGACGCGGCCCCGCTGCACGACATCGGCAAGGCCGCGCTGCCGGACCACATCTTGAACAAGCCCGGCCGGCTGGACTCCGACGAGCGGCTGCTGATGCAGGCGCACACCACCATCGGGGCGGACACGCTCCGCGAGGTGGCCCGGCAGCACCCGTTCGCGACCGGGTTCTTGCACGTGGCGATCGACATCGCGCGGGGGCACCACGAGCGCTGGGACGGCGAAGGGTACCCGGACCGGCTGTCGGGCGAGGGCATCCCGCTGGTCGCCCGGCTGGTGGCGTTCGCGGACGTGTACGACGCGCTGCGGAGCCGCCGGGTCTACAAGCCCGGGCTGTCCCACCACACCGCGGTGTTCACCATCACCGAACAGTCGGCCGGCCAGTTCGACCCCGGGTTGCGCGAGGTGTTTCTTCAGGTGGCGCCTCAGTTCGATCGCATCTTCCGCGAGCTGGGAGACTGAGGCCGCGGTCCCACCCCGGAAGCTCATCCGAATTTCACACCGGCCCCGCCGTTTCATCACCGGCGGGGCGTAGTAATCACCTCACTTCGTACTCGTCGTTCGTCGCTTTCCTCCCGCCCGCGCCAGGAGCGCCTCATGACCCGGCCTCGCTTGGGCCGATCGGCGTTTACGCTGATCGAGCTGTTGGTCGTGATCGCGATCATCGCGATCCTGATCGGGCTGTTGTTGCCCGCGGTTCAGAAGGTGCGCGAGGCCGCCGCCCGGATGAGCTGCCAGAACAACATGAAGCAGCTCGGGCTGGCGGCGATGAACTACGAGAGCAGTTACGGCAAGATCCCGCCGAGCTTGGTCGTTGAGATCGGGGCCGCGCCGGGGACGGCGGGCAACCCGGGCTACCCGTACCCGGGGATCGTCCACTCGTGGGCACCGAACTTACTGCCGTACATCGAGCAGGAGAACCTGTTCAAACAGTACGACATGCGGTTCCCGTGGTTCTCGAACGGGGCCGGTGGCACGCCCAACAACTTGGCACCGCTCCAGAACCAGATCAAGACGTTCCTGTGCCCGTCTACCCCGGGCGGCAGCGGCCGCACGGTGTCCGGCAGTTTCAAGTTCGTGGCCAACTTCCCGTATCAGAACCTCGGGGTCACCGACTACGCCACGAACAGTTCGATCAACCCCGGCTCGATCACCTTCTTCGGGTACCCGTCGGGTACCGCGCAGACGGCCCTGTTCAGCGCGATGCAGCCGCAGTTCCGCGGCGCCGGCATCACCTCGGCGCTCGGCGTCCCGCTGTCCGAGCCGAACGCGATCACCGCGATCACCGACGGCACCAGCAACACGATCCTGCTGTGCGAGAGCGCCGGCCGCCCGGACTTCTACGTCGGCGGGTCGAAGGTGACCGGAGCGCTCAACGACGGCGGCTGGGGGCACCACGAGAACGATTACGGCCTGGACGGTGCGGTGAGCAAGACGGACCGGACGAGCCCCGGGAACTGCGTCATCAACTGCCACAACGACAACGAGACGTACAGCTTTCACAGCGGTGGCGCGAACCACGTGTTCGCGGACGGCAGCGTCCGGTTCGTCCGCGACTCGATCAGCCCGCAGACCTACGCGGCGCTGATCACCGCCCGCGGCGGCTCGATGACCACGGCCGAAACGAGCCCCGGCACCGACTGACCCCGCGCGGCCCGTGGCCCGCCCCGAGCCCTGACCTTCTCGACACGGAACGACGACATGACAGTCCGTATCGGCTTGTTCGCGGCGTGCGCGCTGGCCCTCGGCGGGTGCTCGGGCGACGGCAAACCGGCGGCCACCCCCGCGGGCGGGAAGGTGGTGTTCAACAAGACCACCCCGCCGGTCGGGGCGCTGGTGGTGTTCCACCCGACCGACCCGGCGTTCGAGAAGCGGATCGGCGGGAAGCCGTTCGCCAAGGTCAAGGACGACGGCACCTTCGCGCTGACCACCTACACCGAGGGGGACGGTGCCCCGGACGGCGAGTACGGGGTGACCATCGACTGGCGCCCGCCCGCGAAGGAGACCAAGTTCTCGCTCGGCGACGGCGGCGCGACCGGCCCGGCCAAGCTGAACGCCCGGTACAGCAACCCGCAGCAGCCGTTCACGAAGCTGAAGGTCAAGAAGGGCGAGCCGAACCAGTTCACCTTCGACGTGGACTGAGCGCGCCGCCGGGGCCGCGGGTGCGTCCCGCCCGCCCCGTCTCAAGAGGCGTTGCACCCCGGGGCGCGCGACGTAAGATGGGACAATCGCGCAGTCGCGCTGTCGCCCCCTTACTTGCCCGCCCCCGCGGGAAAGGCACACCCTGATGGCCAAGCGCCCCGACTCGTCCGACCTGAACCCGGCCTGGAAGCTCCACGACGCGTTCGAGACCTACGGGGTCAAGAACTGGGGCAAGGGCTACTTCGGCATCAACAAGCAGGGTCACGTCACCGTCCACCCCGACAAGAACACCGACCGCGCGATCGACCTCAAGGACCTCGTCGACCAGATCCGCACCCGCGGCATCGAGCCGCCCCTGCTCCTGCGGTTCACGGACATCCTCCAGCACCGGATCGGCGAGATCGCGAGCGCGTTCGAGAAGTCCCGCAAGGAGTACGGGTACACCGGCGAGTACCACTGCGTGTACCCGATCAAGGTGAACCAGCAGCGGCACGTGGTCGAGGAGGTGCTGAGCTTCGGGAAGGACTACAACTTCGGCCTCGAAGCCGGCAGCAAGCCCGAACTGCTCGCGGTGCTCGCGCTGACCAACGGCGTGGACACGCCGATCATCTGCAACGGGTTCAAGGACGACGAGTTCATCAAGATGGTGGTGATGGCCCGGAAGATCGGGAAGAACATCATCCCCGTCGTCGAGAAGTTCACCGAGCTGGAGCTGATCGTCAAGTACATGGAGGAAATGGGCGTCCGCCAGCCCATCGGCGTGCGGGTGAAGCTCGCGTCGCGCGGCAGCGGCCGGTGGCGCGGGTCGGCGGGGTACCGGTCGAAGTTCGGGCTCACGCTCACCGAGGTGCTCGAGGCCTACGAGTTCCTCAAGAGCAAGGGCCTCGGCGACTGCCTCCAGATGACCCACTTCCACATGGGCTCGCAGGTGTCCGACATCCGCAAGGTGAAGGACGCGCTGTCCGAGGCCGCGCGCATCTACATCGAACTGTACCGGCTGGGCGCGGGGCTCAAGTACATCGACGTCGGCGGCGGGCTGGGCATCGACTACGACGGCTCGCAGACCGCGTTCGAGAGCAGCATGAACTACACGCTGCAAGAGTACGCGAACGACGTGGTGTACCGGATCAAGTCGGTGTGCGACGAGGCCGGGGTGCCGCACCCCGCGATCATCTCCGAGAGCGGCCGGGCGCTGGTCGCGTACCACTCGGTGCTCGTGTTCGACGTGCTCGGCACCAGCGACTTCGACAAGTGCACCGCCCCGGACACGCTCCCGGACGACGCGCCCGAGCCGATCCGCGACCTGTTCAGCAACTACAAGGAGCTGAACAAGAAGAACTTCATCGAGTTCTACCACGACGCCGTGGACCAGATGGAGAAGACGCTCTCGCTGTTCAACCTGGGCCACCTCACCATCGAGCTGCGGGCGCTGGCGGAGCGGCTGTTCTGGGCGTTCGGGCGGAAGCTCCAGCGGATCGTCCGCGACCTGGACTACGTCCCGGAGGAGCTGAACGGCCTCGACAACATGCTCTCGGACACCTACTTCTGCAACTTCTCGGTGTTCCAGAGCATGCCCGACTCGTGGGCCATCAAGCAGCTCTTCCCGATTATGCCGATCCACCGGCTCACCGAGCCGCCGACCCGGCGCGGCGTGCTGGGCGACATCACCTGCGACTCCGACGGCAAGGTGGACCAGTTCATCGACCTGCGCGACGTGCGGAACACGCTCGAGCTGCACCCGCACAACGCCAACGAGCCGTACTACCTGGGGGCGTTCCTCCTGGGCGCGTACCAGGAGATCCTGGGCGACCTCCACAACCTCCTCGGCGACACGCACGCGGTTCACGTCTCGATGGAGACGGACGGCACCGCGTCGATCGACTCGGTGGTGAAGGGCGACACGGTGACGGAGGTGCTGAACTACGTTCAGTACAGCGCCGAGAAGCTCACCGACCGGATGCGCAAGGACGTGGAGAAGGCCGTGAAGCGCGGGCGGATCACGGCGTCGGAGGCGCGGCAGTTCCTGCGGTTCTACGAGAACGGGCTGGAGGGCTACACGTACCTCGAAGAGCCCAGCGCGTAGGGGCCGGTGCCGGTGCTTGCCCCGGGACCGTTGCGGCGTATTGTGGCCGGGAAGGTCCTCCGAACGCCCGGGGTTCGCTATGCTGTGCCGCCGGCCCGCATTCGCCGCCGCTGCTCTCGTTTCGCTCACGCTTCTGCTCGGCACCTTCCCGACCGGGCTTCGCGCCGACGAAGTGAAGCCCGACCCCACGCTCACGCGGCAGATCGCGGCGGTCCGGGACGCCCACAAGGTGCCGGCCCTCTGGGCCGGGCTCGTGGAAGGCGAGGCGCTCGTTGCCGTCGCCGCGGTCGGGGTTCGTAAGGTCGGGGCCGACGATTCGGTTACCGCCGCCGATCGCGTTCACATCGGGTCGGACACCAAGGCGATGACCGCGACACTACTTGCGGTCCTGATCGAGCAGAAAAAGCTGAGCTGGTCGTCCACGATTGGTGACGTGCTGCCCGACCTAAAGGGCAAGATTCACGACGACTATCTGGGCGTTACGGTCGCGCAACTGCTCGCCCACGAGGGCGGGGTGGTGCCGAACGTGCTCTGGTGGGGGACCGACCGGGACAAGCCGGTGCGCGATCAGCGGGCCGCGCTGCTGCCGATGATCCTGAAGAACGCGCCGGCCGACAAGCCCGGAACCAAGTTCGTGTACTCGAACGCATCGTACGTGGTCGCGGGCGCGATGGCCGAGGCGGTCGCCGACGCCTCGTGGGAGGAACTGATGCGGGAGCGGCTGTTCAAGCCCCTGGGCCTCGCAAGTGCGGGGTTCGGCTCGCCCGGTAAGAAGGGCGGGACGGAGCAGCCGTGGGGCCACAAGCCTGCGAAGGACGGGTTCGAGCCGACGCAGTTCGACAACGCTCCCGTGATCGGTCCGGCCGGTACGGTTCACCTGTCGCTACCGGACTGGGCCAAGTTCGCATCCGCTCACCTCCGCGGCGCACAGGGGAAAGGAACGTTCTTGAAGCCCGAGACGTTTGCCAAGTTGCACACCCCGGCCGAGGGGTTTCGGTACGCCGGCGGGTGGGGCGTTAACAAGGACGGGAACCTCTCGCACGACGGGAGTAACTCGTTCTGGTACTCGCGGGTGCGCCTGATGCCGAAGCAGAACGTCGCCTTCTTGGTTGTGACCAACGCGGGCGGGGATGAGGCTCAGAAGGCGGTGGCGGCGGCCGAAAAGGTGTTGATCGAGTACGCCCGCGAGCGCGCCGCCAAGAAGTGAGCGCAGGGAGGGTCGCGTGCAACCGTTTCACCTCACGTTCACGCTGTCGCGTCGGCAGCGGCTCGGTGTCGAGCTGATGCCCTGGCTCCCGGCGGCGGCGGCGACGGTCGGGTTTGGTGTCGGTGCCGTGTACCTGGCGAACACCGTGTCGGTGTGGTTCCTGCTGTTACTCGCCGGGCCGTTGCTCGCTTACCCCGGGTTGTTTCGGTTCGCCTACGAGATCGCGTTCTGTGCCGGGCCGCCGGTCGAGTTGGTTGTTGACGAATCGACGCTGGAAGTGACCGCGTTCGGTGAACGCCGGAAGCTCGCACTCGGTGGGATTTTTCAGGTGTACAAGTCCGAAGGCGTGTGGACCGTCCTTCACCTTGAGGGCGCCGTCCTCACGATCCCGGTGGAGGCGATCAGCGACGGGCAGATCGGCTATTTGAAATCGTTCGCTCGCCGCGCGGCCGCGGAACGGGCTTGAGACGAGCAGTCACAGGCTACCAGGACGCGGCACTCCCAAGTCGTCACAAATGTTTCGTGCCGTGTTTTTCCGGAGTGTACGGTGTCGCGGAATTGTGGTCGTTGCGTTGGTTTCGCGATTGGCCCAGACATCGTGCTTCGAGCCGTGGCGGAGTAGTTCACAGTTGTGGTCACGCAAGTGCTCTTCGAGCTCGCGTCGGTCCATATGTTGTTCCCCCATCGTTGCCGACCCAGACAACCACTGCCCCCCGACAGTGGTGACCCGGATATATCGACCCAAATTGTGGGAACAAGTCCAACTTTCTATTTTGTGACCGCCGCTTGGGAGTGCCCTAACCCCTCACGCGCCTCCTTCAACGCTGCTGCCGCATCTTTCGCCATTTCAAAGGCTTCTTCCAGCGTGTCCGCTTCGGTCACGAGTCCCTTAATGTAGGGTGCGGTTACCGTATATCCGCCTTCTTCAGCGGCTTCGAGTTCGAGCACCAACTCGCCGTCGGTGACGATGTATTTCTTTGGCATCCTCTGTCCTCCTTTCGAAGTGATACACGCATTTCACGAGCGACACAACCCTCCCTCTGGGTACACTAGCGGCATCCTGCCTTCGCACTCTGCCGGAACGCCTCGAATGGACCTTGCCGATCTCACGTGGCCCGCAGTTGCGGCGCTACCGAAGACCACGCCCATCATCTTGCCGATCGCCGCCCTCGAACAGCACGGGAAGCACATGCCCGTGTTCACCGACTCGATGCTGCTGGGCGAAGTGGTTCGCCGCACGAAGCTCGCGCCGGTAGCAACGAAGTGCCTGTTCGCGCCGCTCCAGTGGCTCGGAAACTCCCACCACCACCTCGACTTTCCGGGCACGCTGTCCGCGTCGCCGCGCGTGTACCTCGACCTCCTGAAAGACCTCGCCGAGTGCTTCATCCGGCACGGGTTCACGCGGATCGTGTTCGTGAACGGGCACGGCGGGAACGTTACTCCCTACCAGCAAGCGCTCTTTGAACTGAAACAGCAGTACCGCGACCGCCGCGAGTTGCTTTTGCTCGCACTCACCTACTGGGACGCGGCCGGTAACCCGGCGGACACCATTCCCGGGCTGGTGCAGGCGCGGATGGGGCACGCCTGTGAGTGGGAAACGTCGATGGTGCTGCGACTCCGGCCCGAACTGGTGATCGGTGACTTGGCCGCCGTGCCGGAGGTGCCGCACGGCCGCGAGTTCGCCCCAGGTTATCGTGCCTGGGTGATGCCGGACCGCAGCGAGCCGGGGCACGTCGGTGTGCCGGGCGCTGCGACCGCCGAAAAAGGTGAAGCGTTGTTCGCGCATTTCGCGGCCGGAGTCGTCGCCTATCTGGAGCGGGTTGTGAACTGGGACGGGAGCTGGGACAGCTAAGGGCAGCGTGTCGAAAGTCCGATCGTCGAAAGTCGTAAGGTTACGAATCTGGTAAGAGTAATGGTTTGTGGCTTTACGACTTGCTGACCTGACGACTTTTGACTCGAAGTTCTAAGCCGTGCGAATGAGGAGCGAGGACAGAGGCACGGACGGGCGTGGGTTGTGTTTCGTTTTACGGCCAACGGGTGCATCACGTGAGCGCTGAAGATTCCTCGCCTCTCGCTCCTCGTTCTTCCTGGCGCTGGTGGGTGTGTGGGGTGCTTCTGCTCGCCACCTTCCTGAACTACATGGACCGGCAGGCCCTGGCGGTCACGCTGCCCGAACTGAAGCGCGCGTACAACCTCCAGGAAAAGCGGATCGGGCTGATCGAGGGGTGCTTCGGGTTCGCGTTCGCGGCCGGGTCGATCGTGTTCGGACTGCTCGCCGACCGTGTCGGCCCGCGCGGACTGTATCCGGTGGTGCTTGCCGGGTGGTCGCTTGCCGGGGTCGCGACGGCGTTTGCCGGTGACGCGCGTGCGGTGTCGTGGCTCGAAGGGGCGGGCGACGACCCCGGAACCGGTGTGTTCCGCTGGTTGTTGTTCTGGCGCACGGTGCTGGGTGTGTTCGAGGCGGGGCACTGGCCCTGCGCGCTCATCACCGCGCGGCAGGTGCTGTCGCGCAAGGACCGCACCCTTGGCAACGGCATCCTCCAGAGCGGCGGGGCCGTCGCGTCGATCTGCATCCCGCTCTATGCCGAACTGATCGAGCGGGTCGGCGGGAACTGGCAGGTCACGTTTTGGTCGATCGGCGTCGTGGGGTTGCTGTGGGTCCCGCTGTGGCTGTTGCTCGTGCCGCGCGGGAGCCTGACCGTTTCTGTCGAACCACCAGACGGGGCCGGCGCAGCGGTCGCAGAGCCGGCCGACCGCACCGGCGTATTTCGCCGGGCCTTTGTGCTCGGGCTGATTGTTTGCACGATCACCGTGAGCTGGCAGTTCCTCCGCGCTTGGCTCACGCTGCTCCTCGACTTTCACGAGTACAGCCGGCTCGACGCGCGGCTTGCGACGACCGGCTACTTCGTGTCCGCAGAGATCGGTTGCCTGCTCGTGGGAGTTGTAGTGATGGTCTTGGTGCGCGGCGGACGAAGTGTGCGCGCGGCGCGTGTCGTCGCGTTCGCCGGTTACACGGGGCTGACCGCTGTCGCCGCGCTCGTGCCTTTTGTGGGGTCGGGTGCGCTCATGCTGATCGGGCTGATGGTCGCCGGAGCCGGCATCTTGGGTTTGCACCCGCTGTATTACGCGCTGAGCCAGGAACTGCCCCACCGCCACATGGGTGTGCTGTCCGGCGCGCTGGCGGCCGGCGGGTGGGTGGTGTCGAGCGTGTTCCAGATTTTGATCGGCGCTCAGATCCAGGCGACGAAGAGCTACGACGTGGGGCTCGCCATCGCAGGTCTGGCGCCGGTCATCGGGCTGGTGGCCCTTTTGGTACTGTGGAAGGCGCCGCGCCCGGTGGGAGCGGCACCCACGGTCACTTGAGTTCGATGTTGAGCTTCTTGGTGTTCTCGTCGATGGTGTACTTGAGGCCCGACTGTTCCGGGTCTTTGTACTTCGCAGGGAGCGGGGCCGTTTTCGGTGCCGCTGCGCCCTTTCCGTCCGACGAGGACGACGACCGCGGCCCTTCCATGATTCCGACCTGAATTTCGCCGGGAACCACGTCGGTGATCGTGAACGTGCCGTCGGAGTGGATCGGGGCCGTTGCGAACGCGCCGCCGGCACCGACGAAGCGCAGGATGCCCGACTGGAGCGGCGCGCCTTTGTACGTTATCGTCCCTTCGATCGTCTGCTTTTTGATCTCGCCTTTTGAGCAACCCGTCACAACGAGGCAGGCCAGCGCTCCGAAGGCGAGTGCGCGGGAAATGGCTTTCATCGGTTCTTGAACTCCTGGGAGAAGGGAAAAGCCGCCGGGGGCGTTCACACGCCCCCGGCAGTTGTGGAACATTCGTGGGGCGTAACTTACCAGTCGCTACCGAGAACGAGACCGTCCTGCGGCCAGATCGCGCGAACCCACGTCGTACCCGAGACGCCCGAGTTCACCTGCCGCACGCTTCCGTCCATCAGCCCGACCTGGCACCCGCCCGCGTCCATCGCCTGGAGCAGGTACGGGTTGCAGTTCTGCACCGTCGGCGTGAGCTGCGGGGTCGCGGCGGTAGATGCTTCGTTCGGGGTGATGGTGTCGTTGCTCATGATGCGGGTGTCGAAGTACGGCCCGCGCTCCCACCGCCACGGGATGTAGTACGCCCACAGCTTGTGGTAGTACTGCGAGCCGGACGTGGTGTCCGTTTCGCCGGTCCCGCACACCGCGTACTGCTCGCCGAACCCGACCGTGTTCGAGGTGCCGTCGCCGATGCCCTGAAGGGTGAGGTTCGAGATCGTGTTGCCGCCGCCCGGCACCCCGAAGAGGGCGTGGTTTGCGGCGTAGTTGTTGTGCGCCCAGGTGCCGCCGTTGCTCTCCACCCAGGTGTCCGGCGGGTTCGACGGGTCGCGCGGCGACAGGTACGTCTTGATCTTCTTCGACCCGGCCGAAGCAGCCCCGCCTTCCCAGGCCCCGCCGTTGGCCACACCCAGCCGGTACACGTTGTCCTGCTCGATGTACGGAAGCAGGAAGAAGAAGACGGACACCTGTCCGCCGCTCGAACCGGTGGGAGGCGGGAGCGCGGCGGACAGCGGGGGCAGTTTGGAGTTGGCGTCGTGGTAGCTGTGGCACGCGAGACTGATTTGTTTCAGGTTGTTCGCCGACTGCATCCGCGCGGCGGCGGCCCGCACCTTCTGAACTGCGGGCAGCAGTAGTCCAATCAGGATCGCGATAATTGCGATCACCACCAACAGCTCGATCAGCGTGAACCCGTGTCGGCGTGAACTAACGTGGCCAGGAGAGGGCATAATGACTCCGTACTGAGAAAGACAGAAATGTGGTCGCGGCGCTCAGCCGGTGAGCGCCCGGGCACAGTTGGGCGGAATCGGGCGGGGCGATTGCGAGAAAGGTGCGGACGAGGGCGCGGCGCGAACGTGGGTATTATTGGCCCACCCAAGTGTCTCTCACCACTGGGGATACCCGCGCCCTTCGCGCTTCTTACACATGCGGGTTCGGTGCCGCGGGGCACCGGACGTGGCTACAATCGGGCCGGAAGTTCAGGGGCGGCGCGATTCCTTCGTCGGTACCGGCGCGACCGGGGCCGTGGCCCCAGGTCGGCGGGGTGGCTTATTTGCAGGCCCTCAAAAACGCGATCAGATCGGCCAGTTCCTGGGTCGTAAGTTGCTGTTCCAGTCCGCCGGGCATGAGTGATACCGTGCTGGGCGCGAGGCTCTCGATCTCCGATCGGGCGATGCGCTCTTCCTTGTCGGCCGACACCACGATTACGATCTCTTCCGGGGCGTCTTTCTTCAGCACCCCGTTCAAAGTGCGATCGTCCTTCGTGACCACACGGACGGGCTCGTAACTCCGCACGAAACTGGCGCTCGGGTACAGAATGGATTCCAGCAGGTCGCGCTCGGTGCGGATGCCGCCGATACGGGTCAGGTCCGGCCCCGCGGTGCCGCCGACGTAGCCGACCTTGTGGCACGCGATGCAGTTCGCCTTCGTGCCGTTGAACACGAGTTGCCCGCGGCGGATGTCGCCGGGTTTCATTTCGCTCAGGAGCTTATCGAGTCTGGCGGTTTCGTCTTTACGGGCCGCTGCGAGTTCGGCGTAGAGCTTTTCCGCTTCCACTTTCACCGCGGCAGGGTACTTATCGAGGATCGGTTTCACAACTTCGGTGCGCACACCCGATCGCACCGAAGATTGACGCAACGATTCGACCAGAGCGATTCCGACTTTCTCATCTGCCGACCTGGCAAACAATTGCAGAATCCGGGAGAACTCGAGCGGGCTGACCGTTTTGAGAGCTGCCGCTAGTGCGGTGAACTGTTCGGGATCGAGTTTCGCCCGGGTAAGGGCTTCGGTCGCAAGGAACCGGTCGGCCGGGGTGGCGTTGCGATCGAGTGCCTTGAGCGCGCGCGCGAGATCTGCGGGTGTGACCTTCACGGTGCCCGGCCGTGACGTACTCAAGAGAGCCAGCCGTTCGGAGTCCGTCCGCGGGCGGTTGTGTGCGCCGCGGGCCAGTTCCGCCATCGTCAGTACGTCCGTGTGGTCCTGCTCGCTCGGCGGCACGGTCCGCAGGATGGCGCAGCCGAGCAGCGCGACCGACTCATCTTCCGAAGCGATCGCGTTTGAAAGGTTCAGCTTCCAGGCCGCCGGCAATGCTTTGAGGCCGGACCGTTCCATCACCCCAAGCGCGAGCCGGGCGGCGGCCGGGTTGGCGGCCGGGGTCTCGCCGAGCACCTTTTGGACGCCCGGGCTGCTTGCGAACCGGACGAGTCGGTTCGCGAGGTCGGCGCGATCCTCCGGTTTTAACTTGTCTGCGGCCTTCAATTTGGTTTTGAAGTACCCTGCAAGCTCATCTCCCCACTGCGCGTTCCGTCCCGCGACCCACCAAGCCGTGTCGCGCAGCGCGGCGTCCGGCGCGTCCAGTTCGGCGAGCACTGCCTTTGGTTCGAGGCCGCTGGGGATGTACGACAGGGCGGCGAGGGCCGCGCGCCGCACCCACGGCGAGGGCGAAGCGAGGCCCGCTCGCGTGCCGGGCGCGTCACCGATCTCGATGAGGGCGTAGGTGAGGGCGTGGTCGAGTTCGCGATCGTTTCTCTCGTCCGTGAGCGCGCCGAGAAGGGCCGCGGTCGCTTTGACGTTGCCGATGCGGCCGAGCGCCTCGGCTCCGATGCGGCGCGTGTGCAGGTCGGGCGATCGGAGGGCCGCAAGAGCTTCCTCGAACCCCTTCGGGTCGCGCGTCCGCGCGACCTCACGCAGGTGCGGCAGCGGGAGGTGCTTCGGCTTTGCCCTTTCTTTGTGCGCCCCGACCTTTTTCACACGGTAGATGGCACCGGTTACGTCCGGCTTCACGAGCTGCGACGTGGGGCAACACAGCTTGTACCAGCCGCCGGTGTCCACGACCAGCAGCGACCCGTCGGCGTCCTCGATCACGTCCGTCGGGTGGAAGTCGATGCTGTCGGACGCGAGGAAGTCGGAGTCGCGCGTTTCGTAGGTCGAGCCTTTCGGAACGAGGACGTGCCGGCTCACCTTCCGCATGTTGAACTGGCAGCAAAAGATGTTGTTCGTGTACTCCGCGCCGAACTGGTCGTTCTCATAGCGGTGCAGCCCGGCCGGCGCCGCCGGTCCGAGGTGCGTCATCGGCGGCATGAGTTGCGGCGAGGTCCACGGGTGGTCGTAAACGACATCGTGGTCCTTGCCGTACACGGCGCCGTAGACGGCGTGGACGAGGCCGTCGCGCTTTCCGTTTGCGGGGTGCTGGAAAAATGTCGTGTTGAAAATGATGTCGCCCGATGGGGTGAACACGAGGTCCACCGGGTTGTCCATGCCGCCGGTCATGACGGGTTCGATGTTCTTGCCGTCGGGCGTGGCGCGGAAGATGTGTGCCGCCCGCGTTCCGAGCTTCTTCCCGTTCGGCAGAACGTACTCCTGCTTCGCGAAGGCGCCCTTCGTCCAGTAGATGTAGCCGTCCGGCCCGGGGTACGGGCCGTGGAGGTCGTTGGCGCAGCCGGTCAGCGTTTTGCCGTCGAACCAGATCTCTTCCGTGTCCGCGATGCCGTCGTCGTTCGTGTCGGTGAACTTCAGGATGTGCGGCGGGGCCGCGACGTACAGCGACCCGGCGAGCCACATGCACCCCTCGGGGAACATGATGTTCTTCACGAACACGGTCCGTTTGTCGAAGACGCCGTCGCCCTTGGTCGATTCGAGCCGCAGGACGCGGTGCGGCTTCTTCTCCAACTGCACCTTCACGTTCTCGTTCGAGCCGGACGAGTCGGTGACGTAGAGGCGGCCCTTTGCGTCGAACGCGGCGGCGATGGGTCGCGGTGCTAGACCCGCGCCGGCCGCGAGTTCGATGGTGAACCCTTCGGGCAGCGTGAACGTGTGGCCGTTGAGCTTCACCTGATGGGTCGGCACCAGCGGGCGGGGGGTGTCGGCGCTTCGGGCAACGGTTCCGAGTGCAAGGAGCGACAGCGCGGCGAGCGGGGCGCGGAACATGCAGCATCTCCGGCGGGTTGCGGGAGAGTATAACCGAAGCAAGTAGCGGTGTAAGCCTGCTGGGGCGACGCCATTCCGCCGACCGTCTCGGGTTTCCGTTACACGCACCGGCGGGCTTATACCGCTCACAAGCCTACAATTGTCCCTTGCCTTCCCTTTCCCTTTGGAGCTTGTCCGATGCGCCCGCTCCTCACGTTCGCCTTTGTGCTTGTGCCACTTGCAGCATTCGCGGCCGATGACCCTTACAAACTCGGGGACACGTTCAAGGCGGCCAAGCCCGAAGACCTCAAGGACGTTGCGAGCACCGCGCCGCCCGAAGGGGCCGTGGTGCTGTTCGACGGCAAGGACTTCTCGAAGTGGGTGAAGCGCGACGGGACGAGCGCGGTGAAGTGGACCCTCAAGGGCGGGGCGATGGAGGGCGTTAAGGGGCACGGCGACATCATCACGCGGGACGTGTTCGGCGGGAAGTTCAAGCTGCACGTCGAGTTCCGCGTGCCTTACGAGCCGGGCGGCAGCGGGCAGGGGCGCGGCAACTCCGGCGTGTACCTCCAGGGGCGCTACGAGGTGCAGATCCTCGACAGTTACGGCCTCAAGAGCGGCAAGAACGATTGCGGCGCCATCTACGGCGTCGCGGCGCCGGCGGTCAACGCCTGCAAGGCGCCGACCGTGTGGCAGAGCTACGACATTGAATTTACGCCGCCGAAAGTGGAAAACGGCAAAAAGACCGAACCCGCCCGCATGACGGTGAGTCACAACGGGATCACGATTCACGACGACGTTGCCGTGACCTCGGACAACACGACCAGCGGCCTCGGCGGCGACATTTCGAAGCCCGGCCCGATTTTGCTACAAGACCACGGCCACCCGGTTCAGTTCCGGAACGTCTGGCTGCTGCCGGCCAAGTAGTTCGCCCGGACCCATTCCACAAGGACGACGGACACCTATGGGCATCGACCCGGTTGAACCCGCACTCTCCCCAACCGTAGGCCCCAAGCCCGCCGCCCGCCCAGCAGTTGAAATCGACCCGACCGCCGCTCCCGACCCGGACCCCGGCGTCCCGGCCGGGCCGTACTCGGAACCCGCGGGCGCGGCCGAAGCGGTCGGAGCCGCCGTGGCCGAAACGCACGCCCCGCACCCGCCTTCGACCGACGTGCCCGGCGGTTCGCGCGAGCTGCTCAAGCTCGCGCTGCCGCTGATCGTCAGCCAGAGCTTCATGACGGTGCAGGTGTTCGTGGACACCGTGCTCCTGTCCTGGCACGACCCGCGCGAGATGGCCGCGTCGTTCCCGGCGGTCATGTGGTACTGGCTGTTCTTCGGCCTGCTTCAAGTGACCGCGGGCTACACCTCGACGTTCGTCGCCCAGTACACCGGGGCGAAGCGCCCGCACCGCGTCGGCGCCGCCGTGTGGCAGGGGATTCACTTCGCCGTCGTCGCGGGTGTGCTGTTCCTTGTGGTGGTCCCGGCGGCCCCGCACCTGATCGCGGTGGGCGGGCACACGCCGGAGATTCAGCGGCTCGAAACCATTTACTTACGGTGTCTGGCGTTCGCGGCCCTGCCGATGCTCGTGATGGGCGCGATCAACGGGTTCTTCTCCGGGCGCGGACAGACGTGGACCGTGCTCGGCATCGAAGCGGCCGGCACGGCGGTCAACATTGTGCTCGCCCTGGTGCTCATCTTCGGTGAACAGGGTGTCACAAAGGTCGTTCACCTCACCCCCGATGGCGAGCCCATCAAGTTGCACCTGCCGGGCATTCCCGGAACGCCGGAGATGGGCATTGAGGGGGCCGGCTGGGCGACGGTAGCCGGGTCGTGGGCGGCGGCGCTGTTCGCGCTGGCGCTGATGCTTCGCAAGAAGTACCGCGACGAGTTCGGCACCTTCAGCGGTTGGAAGCCGGAGCGCGAGCTGTTCCGCCGGCTGATGGTTTACGGCGGTCCGGCGGGGATGCAGGTGTTCCTCGACGTGCTGGTGTTCAACGCCTTCACGCAACTGGTCGGGCGGCTCGGGGACGCGGCGCTGGGCGCGACGACGCTGGCCATCCGGCTGAACATGATCGCGTTTCTGCCGATGATGGGGATGGGGCAGGCGATCTGCATTATGGTGGGGCAGCGGCTCGGCGGCGATCGCCCGGACCTCGCGGAGAAGAGCACCTACACCGGGCTGAAGTGGACGTTCGGGTACATGTCCCTGATCGCGCTCGCCTACGTCACCATTCCGACGGTGCTGCTGTCGGTGTTCGAGGGTGATAAGGAGCCGGAGCAGTTCGCGGCGATCGCGGCGCTGGTTCCGAACCTGCTGCTGTGCGTGGCGGTGTTCTCGGTGGCGGACGCGATCAACGTGTCGTTCGCGTTCGCGCTCCGCGGGGCCGGGGACACCAAATACGTGACCGCCCTCACTTTCGCGCTGGCGTGGCCCCTGATGGTGATCCCGACCGCGGTCGTTGTGTTCAACGGCGGGAACCTGTACTGGTGCTGGGTGTTCGCGACGCTGCACATCATCGGGATGAGCGTGTGCTTCTGGTTCCGGTTCCGCGGCGGCAAATGGAAGTCGATGCGCGTCATCGAGCCGGGGTTAAGTGAATAGAAGGGTGTTCACCGCAGAGGGCGCAGAGAAGATAAGAAAGGTGTTCACCGCAGAGGGCACGAGAGGGCGCAGAGAAAGACCTTGAGAGTTCTCGGATTCTCAATGCCTTTCTCCGCGCCCTTCTCGTGCCCTCTGCGGTGAACACGCTTATTTCTTGTCTTTCAACAGCTTCAGGTGGACGGCGCCCACGTCCCACATGTAGTGGCCGATTTCGTACTTCTCGACCGCCGTCGCCATGTGCTCGAGGCACTTCTTCGCGTCGCCTTCGGTTTCGTAGTACAGCGCGACGTACAGGTTCGCGTAGAACCGCGCTTCTTTGAGCGCCTCGCCGTCCAGTTGCGCGTCCTCGACGGCAGCGAGCACGTCTTTCGGCTTGATCTTGCCCGCGAACAGTTCCAGCACCTGCTTCATGGGCACCCGCGCGTCCTTCGTTACCGGGATCAGCTCCGCGCGGGCCTTCTTGGGCGTGTTCGCGCGGGCGTTGCACAGGTAGTGCCACACCGAGTTCTCGACGTCCTCGCGCGCCTTCCCTTCGGCCGCGTCGAACTGCGCCGCCCCGTCCTTGAACCGGCCGGCGTAGTACAGCGCGATTCCGCGCCGCCAGTGGTCCGGGGCCGCCTTCGGGTTGTGCTTGAGGTACTCGTCGAAGTCCGCGAGGGCTTCCTTGAAGTTCCCCTGCTTGAGTTGCGCGTCACCGCGGGCGTCGTAGGCCTGCGCCTCTTCGGGCACGAGCTTGATGAACTGGCTCCACGCCTTTACGGCCTCGGCGTGCTGCCGCAGCTCGGCGTGCGCGTTTGCCGCAGCGAACGGCGGGCCGGGGTTCGTGGGGTCGAGTTCGGCGGCCTTCTTCGCGAGCGGGATCACCTTCGCGTATTTTCGGTCCTGCATGAGAGATTGGATCTCGCCGAGCAGCTTCGTCAGCTCTTCTTTGTCTTTCTTTTCCTGGCCGCCGGCCCCGAGCGCGCACGCGCACAGGGCGAACGCGGCGGCAGTACACAGGCGCATGATTAATCCTCGTGGGGGGTGAGAGGGTTGATGCTACCCCGGGGCGCGGGCGTATAACAGCTTGCGATTCCCATTCCTGGCACGCGGAGGTGCGGCGATGGCGGGTGCGGCTCAGCCCGACGGGCTGGACAAGCAGAAGATGAAGCAGATCCTGGTGCCGGCGCTGGCGGTCGGGGCGATCATCGTCCTGGTGTCGCTGGTGATTTATGTGTCCGACACCGCGACGGTGAAGAAGATGTCCGACGGGTCCGATGGGTCGCCCGACGACCCCGGCTTGAAGGAGCTGGCCCCGGGCGTGCGGTACCGGGACATCAAGACGGGGGTCGGCGAGGAGTGCCCGGCGGGGGCCGAGGTGAAGATCCACTACACCGGGTGGCTGGTGGACGGGACCAAGTTCGACAGCAGCAAGGACCGCGGGCAGCCGGCGCAGTTTCAGTTGGAAGGGCTCATCAAGGGCTGGCAGGAGGGCATCCCGGGCATGAAGCCGGGCGGCATCCGCAAGCTGGTCATTGCGCCGGAGAAGGGGTACGGCGAGCGCGGCAGCCCGCCGAAGATCCCGGCCAACAGCACCCTTATCTTCGAGGTCGAGCTGATCGAAGCGACTCCGCTCAAGCCACGAGCAATGTCCGACGGCTCGAACGGCGGCGTTGACGATCCCAACCTGAAGGACGTGGGCGACGGGCTTAAGATTCGCGATTTGAAAGAGGGGACTGGAGACCCCGTCGCCCCTGGCGCCACGGTCACCATCTACTACACCGGGTGGCTTAAGAACGGAAAGCAGTTCGATAGTAACAAGGGCAAGGGTCCGAACACGTGGCCGCTCACTAGCCTCGTGCAGGGCTGGCAGAAGGGCATCCCGGGCATGAAACCGGGCGGCATCCGCAAACTGGTTGTGCCCGCCGAACTCGGGTACGGCGAGCGCGGCAGCCCGCCAGACATTCCTGGCGGCGCTACGCTGATCTTCGAGGTGGAGTTGGTCAAGTAGCGACTGAGCGGTCGGGCCGCCTCCGGTCCCCTAAACACGGGTCCGGGGGCGGCCGATCTGACCTACCGCTGCACCCGCGCCCCTGTGCCGGCGGCGAACGCCTCGACCTCGGCGAGCGTCGCCATCGTGG
The DNA here is from genome assembly GCF_034097035.1 of Gemmata algarum. Taxonomy (NCBI): domain Bacteria; kingdom Pseudomonadati; phylum Planctomycetota; class Planctomycetia; order Gemmatales; family Gemmataceae; genus Gemmata; species Gemmata algarum. Next base: position 118,776 of record NZ_JAXBLV010000110.1, read on the forward strand.
TGTCGCCGTGGTAGGTGGTGAGCAGCGCGCCGTGCGCCCAGCCCAGGTTCAGCGCCTCCTGCGGTTGGCGCCCGGCGAGCAGGCCGTAAATGGTTCCGGCGGCGAACCCGTCCCCCCCCCCGATGCGGTCGATCACGTCGAGCTGGGCGGTCGGGCTGATGTACCGCTGCCCGTCCATCCACAGCACCGCGGCCCAGTCGTGCCGGTTCGCCGAGTGCGTCTCGCGCAGCGTGGTGGCGACCAGTTTGATGTTCGGGAACTCCTTCACGGTGTTCTCGATCATCCCGAAGAACACGTCGGGGTTCAGCTTCGACTCTTCCTTCTTCGTCACCTCGGGGCCTTTCACGCCGAGCCCCTTTTGCATGTCCTCTTCGTTGCCGATGAGGCAGTCCACGTTGGCCACGATCTTGCGCAGCACCTCAACGGCCCGCTTGTCGCCGCCGACCGTCTTCCACAACTTGCCGCGGTAGTTAAGGTCGAACGACACGATCGCGCCTTGCGCCTTCGCGGCCTTCATCCCGTCGATGATGAGGTCCGGGTTGGCTTCGGAGAGCGACGCGAAGATGCCGCCGGAGTGGAACCACCGGCACCCGCCGGTCATGATCGCCTTCCAGTCGAAGTCGCCGACCTTCAGGAGCGAAGCGGCCTCGTTGGCCCGGTTGTAGAACACGACCGGGGCGCGCACGCCCTGGCCGCGGTCGCTGTACACCGTGGCGATGTTCGGCCCGCGCACGCCGTCGTGCTCGAAGTGCTTGTAGAACGCGGCCACGCCCATCTCGCGGACGCGCGCCTGGACGAGGTCGCCCACCGGGTTGTTCACCATCGCGGTGGCGACGCCGGTCTTCAGCCCGAAGCAGTCGGACAGGTTCGCGGCGACGTTGTACTCGCCGCCGGACACGTGGATGTCGAAGCTGCGGGCCTTGCGGAACGGGACGACGCCCGGGTCGAGCCGGTGGACCAGCGCGCCGAGGGAAAGGAAGTCGAGGGCGCAGGCGTCGGTGCGGATGGCGAGAGGCATCGGAAGGAAGCTCCGTACAGCGGGACGAGTCACCCGCTGTTGTACGGAGGGCGGGCGGTGCGAGGAGCGGTGCGCGGTGAAGCCGCGGCGGCGGTAAACCGGTGCTGTTTTCTTGCGCCAAGGGAACGGCAGGCGGCGCTGTCCCGCCGACGACGGGCATGACTTGGTTCGCGCTCGGTGCCCGTGGTCCACTCCGCCGGCTCAACTTCTTTGAGCCGGTGCCTTTTGCCCGGGCGCCCTTCCTGACGACGAACCGCGCGAAAGCGCCCCCTCTGTTGTGCCGCTTTCGCGCGTTGTTGAGCGCCGGGCAGACGTGCTACAATACAAACTGATCTCATCGGAGGCGTGTGATGGTTACGCTGCACATCGGCGGTCGGGCCGTGAACTGGGCCGACGCCGAAAAGCTGTTCGTCGAAGCCGCCCGCACCCAGCGCATCGAGTTCCGCGACCCGGCGGGCGTACTCCTCGCGGCGACCGACCCCGCGGGCGCGATCGAGCCCGACTGGGTCCGGGGGATCACTCCCGAGGAGACCGCCCGCCGGCTTACCGAGCCGGGATTCACCTTCGAAGAAATGAAACAACGGCTGGGCTGGCAATGACGTTCACTGTCACGTGGCGGTTGACTGCCACGCTTGAGGTGTCCCGCATTGAAGCGGCCGCCGATGATCCGGCGGTAGTACGTGCGGCCGCAGCTCGCATCGATTGGGTCCTTCGCCGCACCCCGCGCGACATGGGCGAGTCTCGCGATCAAGGTTACCTGCTGTGGTACGAGGATGTCCTCGGCGTCTACTATCGCGTTGACGATAACAACCTTCGGGTTGATGTGCTGTACGCGGGGCCGAGCCGCCGGCGCTGAGCCCTGCTTGTTACCCTACAATAAGCGCCCTACAATACCGGTTCGACCTTCGCCACACACCGCCGGGCCGCAATCGAATGTCCGTCAAGAGTCTCCCGCTCAGCGCTGATAAGTCGCCCGCCGCGGGCGCCGCGACCAAAGGGAACTACGCCTTCATCTCGCTGGGCTGCCCCAAAAACACCGTGGACAGCGAGCGGATGCTGGGCAAACTTGCTCAGGACGGGTACTCGCTCCAGCCCGACGCCGCCGGCGCCGACGTGGTCATCGTGAACACCTGCGGGTTCATCGAGCCGGCGCGGCAGGAGTCGCTGGCCGTCATCCGCGAGATGCTCGAACTGAAGAAGGCCGGCAAGGTCGGGTCCGTCGTCGTCGCCGGCTGCATGGCCGAGCGGCAGAAAGACGTGTTGCTCGAGCAGGTGCCCGAAGTCGATCAGATCGTCGGCGTGTTCGGCCGTGAGGAGATCGCCGCAGTCGTGGACCGCGCGGTGTCGCAGCGCGACGAGCAGCGGTCGCTGTTCCGGCCGGCACCGGTGCGGGCGCTCGAGGACACGGCCCGCCTCCGAATCACCCCGCGGCACTTCGCGTACCTGAAGGTCAGCGAGGGCTGCGACCGGCTCTGCACCTACTGCGCGATTCCCAAGATGCGCGGGAAGCACGTCACGAAGCCGATCGAGGAAGTCATTCGCGAGGCCCGCGAGTTGGCAGCCGACGGCGTCCGCGAACTCATCATCGTCGCGCAGGACACGACCTATTACGGGATGGATCTGTACGGCCGCACCCGGCTCGCCGAACTGCTGCGCGAACTCGATAAGGTCGAGAACATCGAGTGGATTCGCACCCTGTACGCCTACCCCGAACACATCTCGGACGAACTGATCGAGACGTTCGCGGGCTCGAAGAAGATCATCCCGTATCTGGACATGCCGCTCCAGCACATCAGCGACCGCGTGCTGAAGCGGATGATCCGCCGGGTCGATCGCGCCGCGACCGAGAAGCTGCTGTACCGGCTCCGCGAGAAGTGGCCGGACCTCGCGATCCGCACCACGTTCATCACCGGGTTCCCCGGCGAAACCGACGCCGAGTTCGAGGAACTGCGCGACTTCGTTGCGCAGTTCAAGTTCGAGCGGGTGGGGGTGTTCCCGTACTCGCTCGAACCGGGCACGCCTGCCGAGAAGCTCGACGGACACCTGCCCGAGGACGTGAAACAGGCCCGCGTTAACGCGATTATGGAAGTGCAGCAGGGCGTTGCGTTCGGGTGGGCCGAGGCGCAAGTCGGCCGGGAGCATCCCGTTGTCATCGACGGACCGGACCCCGAGTTCGCCAACCACTTCCGGGGCCGCACTTACGCCGACGCACCCGAGATCGATTGCGCGGTGCGGGTGAAGGGCAAGAACCTGCGCCCGGGTGATTTCGTCCGGGCGAAGATCACGGCGTCCGACGGGTACGACCTCGTGGCCCGGGCGATTGGCCAGCCGTGGTGATTGTTCCTAAAATGCCGCTTTCGCACGAACGCTAACCGAGGGACGTCGAAATGGGCATTCAACACGCGCCGAAGAGCCAGCGGAACGCCTCGAAGAAGCGCCGCAAGGCCCGTAAGCATAAGCTCCGCAGCAGCAAGAAGTACAAGGGCGGCGTGCGCTAAGGCTCAGCGCACCGTTCAGTTCCACCGGCGGGCCGGGCACCTCGCACCCAATTGGGTGCGAGGTGCCCGGCCCGCCGGCGCATTTTTCTTGCGCACCTCGACCACATTTCCCGCACACGTTATGCTGCTCTCGGTTTCTCCGGAGGCAGTCATGGCGAAGCCCACAACGCGGTTCGTACTCAAACGGCTCAACTGGGCCGAGTCCTACGATGGCACACTGGAGCGGCAGCCGGGGGCGCGGAACGTGGCGTCGTTCGATACGTTCGATGCCGCGGACGCCGAGCGTGTTACGCGCGAGAACGCGTGCCGCGAGGTGGTGAACCCGTTCGCCTGCGGTGCCGGCGTGTACTTCTGGACGCACCTCGACGAGCCGCGGCTCCGCGACTGGCTCATGGATCACGGCGTCGATCCGCCGAACCCGAAGAAGGGCGGCGCCACCGACTGGGCCGGGTGGTGGAAGAAGGGGCACGCAAAGCTGTCCGCGGAGAAGCGGCACGCGGTATGGGAAGCGCTCGACAAGGTGCGGTTTTACGCGGTCGTCGAGGAACCGGTACGCCCGGTCGGCTACGCGGTGGTCCACATCAACTGGCAGTACAACGACGAAACCTACGACGCACACCCGGACCAGAGCGAGGTGATGCAGGTGTTCCGCACCCGCGAGCGCGCCGAGAAGGAGTGCGCGGACAGTAACGACATCGCTCGCGATCTGTGGGCTGACATCGTTGACGAGTCCGACGAGTTCGCGGGGGATTACGAGACCGAGGACGAGTACGCCATGTTCGACATGCGGGACCGCGTCCGGCGGCAGCGCGGGCTGCTCGGCAGCCAGAAGCTGAATAAGGGCGAAGGCGTTTTTCGGCTGGTGAAGGACACCCCGTTCTACGAGGTCATTGAGGTCCCGCTGGAGGGGCTGGAATGAGCCGCAAGCCGGCCGCGAAGAAGGCCAAGCGACCCCGAAAGGCGAAACCGCTCAAGGCGTACATCGTGGTGCGCGAGGTGTCGGCGGTGAACACGAGTTACACCGAACCGGACCTTGTATTCGCGTCGAAGAAAGCGGCTGAAGAGCACGCGGAGCGGCTCAACCGCGAGCTGCGTGCGCACACCAACCCGTTTGCCGGCGACACCGACCCGGGCTTCCTGATGTCCGACGAGGACGAGCTTTTCAAGCTCCTCAAGACGTTCGGCGTTCCTGAACCCAAGGCGCCGAAGGTGGGGTACGTGAAGTGGGACCAATGGTGGGCGCGGGTGGTGGGCGAGTTGACCGAGGGGCAGCGGGACGCGGTGTGGGCTGCGTTCGACGAGTTCGAATGGTACGAGGTGCGCGAAACCACGTTGGAGGATTGACCGTGTCGAAGGCCTGGGTTCACGCGCAGTCGTCCGCCAAACGTTGGGGCGGAACGCCCGAGGACTACATCGACATCCACGAGCGCATGGACAGCACCAAGAGCGCCCACGCCGAGGTGACGCACCGGTGCGTGTTCCACTCCGCGTTCGGGATCTACATCGTTGAAGAGATTTTCGGTCGGTTCGTGACCAATTCGGACGGCCGGCAGGTGTTCGTGCGCGACATCGCCGAACAGCACGTTCTCGAAGATCTCGGCTTCATTCCCAGCCTAAGTGACTGGCTCAAGGAAATGCCGGCCCAACCGTGGATGGCCGGGCAGCGCAAACTGCCGGTGAAAATCGTCGACTGAGTTCACGCAGCGCGCTGGGCGTCTCATTCACGGTCCGGGTAGTGGTGCCTGTTTCTTGTGGCACAGACATTCCTGTCTGTGCAGCGCGAGAACGCCGCACAGACAGGAATGTCTGTGCCACGAAGACAAAACCAAAGTAGGCACCGGTAACCGGATCGTGTATCAGTCCACTTCGCCGACGCGCGCGTCCTTCAGTGAGAACAGGTAGCTCTCCGGGTCGCTGCGGTTCAGTGCCAGGGTTCCCGTCACCTTGATGAGCCCCTTGCGCAGCTCCGCGGTTTTACCGGCCTTGAGTTCCACGTTGAGCATCGCGGTCGGGTCGGGCACTTCGCAGAACCAGCAGCCCACCGGGTATTCGAGGAGCAGAAAGCCCGTCACGGCAAGCTCGTCTTTGACGGGCTGCATGAAGCCGGTGAGCGTAACCGTTTTGCCGTCAAGATTCGCCAGGTGTTTCGCGAACGACGGTTTCCCCTTCGCGGTAATTGTTGTTGCTCCCAGAACGGGCCACGGGAGTACGTTCACCCCCGCATCGTCGATCGCGGGGAGCAGGGCCTCATCGAACGCCTTGATGAGCGGGCGCGTCGACTTCACCTTGATGGGGCTGCGGTGCGGGTCGTGGCCGGGCTTTTTCGCCAGTTCGTCGGCCGCGGCGCGGTACAGAAGCCGGCGCTTGCGGAGGTCCGGGGCCGCGAGCGCGAACTCGGTTACGCATCCGTCCAGGGCCGCGGCTGCGGCGCGCACGTCTCCAAGTGCGTTACACAACTCGCCGATCTGCCAGAGCAACCGGCCGTCGGCCGGGAGCCACAGCGCCAGTTGCTGGACGGTGACCAGGGCATCGGCGGGGAGCTTCTTGCGCTCGGCTTCGGCCAGCACGCCCGGCTCCGGTGCTCCCGACGGGCCAACGTACTTGACCCCGAACAGGTCATCGACGGCGCTGGGGCTGGCGGCGGCTTTTCCCTCCTTCCGCCGGAGCGTAACGAGTTTGAGATGCGCGTGCTCGAACGGCTTGAGCTTCGCAGGAGCAAGCCTCACGGCCTCTTCGAGTTGCGCGGCGGCGCGTTCCAAGTCGCCGGTCAGTTGGAACGCGGTGCCGAGGTTCGCGGCGATGCGGAAATGGTCGGGGAACTTGCGGACCGCGGGAGCGAGAACGTTGAGCGCCTGGTCGGGCTTATCGAGCCGGAGGTGGACGGCGCCGAGGTCGGCGATTTCGTCGGCGGTCAGCGCGCGGGTCTTGTTCAGCTTTTCCAGGCGATCGGCGGCGGCGCGGTAGTCGTCGCGCAGGGGCGACGGGAGGCCGTCCGGGCGCTCATAGCCTGCGGCGCGGAGCGCGCGGTGGTCCGTTAGGAACCCGGACGGGCGACTCGGCAGCTCCGCGAACTGCTCGCCCGAGTAGTGCAGGCCGGCGTGCGCGAGTGCCGGCAGAGCGAGCGCCACCAGAACGCTTGCGAGCACGCGGAGGGGTGTCGCCACGGTCGGCCCTTGTGAGGAGTCTTGCCGTTTGGACGCTGTTCCCGACAACAGCGCGATGCCACACACGATTCTACTCACCGGGGCGACCGGGTTCGTCGGCTCGCACGTCGCCGAGGCGCTTGTTCGCGCCGGGCACACGGTCCGCGCGCTCGCCCGGTCGGGTAGCGACACCGCGTTCCTGACCGCCCTCGGGGTCACCGTCGTTCCGGGCGATGTGACCGACGCCGACGCCCTCAAGCGGGCCGCCGAGGGGTGCGACGCCGTGGTGAACAGTGCCGCGAAGGTCGGCGACTGGGGCCACGTGGACGGTTACCGCGCGGTGAACGTCGAGGGGCTGCGCAACCTGTTCGATGCGACCCTCGGGCAACCGCTGCACCGCTTCATCCACATCAGCTCGCTGGGCGTGTACGAGGCCCGGCACCACCACGGCACTGATGAGACCGAGCCGCTCCCGAACGACCACATCGACGGCTACACGCAGTCGAAGGTGGAGGCGGAGCGGATCGCGCTCCAGTACCACCGCAAGCAGAAGGTGCCGGTCGTAATTCTGCGCCCCGGGTTCGTGTACGGCCCGCGCGACCGGACGGTTTTGCCGCGCCTGGAAGAGCGGCTCCGCGAGCGGAGCGTGATCTACATCGCCCGCGGCCGGTACGCGCTCAACACGACCTACGTGGGCAACATCGCGGACGCGGTGCTGCTCGCGCTCGGGGCGCCGGCGGAAGGCGTCGTGGGCGAGGTGTTCAACATCACCGACGGCGAGTTCGTGAGCAAGCGCCGGTTCTTCGAGACGGTGGCCGACGGGTTGGGTCTGAAGCGCCCGCGCGGCTTCCCCCCCGTGCCGGTGTGGCTGGCGCGGGCAATGGCAAACTGGCGCGAGAGCACGTTCCGCAAACAGAACAAGCCGCACCCGCCGCGGATTACGCAGGCGCAGCTCAAATTCGCCGGGCTGAACCTGGATTTCTCCATCGCGAAGGCGCGCACAAAGTTGGGCTACACCCCGCGCGTTCTGTTCGACGAGGGGATGGGGCGCGCCCTGGCTTGGCACAAAGGCGGGCGCGGGGCGTGAGTTCCTGAGGCACGGTCCGGTTGCGGGTGTCCGTTTTGGGTTTACGTCTTTGTGGCACAGACATTCCTGTCTGTGCGGGGCCTGGAGGTGGCATTGACAGGAATGTCTGTGCCACAAGAAGCGGACACAATTAGTCGAACCGTGAATGATCTATTGTCGCCGAACTGATTCGCTGTACCGACGCTGTTGCGTTTTGTCTTTGTTTCGTGTACTCGGGAGGCTCACGCCCCCGCTCTCCGGATCTACTTGAGGCCGCACTCCCCTGTCACCGCACACACCCTCGGCCGTTTACACCGACCGCCTGGCGGCACGAACGGCCTCCGTCGCCGAACTCACGGCGCGCCTCGACGCGCTCAGCTACGCCCGGCTCGGGGCCTTCGCTGTCGTCCTGCTCGTCGCTGGTCTGAGCTTCGGCGCGGGGCTTTTTTCGGCGTGGTTCACGCTGGTCCCGCTGCTCGGGTTCGTGTTTCTTGTGGCGAAGTTCGAGGCGGCCCGCGGGCGCAAGGCGTGGGCCGAGCGCGCAGCCAGGTTCTACTCGGGCGGGCTCGAACGGCTCGCCGGGCGGCCGTCCGGTAACGGCGACGGGGCACGCTTTGCCGACGACGCGCACCCCTACGCGGACGACCTCGACCTGTTCGGCCCCGGGTCGCTGTTCGAACTGCTCACCGTGTGCCGCACGCGGACCGGTGAGGACACCCTCGCTGCGTGGCTGCTCGCGCCCGCCGGTCCCGGGGAGGTGAAGGCCCGCCAGGAGGCCGTTGCGGATCTGGCGCCCCGCCTCGATTTGCGCGAGGCGGTCGCGGTGGCCGGGGCGGAAGCGCCCGCCGCCGATTACCGCCCGCTGATGCAATGGGGCGGCGCACCGGCGGACGCGCCGCCGGCGTGGAAGTGGTGGGCCGTCGAGGTGCTAGGCTGGCTGAACGTGTTCGCCTGGGCCGGGTGGCTCTTCGCGGAGACGACCGCGCTGCCCGTTCTGGCGTTCGGGCTGCTGTCGCTCGCGCTCGCGGCGCCGCTCATGTCGTGGGCCGGGCGGGTGCTGAAGCCGCTCGACCGCGCGGCCGAGAACCTGTCCCTCTTTGAAGCCGTCTTGATCCGGCTCGAGCGCGAGCCGTTCAGCGCCCTGCGCCTGAAGGAACTTCAGGGCTCTATGCGCGCCGGCGGGCTGTTGCCGTCGGAACAGATCCGGCAGCTCCGGCTCCTCCTCGACGGTTACAACGCCCGGCGCAACGCGTTCTTCATTCCGGTGGCCGTGCTGCGGATGTGGCCCGTGCGGTTCGCGTTCAAGCTCGAAGCGTGGCGAACGCGGTCCGGTCCGGCGGTCGGGCAGTGGCTACGGGCCGTCGGCGAATTTGAAGCGCTGTCGTCGCTCGCCGGGCACGCCTACGAGAACCCCGCGGACGTAGTCCCGACGGTTGAGGCCGGCCCCGTGCGGCTCGCGGCGGTCGGCGTGGGGCACCCGCTGATTCCGGCCGCGAAGTGCGTCCGCAACGACGTGGCGCTTGGCGCCGGCGCGAACCGCGTGCTGATCGTGAGCGGCTCGAACATGTCCGGTAAGAGCACCCTTCTTCGCGCGGTGGGCGTGAACGCGGTGCTGGCGCTGGCGGGCGGGGTGGTGCGGGCGAAGAGCTTCGCCCTGACCCCTGTCGCGGTCGGGGCGACCATGCGCGTTCAGGACTCGCTCCAGGCCGGGCGGTCGCGGTTCTTTGCGGAAGTCACGAAGGTGCGCCTGCTGCTCGACATCGCGGGTCGCGACGGCGGCCCGCCCCTGCTCTTCTTGCTAGACGAACTGTTCGCCGGCACCAACTCGGCGGACCGCGTTGCGGGTGCGGAAGGGGTGACGCGCGCGTTGCTGGCGCTGGGCGCGGTCGGGTTCGTTACAACACACGACCTGAGCCTGACCGCGGTGACGAACAGCATTCCGGGCGCGGTGAACCACCACTTCTGCGACGGGCTGGCGGGCGGCGAACTGCACTTCGATTACACCATGCACCCCGGCGTGGTGCCGCATGGCAACGGGCTCGCGCTCATGCGGGCCGTCGGGCTGAAGGTGTGAACCGGCGGGATTTGCCGGAATTGCGCTTGAACCTCACGTTACGTCAGGCCGTACCATGCCCGCGTTGAGCAACCGGGAGGGCGGCACCATGTCGGAACGGCAGCGGTGGAAGGTCGGCGAGTTGGCCGCGCGGACGGGGCTCACCGTGCGCACGTTACACCACTACGACGCAATCGGGCTGCTCGTGCCATCGGACCGTAGTGGGTCCGCGCACGGCTCTGGGCACCGGCTGTACACCGCCACCGACGTTACGAGGCTCCACCAGATCCTGTGCCTGAAGCAACTCGGGTTCAGCCTCGAACAGGTGCGCGAGTACATGACCCGCGACGCCTACGACCCCCGCGAGGTCGTGCGGCTGCACCTCGCGAACGTGCGCCGGCGGGCCGCGGAACTGGACCGCCTCGGCGACCGGTTGCAGTCCCTGTCGGAAATGCTCGACGCGGCGGACGCGCCGTCCGCCGACACGTTCCTCGAAACGATTGAGGTGATGAGCATGATCGAGAAGTATTACACCCCCGAGCAACTGAAACAGATCGAGGACCGCCGCAACTCCGCCGGCCCCGAGCTGCAAGCGGCCATTGCGACGGGGCCGCAAATGTGGGCCGACCTGTTCGCGGACGTTCGGGCGGCGATGGCGGCGGGCGTAGAGCCCGGTGACGAGAAGGCGCGCCCGCTGGGCGAGCGGTGGCTCGCGCTCGTGACGGGCTTCACCGGCGGCGACCCGGGACTGTTCGCCTCGCTCCGCGCGATGTACCAGAACGAGGACAACGTCCGGGGGATGGATGTAAAAGCCATGCGTCCGCTCAACGAGTACCTCGAAAAGGTGCGCGCCGCGCACGGCGTCCGGCACCCCGGCGAGTCGTAGGTTGGGGTGCGCGCGGGACGTGGGTTCAGGTCGGCGAGTGGCTCCTGCTGAAGTGTGGCGCTGTAACGGGGGGTACAGCGCGGCACCGGTTGCAACGGGTGGGGCACCGATGGTACATCCGCTGCCAAGTTGCGGTCCGTTCGCTACCTGTTCGCTGGCGCTCCGCTACCACAGCCGCACCTACCTCGGACTCGCGCCCAACTTACTCGATGTGCGTGAAAGTCCAGCCCTTCGCCTGTTCGAGGTGGGCCGCGAGGTGGCGGCGGTGGCACTCGCAGAGCCGTTTCTCGGCGCACATCAGGCAGACCGGGCCGTCGATCCGTTCCAAGCGGTCGAAGAGTACCGGGGCCGCGAGGGTGAGGAATTGTTCGTACCGCGTCGGCCAGTCGTCGTAATCGAGGAACAGGTTTCCGAGTTCGGGCAGAGAAACGTATGCGACGCCGGACTTTGCCAGAAGCCCCGCGATGCCCTTGTCCGCGTCTTTGGCTTTGGCGTAGCTGCCGACGCTCGCTTTGTCCGGGCGGAGCCGGACATCGACCAGCACCTTTACTCCCGCGTCGGTCAGGAGTTTGGTGAAGTCGTCGGGCTTCCGTCCGCCGTAGCCGACCGTGAACGCCGCTGGCCCCGTGCTCATTGCGATCCTGCTTTCCTGGCGACTGATCCGACCAAATGCCAACGGGGAGCCGTCGGGCTCCCCGCTCTCACGATGTTGCTCTCGGCTCGATCAGAGCAGCTCTTCGACCGTGTTGCGGTCGTCGAGGATGTACATAGGGCGGCCGGCGCCGTTCGGGAACGTGTACGCCGGGTCGATGCCCATCGCCCGATACAGCGTCGCGAGCAGGTGCGGCACCTTGTACGGGCGCTCCTTCGGGTACTCGCCCTTCGCGGACGTGCTCCCGACCGCCTGGCCCATCTTCAGCCCGCCGCCGGCCACCAGGGCGCTCATGGCGGGCGACCAGTGGTCGCGGCCGGCGTCGGAACTGTTGATCTTCGGGGTGCGGCCGAACTCGCCCCACACCACCGTTACCACGTCGTCCTGCATCCCGCGGTCGTGCAGGTCCTGGATCAGGTTCGCGACGCCGCGGTCGAGCAGCGGGAGCTGGCGCTTCAGCTCCTTGAAGTTGCCGGTGTGCGTGTCCCAACCGCCGTAGCTGAGGGTCACGCAGCCCACGCCGGCCTCGACCAGCCGCCGGGCGGTGAGGAACTGTTCGACACCTTTGTACCGGTCGCGGGACTTCTGGGGCTCGTTGCGCAGGTCGAGGGCTTTGCGGACCACCCCGGACGCGATCATGTCGAACGCGCGGCCGGCATAGGCGTCCATTCCCTTCATCGCGCCGCTGGCGTCGATCTCGCGGCGCGCGGTGTCGAACTTGCCGAGGAGGTCCTTGCGGTCGCCCAGCCGGTCGCCGGTGACTCCGCCGGCGAGGCGCAGGTTTTCCACCCCGGCGCCGCTCGGGGTGAACGGGCGGTGGGCCGGCCCGAGGTAGCCCGGTTCGGTGCCGGGGCTGCCGCCGCCGCGAAGGCTCACGAAGGGGGGCACGTCGTTGCCGCCGTCCGCACGGAGCTTGGCCACCACCGAGCCGAACGCCGGGTGCGCCGCGACGCGGTTCACCTGCTCGCTGAACCCGGTGCTCACCAGCGAGTCGGAATGTTCATCGACCGATACGAGCGAGCGGACGACCGCCAGCTTGTCCCACATCCGGGCCTGAAGCGGCATGTGCTCGCAGATCGAGACGCCGCTGACGTTCGTTTTGATCGGTTTGAACTCGCCGCGGAACTCGGCCGGTGCGTCGGGTTTAAGGTCGTACATGTCCAGGTGCGACGGGCCACCGGGCAGGTAAATCATGATGGCCGCTTTCTGCGACGTGCCGGCCCGCCCGACCGGACTCTGGCCGGCCCGCGCCCGGAGCACGTCCGCCAGCGTCAGGCCGGCTCCGAACGCCCCGAGTTGTAAGAAATTCCGACGGCTCACGTTGTCGCAGTACCGTTGGGCAGAGCCCCAGAAGGTCAGCATCGGATGTGCTCCACTTTTGGAGAAAGGTCGGTGGGGAAGCGGACATCTGGCTGGTAGGCAAAAGTACAACTGGGCGGTGTGGACGGGTGGCGCCGCGCAGTCGCAAATACTTACTGAGATTAGCTTGAGCGCCACTGGGTCGCAATTGGAAAGTGCCGAATCTTTTTGGCCCGCGAAACCGTCAGTTGGGTAGCCGCGAATTTTGACGGACTCGGGCTGGCACGACTTGCGTTTATTTGCTCAGAATCGGCGCGAACCGGTGGTCGCGTGCCGCATATGCCCCACCTGCCACAGACTCGACGGATTGCGCACGCGGTGCGCAACGCCGAGATCTGTTTTTCGCGGCGGTTCATTCGGAGTTAATTCGTCCGCGTAGGATGCATTCCCGTTGCTCGTTTGCAGTTTTCAGACATGCTGGATCAAGGACGTTGTTTTCTGCCCCGGCATTGATGAGAGCTGCCCCGCGGCGGTTCAGCCCGGACCAGAGCTCGCGGGTCCGCGGAGTGTGTTGTTCGGAGCGGTTTGCTTTTGCGTCTTTGATTGACCGACACGGAACTAGTAGTCCCTCCCACCACGCAGGTATTCATCGATGTTGCCTTCTTGGCTCCGCCAACTGTTCCGCAATAAGTTCACGGGCCACGGCACGGTCGCCCCGTTCCGGTCTCTCGCGGTCGAAACGCTTGAAGATCGCGCCCTCTTGACCACGGCCATCTGGACCGGCGCTTACTCGGCGAACCACCCGACGTTGCCCGCGGACTACACCTGGAGCAACCGCGAGAACTGGGCACCGGTGCAAGGGTACGGCTTCTACCGCCCGGGCGACGACGGCGACGGTGTGCCGGACGACGTGCTGTTCCCGGCGATCGCGGACGGTCGCGCGAAGCCCAACGCGACGATCACGATCACGAACGGCGTGGGCGTGTTCGCGTTCGCTCCGAACTCGATCATGGACGGTGACTACCGGATCAACGACCTGCGGATCGAGGGCGACAACTACCGCATCGACTCGCTCTCTTCGCACACGCTGACGCTCGACGGGCGGTTGCTCGCCAACTTCGCCGGCACCGTCGGCCCGGTTTCCGGGCTGTCGCTGCTCGGGCCGCTCCCCAGCGCCAACCAGATTTCGAACCTGAAGGTCGTCCTCAACGACAACGTGACCACGAACCCGGGGTTCGGTCCGGCGAACCAGTTTGTCAACTCGAACACCGGCGAGCTGTACATCACCGCCACGCTGACCGACGGGTTCAGCCCCTCAACAGCCACGGTCCGGCCCAGCGGTCTCATCAAGAGCGGGACCGGTACCATCACCCTTGCGGGCGGCAACACTTACAGCGGCGTGACGTCCGTCCAGGCCGGCATCCTGGTCGCGGCCAGCGACGGCGCGCTCGGCTCCTCGGTGGCGCAAACCGTGGTCAGTAACGGGGCCACCATCGGCATCTCCAACGGCGCCGTTGTGAGCGACTCGCTTGAAATGATCGGTGCCGGGGCCGGCGGTCTCGGCGCGCTCCGCGCCAAGATCGACGTGTTCCAGCAATTCAGCACTTCTGTACCTCTCGTACCGCCGTTTACCAACCCCACTGGCTTCGGTACGTGGGCCGGTGGCATCTCTATTCTCGGCAACGCCTCGATCGGCGTAGACGCCTTCCTGCCGCTCGGCGGCCTGTCTATCACCACCAAAGGTATTGGTGGTACCGGGAACCTGACCAAAGTTGGTATCGGCCAGTTGTCTTTGCTCGTTGACAGCACCTACGCCGGCGACACGCTGATCACCGAGGGCGGCGTTTCGATCTTCACGGACGCGGCGCTCTCGGCCGGGTTCCGCACGGTGGTGTCGAGCGAGGCCTCGCTGAACGTCGATAGCGGGCTGACGGTCAACGAGAACGTTGTGCTCACCGGCGACGGCTACAACGGCTACAACGACGGGTTCGGGCGCCCCGCTGGCGCCCTCAGCCTGATCGATGTCGGCGTGTCCACCTGGCTCGGCTCCGTTACCCTGACCGCCGCTGGGGCCAGCATCGGGTCCGTCGGCGGCGGAACGCTGACCCTGGCCGGCAGCCTGATCGGGCCGTCCGGCACGACCCTTTCCAAAGTCGATCGCGGCCGGGTGCGGATCGCTCGTGCGAACAGTACTTATCTGGGCACGACCCGGATCGATAACGGCACCCTGGAAGTGGCCGACGCCGCCGCCCTCGGGGCCGGCGCCATCACCGTGAACTCGACGACTGGCGCCCAACCGGCCGTCGGCACCCTTCAACTCGAAGGCAACTACACGCTGAGCCAGCGGCTGACGCTCAACGGGGTCGGCGACAGCACCACGGGTGCGGTCCACGTGGTGGCCCCGGCCGGCAGCGGGGCGCTCGGCGCCTCGAGCATCACCGTTGCGGGCGGGATCGTCCTCAACTCGACCACCAGCCTGAACGTGGACCCGCGGTCCGTTCTGACCGTGTCCGGCGTCATTTCCGACGTGGCCCAGACGCCCGCCGCTGAGCTGAACAAGCTGGGCGGCGGCACCCTGGTGCTGTCGGGCACTAACACCTACACCGGGCAGACGGTGCTCCGGGACGGGGTCACCAGCATCCAGTCGGCCCGCGCGCTGGGCGCGACCGGGGCGGGCACCACGGTTAACACCGGCGCGATTCTGAGCCTGGACGGCGGCGCCAACGGGCTGACCGTCACCGGCGAGGCGCTGTCGATCTCCGGCTCCAACGGGTTCAGCACGAGCACGATTCGCGCCGGGGTCGGGGCGAACGTGTGGGCCGGGCCGATCAACTTCATCGACAACCAGGGCGCCCCGCTGAACGTCGAGGCGCTGGCCGGGGCGACGCTGGAACTCCGCGGGAGCCTGGGCGGCGCGGCCGCCATTCACAAGGTGGGCGCGGGCACCGTGTCGTTCACCGGCACGACCGCGAACACCCTTACCGGCACCATTTACATCGACAGCGGCGTGCTGGCGCTGGGCAACACCGGCGGCAACGCGACCAACGGGGCCGTGGTGGTCGGTGACGGCGCCGGCTCGGGCACGGACCAACTCCGGCTCCTCGCCGCGAACCAGTTGGCCGACAACAAGTCGGTGACGGTCAACTCGACCGGCCTGTTCGACCTGAACGGGTTCAGCGAAACCATCGGCGGGGCCATCTCGCTGATCGTCGCGGGCGGGCGCGTTCAGACCGGCAACGGCGTGCTGTCGCTCAATGGCGACGTGAACACCTACGGCACCGCCGCCGCGTCCAACATCGACGGCAACGTGTTCCTCACGGCCACTCGCACCTTCCTGTTCCTCCCGACGCCGCAACTGACGATTCAGTCTACCGCCAACTCGTCCCAGTTCGGGAACGCGGTGACGTTCGTCGTGACCGCGTTCCCGTTCGGGACCGAGCCGGCTGTGGGCGGGTCGGTCACCTTCTACGACGGCGACACCCGCATCGGCTCGGTGCAGGTCCTCCAGTCCAACGGGGTCGGCACCCAAACCACGGCCGCGGTCACGACCACCACGCTGTCCGGCGGGCTGCACACGATCCGGGCGGTCTACTCGGGGAACAACTCGTACGCCCCGACCACCATCACGATGGCGCAGCAGCAGGCGGTGCGCAACACGCCGGTGTACTCCACGCTGCTGTCGAGCAACCTGACCGCCGAGCCGAACCAGAACGTCACGTTCACCTACCGCGCCACCTCTCCGGTCGGGTCGATCAGCCCGACCGGGACCGTGACGTTCTACGACAACGGTGTTCAGATCGGGACCGCCCAGACGCTCACCACGGACGGGTTCGCGTACCTCACCACGTCGTTCGCCATCCCGGCGACGGCCGCCGAGCGCCTACACACCATCACCGCGACCTACTCGGGCGACCTGTTCTTCTCGTCGAACACGGTGACCCTCTCGGCGCCGGCCGACCCGGGCTCGCCGTACACCCGCCCGGTGACCCAGCAGGTCGGCTACGACCCGCTGGTGCAACTGTCGACCGACTTCAACTCGGTGCCCGGTGACCGGAGCCCGACGATCAACTTCACGGCCAGCGGGGCGAACGGTCTGCCGACCCCGTCCGGCTCCGTCCAGTTCTACGTGGACGGGGTGGCCGTGGGCACCGAGGTGGCCGTGGACGCCAACGGCAAGGCCTCGCTCACGCTCGGCACCGACGCCTCGGCGATCGCCAGCGCGACGTGGGCGGGCGGGGTGGTGACCGTTACCACCACCGGGTCGCACCACCTCGAAACCGGTAACACGGTGACTATCACCGGCCTCACGCCGGCCGGGTTCAACGGCACGTTTACGGTCACCCGGCTCACCGACACCATGTTCACGTACGCCCTGGGCTTCAACCCGGGCACGTACATCGCTCCCACCGCGAACGGTTCGGCCGTCATTAACGCGTCGTGGTCGGGCGGGCGGGCGGTTATCACGACCTCCGGGTTGCACGGCCTGACCACCGGCAGCATGGTGACCATCACGGGGCTCACGCCGTCCGGGTTCAACGGCACGTACGCGGTCACCCGGCTCAGCGCCACGCAGTTCTCGTACGCCCTCGTGAACAGCCCGGGCGCGTTCGTCGGCGGGGTCTCGCGGCGGGTCGGGATCAGCCTCTCGAACGCCACGTGGACCAGCAACAACGGCGGCACCGCGGTCATCACTACGAGCGTAGCACACAACCTGAACACCGGCGACACGGTGACGATCTCGGGGCTGAACCCGTCCGAGTATAACGGCACGTTCGTAATTATCCGGACCAGCGCCACCCAGTTCACCTACAGCCTCCCGCGGCCCACCGATCCGGGCTCGCGCGTCAACGGCGGGTCGGTGATCCGCACCGGTGCGGGCATCGCCAACGCGTCGTGGGCGGCCGGCTTCGTGACCGTCACAACGACCGGGTCGCACAACCTGGAGGACGGCGACTTCGTGACACTCACGGGCATGACGCGGGACGGGTACAACGGCACGCACCAGGTCGAGCGGATCAGCGACACCCAGTTCCGGTACGTGTTGCTCAACGACCCGGGCGTGTACGTCACCAACACGGCGGCGCCGGCCCAGAACGCGACCATCGCCCTGATGGCTTGGGCGAACGGCGTGGTGACCGTGACTACCGCCGGGACGCACAACTTCCGCAACGGCGACGTGGTCACGATCGCCGCCAACAACACGGCGTCACCGGCGGGCAGCGCGATCCCGAGTGCCCCGGCCGGGTACAACGGCACGTTTGTGGTCACGGTACTCAGCAACACCCAGTTCCAGTACGCCCTGCAACTGAACCCGGGCTTCTTCGTCAGCAGCTTCGTGCCGCCCGGCATCCAGACGATCGTGAACCAGCAGGTGATCGGCGCGTCTTGGCTCGCTGGTCAGGTGACCATTACGACGCAACAGGCGCACGGGTTGACTGTTGGTAGCCAGGTACAGATCGCGAACCTCAGCCCGGCCGGGTACAACGGCACGTACACCATCACCAGTGTGCCCAACGGTAACACCTTTACCTACGCTCTGGCCGGCGATCCGGGGGTGTACTCCAACCCCAGCGTCACGAATGGTGTGACAACATCGACGATCACTAACGCAACGTGGGCGGGCGGCACCGCGACCTTTACGACATCTACGGCACACATTCTGACCGTCGGTCAAACGGTGACGATCTCGGGTGTTAACCCGACGGGTTATAACGGCACGTATCAGGTAACTTTCATCGGCAGTGGGAATACTTTCCAGGTCAGCATTCCGACCGCCCAGGGCACGTTCGTTGTGCCGCGCGCGACCGGCGTGCGTGTCACGCAGATCCAGAGCGCGACGTGGGCGAACGGTGTCATCACGGCCAACACCAACGGAGCACACAACCTCGCCGTTGGCGACACGTTCACCATCTCTGGCGCTCTGCCGGCCGGGTACAACGGCACCTACACGGTGGCGAGCGTGGTCGACCTCGACACGTTCACCTTCGCGCGGGCGACCGACCCGGGTCCGTTCTTCATGGGCACGAGTAACGGCTCGGCGAACAGCAGTGCGACCGTCGCGGCCACCAGCATCGCGACCGTGACCCCGGTCGGCCTTTCCGTGGGCTCGCACGAGGTGACCGCCGAGTTCCGAAGTTCCGACCAGTACTTCACGGACGCGCGGGCGACCTACAGCGCGTCCAGCAACGGCAGCACGGCCAACCTCGCGGCGAACACGCCGGTCGTGTACCAGATGCTAACGAGCCGGACGGCGGTGCAGCTCAGCACCATTGCTGGCGACGACCCGGTGATTTCTGACCCCGCGTCGTACACGTTCCGGGTCAACTCCAACGACACCGTCAACTACGAGGCCTCGGGGTTCGCCGGCGACCCGTTCCACCCGAACCCCACCGGGTCGGTCGATTTCTTGGAACGCAGGGCCGACGGCTCCACCCGCTTCCTGGGTACGGTCCCGATCGGCATGATTGGGGTGCTCGGCGGGGGCGGCCTGCAACTCCTCGCCGGCACGCCGGGCGAGGCCTCCATTATGGGGGTTCGGTACACGCGTGATCAGTACTCGGTCGGCTCGGTGACCATCACGGGCATCTACTCCGGGGACCAGTACTATGCCGAAAGCACGCAGACGGTACAGCAGCAACTGATTGCGACCAACACGCCGATCAAACTGGCCACGAGTAACACCACGGCCATCATCGGCGAGACGGTGGAGTTCACGGCGGACGTGAGCACCCTCGCTGCCATGAACGTGCCCACCCTCGGGGCCGGGTTCGTCAGGCTCACCTTCACGAACACGACTACCGGTCGGGTGTACGGGCCGATTCAGTTCTTCCTCGGTAACCAGGGGCGTCCCGGGGTCGGCCTCGGCTCGTTCACATTCACGGAAGCGGGCGTTTACACGGTCGCGGGCACCTTCACGGCCACCAGCACCGCGATCGGGAGCGGGGCCGTCAACCTGACCTCGACCATCACGGTGCTCGCCCCGTTCGACGCGGTGGTGACGTCCAACCTGCCGCCGTCGGCCCCGGCCGGGACGAGCGTGACGTTCACGTTCCGCAGCACCATGGCCACCGGCGTCGGGGAGCAGGCGACCGGCACGGTCGAGTTCTACGACGGCGTGAACAAGATCGGCACCACGCAGGTGCTGGCCGCGGACGGGACCGCGTCGATCACGCTGGACACGCTGTCAATCGGCGCCCACACGATCAGCGCGGTCTTCACCCCCAACGGCACGAACTACCGCACCACCCGGTGGTTCATGGACAAGCTCCAGGTGGTCGGCACCCCGCCGACACTGGACATCAACCTCAGCAGCAGCATGATCGTCGAGGGCGACGCGGTGACCGTCCGGGTGACGGTCGCCGGGGACCCGGCGACGCCCCCGACCGGCCGTGTCGACCTGTACGCCAACGGGCTCCTGCTCGAGAGCGGGGTACTGGTCCGCAACGGGGTCGCGGTGTACACCACGAACGCCGCGACCAACTTTACGGCCGGGCGGTACGAGATCACCGCGCACTACAGCGGCGACGCCGCCTACGCCCCGGCCATCGGGACGATGACCCAGGACGTGGTGGTCATCAACCCGGTGCGGTTCCAGGTGCGGAGCAGCGCCAACGCGAACGTGGTCGGCTCGACGGTCGACTACCCGGTCGTCGCGGGCAGCACCGTGACGTACACGGCCGAGCTGCGGACCAACAGCACGGCCACACCGAACCCGCTGACCGACGCCACCGGGAGCGTGACCTTCAACCTGGTTGACGCCAACGGCATTGTGGTCGCCACGACCGGCCCGATTTCCCTCAGCACGGTGGTGGTGGTGATCGACGCCACCACCACCTTCCGGACCCCGACCGCGGTGGGGACGCTGACCGCCCCGGCCGGGACCGGCAGCTACCGGGTGGTGGCGGTGTACAGCGGCGACGTGAACTACGAGCCGCTGCAAACGACGTTCAGCCAGACGGTGGTGGCGACGGCCGGCGACCTGCCGGCGGCGGCCCCGGGCGTCACCACGGTCAACCGGGTGGTGCCGACCCTCAACGTGAACGGGTCCATCACCGGCGGGGCGACCACTGGCCTCGTGTCCTCGGCCAGCGGCACGCTGGTGCTCAACGGGTCGAACAACTACGGCGGCTCGACCCTCATCACCGGGGCCGGTAATACGGTGGTGCTCGGGACCAGCAACGCGCTGCCGGACACCACGGCGTTGACGATCACCGCCGGCGCGCTGAACGTCAACGGGAAGACCGACACGGTCGGCTCCCTGACGGGCACCGGGACGGTGCAGTTGCCCGCCGGGTCCGCGTTCACCACCGGGGCGCTGAACACCAGCACGGACTTCACAGGCACCCTGACCGGTGCGGGGGTGCTGAACAAGATCGGGACCGGGACGCTCACCCTGGCCGGCTCCGGCGCCGGCTACACCGGCACCACGGTGGTGACGGGCGGCACGGTGTTCCTGGCCTCTAGCTACGGGAACGCGAACGTCACGGTGCAGCCCGGTGCCACCCTCGCCGGGTCCGGGATCGCGAAGGCGGTGACGGTGGCCGCGGGCGGTCGCGTCTCTCCGGGCGGCACGTCGGCCAACCCGAACACGGTCGGCACGCTGACCGGGACCGGGAACCTGACGCTCAGCCCCGGTGCGGTGTTCGCGGTGAACGTGGACGGCCCCAACGCCGGTGCCCCGACGAACGGGTACGACCAGTACCTCGTCAACAGCGGCGGCTCGGTGAACCTGAACGGCGCGACCCTTCAGTTCAACCTCGGGTACGCCCCGGCCCTGAACACCTCCTTCACGCTGATCAGCGTGTCGGGCGGCGGAACGGTGACCGGCACGTTCGCCAACCTCCCGACGAGCGGGTCCACGTTCGTCCTGAACGACCGGGTGTACGCGATCACCTACGGTGCGACGAGCGTGTCGGTGCAGCTCGTCGCCCTGGCCTCGACCGCGAGCCTCACGTCGAGCCCCAACCCGTCGCTCCCCGGCGAGTCGGTGACGTTCACCGCCACCATCACCCCGAACGCCAGCGGGGACCCGGTGCCGGTGGGCAACATCCAGTTCTACGTGAACGGCGTCGCGACCGGCGCCCCGGTGCCGGTGACCCAGGTGGGTTCGACGAACGCGGCGGCGGCCACGTTCACGACCACGCTGCTGCCGAGCGGCCCGAACCTGGTCACCGCCACGTTCACGCCCACGGGCGGGTCGGCCTACCCGGCCTTCGCTCTCGGCAACACCGCGATGCAGGTGACCCAGTTGGTCACGGTGCCGTCGACCCTGACGGTCACCGCGCAGCAAGGGCCGATCACCTTCGGGGGTACCGCGTCGTTCCTGGCCGCGGTGGCCCAGACCGGCGGGCAGGCACCGACCGGGACGTTTACGTTCGCCAACGCCGCAACCGGAGCGGTGCTGGCGGTTGTGGCCCTAGACGGCACGGGCCGGGCGGTGTTCAGCACCACGGCCCTGCCCGCGGGTACGGCGACGGTGACCGTGACGTACTCGGGCGACAGCTTCTACCGCGCGAGCACGGCGACCGTGACGCAAGTGGTGGACCGGCAGAACCGGGTGGTGGTCGGGTCGGACGCGGGGCCGGTGGCGACGGTGCAGGTGTTCGACCCGCGCACCGGGGCACTGGTCGGCACGTTCCAGCCGTTCGACCAGTACACCGGCGGCGTGAAGGTGGCGACCGGGGACGTGAACAACGACGGGGTCGCCGACATCGTGGTGTCCGCCGGGGCGGGCGCGCCGGGCGGCCACGTGAAGGTGTACGACGGCGTGTCGTTCGGGCTGCTGTCGAGCTTCTTCACGTTCCCCGGGTACAACGGCGGCGTCAACGTCGCGGTCGGCGACGTGAACGGCGACGGGTTCGGCGACGTGGTGATCGGTACCGCCGTCGGTAACGACCACGTGAAGGCGTTCTCCGGGCGGTCGCTGCTGAACGGCGGCATCGCCGGGGACGGCACGGCCGATCCGAGCACCATCCTGAGCTTCTTCGCCTACGGCGGGGGCAACCCGGTCGGGGTGACGGTGGCCGCGGGTGACGTGGACGGCGACGGCCGGGCCGACGTGATCACCGGGTCGGCCACGTTCGCCGGTCACGTGAAGGCGTTCTCGGCGAGCGGGCAGCAGATCGGCAGCTACTTCGCGTACGGCGCGGGGTACCTGGGTGGGATCTACGTGGCCGCCGGCGACCTGAACGGGGACGGGCGGGCGGAGATCGTGACCGGGGCCACCAACGCCCCGCACGTGAAGGCGCTGCGGCTCGACGGGACCGAGGTGGCGAGCTTCTTCGCGTACACCAACGGGGACGGCTCGCCGGCTCCGTTCGGGGTGCGGGTCGCGGTCGCGGACCGCAACGGGGACCGGCTCGCCGATATCCTCACCGGTTCGGCCGGTGGCGCCCCGCACGTGAAGGCGTTCAGCGGGCTCGACCCGTCGCTGCTGCTCGACAGCTTCCTCGCCATCCCGCCGGGGCAAGCCCCGTCCACGAGTGGCGTGTTCGTGGGCGGCAGCGCTCCGAAGTAATTCCGAACGCGGGCTCGATGTGCGTTCGGGTGCGGCCCCGGTCCTTTCACAAGAAAGGACCGGGGCCGCTCTGCTTTAAAGTGCGCGGGTGAGTGTGCCGCGAACGAGACGGCACGGGGATCACTCCTGGGGCCGTTTGCGTTTACTTGTTCCTGTGGCGGCTCCGTGTTCGACACTCATCTCATCAGTTCTTTGGGTTGAATTGCCGCAGCTCACCTCAAAAAGTGCCGGCCCGTGTCGGGAGGAACCGGGATTCCGGCGGCACACAGGCAAATACTCGAGCGGGGGCTCGATATATGAGTCGGGAAATTCCCCGACGAGATTTCTGCGAACGTGCGCACGCACACTTCGACGAATTCGCCGAGAACACATCTCTCCCAATCGGCCGATCGAGGTTGAATTCCGATGAACTGGTTTCGCAACCGCCCTTTGACAACCAAGCTGCTCTTGGGGTTCGGTATCGTTTGCGCGATCGTCGCAGCGAGCGGCGGGATCGCCTACCGCGGCTTGGCCAGCTCTCGCGAGGGGATGCGAGTGCTGTACGCAGACTACACGGTCGCAGGTACCGACCTCGCCAAAGCGGCGGTTAACCTGGCCCGGTACCGAAACAACGTGGTCGCCGCCACCGGCGCCAGGGACGAGGCTCGACTGGAACAGGCGCTCGCGCCCCAGCCCGCGATCCGTGAGGCGGTTACGGGCGGCCTCGACACGTACGCCGCTACCGTGTTGCGGGTGTCCCGTAGCGGGCGGGACGAGCGTAAGGACCTGGAGAAGGTGCGGGTCGCCACTCGCGACTACTTTGCCGCCGCCGACGAGACGGTCCGCGCGGCGCGGGCACTGGTCCGAGCGGGCACCGACGCCGAGCGGGCCGAGTGCCGCCGCGAGGTGGACCGCAGGGTGCAGCAGGCTGGGGTGAAATTCGACGCGGCCACGGCGAGCATCGACGAACTGGTCAAGACGGTGACCGAGGTGGCCAGCGACGTCAACAGCACGGGCAACGAGAGCGCCCAAACGGCCCAGAGCACACTGGTCGGGGGCACCGCGGGCGCCGTGGCGCTGAGTATGCTCATCGGGTTAGGGCTGGCGCGCATGATCACCGGACCGCTCGGCCGCACGGTCAAAGCGCTCGAGTCTGTTGCGCACGGGGAGTTGGACAAGAGGGTGGAGGTAGACTCGAGCGACGAGGTGGGACGCCTGGCCGCGGCCCTGAACACCACCGTCGGGGGCATCCGCACCGCTCTCGGGCAGGACCGCGTGGACTGGGTCGCGGTTGGCGAGCAGCGGGAGCGGAACAATGACTACGTAGGGCAGCTCGTCGCGGTCGGTCGGGTGCAGGCGGTAATCGAGTTCAAACTCGACGGCACGGTCCTGACGGCCAACGAGAACTTCCTGAATACGATGGGCTACCGGCTGGACGAGGTGCAAGGGCGGCACCACCGGATGTTCGTCGATCCGAACCACGCGGGCAGCAGTGAGTACCGTGAATTCTGGGCCAAGCTGGGGCGTGGCGAGTTCGTCTGCAACGACTTCGAGCGGATTGGCAAGGGGGGCAAAAGGGTGTGGCTCCGGGCCTCGTACAACCCGATCCTCGACTCCACCACCGGCAAGCCTTACAAGGTCGTCAAGTTCGCAACCGATGTCACCGCCCAGAGGGCGATGGAGGATCGCGTGCGGGCGGAGGCGGTCGAGCTGAAGAACAAGGTGGACGAGATTGTCAAGGTCGTGGACGCGCTGGCGGCAGGTGACTTCACGGTCGCGGTGCCGGACCTGGGGATCGACGCCGTGGGGCAGATGGCGCGGTCCCTGAACGCCGCGGTGGTGAGCGTGCGGACAGCGCTGGAGGGGGTGCGCGACGTGTCCGAGCAGTTGGCCGACGCGAGCAGCCAGTTGTCCAGCGCGAGCGAGGAAATCTCGTCCGGTGCCCAGGAGCAGGCCAGCAGCCTGGAAGAAACAGCCAGCGCGCTCCAGGAGATCACGGCCACGGTGAAGCAGAGCGCCGACAACGCCCAGCAGGCTCGGCAGTTGGCCAGCGGGTCCAAAGAGGTGGCCGAGCGGGGCGGTCAGGTGGTGAGCGGCGCGGTCGGAGCGATGAGCGAGATCAACGGGTCGAGCAAGAAGATCGCGGAGATCATCACCACCATCGACGAGATCGCGTTCCAGACCAACCTGCTGGCCCTCAACGCCGCCGTCGAAGCGGCCCGCGCCGGAGAACAGGGGCGTGGGTTCGCCGTGGTCGCCACCGAAGTCCGCAACTTGGCCCAGCGCTCGGCCACCGCAGCCAAGGAGATCAAAGCTCTGATCAACGACAGCGTGAAGAAGGTGGACACGGGCACCGAGCTGGTGAACAAGTCCGGCAGCACCCTGGCCGAGATCGTCGGCAGCGTGAAGCGGGTGACCGACATCGTCACCGAGATGGCCGCCGCCAGTCGCGAGCAATCGGCCGGCATCGACCAGGTGAACAAAGCTGTCAGCCAGATGGACAGCGTGACCCAGCGGAACGCGAGCCAGACCGAGGAGATGAGTGCCACCGCCCAGTCCCTCACTGACCAAGCCGGACAGCTCCGGGATCTGGTCGGGAGGTTCAAGCTCGGCCGGGGTAGTGGCTCACCCAGCGCACCCCGGGCCGGTCGCCGGTGAGTGCCCCGAAACCGCGCCCGGCGGTCACCCGCGCGGCCGGTAACGCCAGCCGCAGCTCCAATGGTCACGGCATCCGCCACGAGTTGGATTCCTTGGGCGGGGACGGGTTCAGTGAGTTCTAACCCTTGAACCCGGTCCGGCCGATAGCCGCCGGATCGGATTCGGCCTACGCCCCTGGCACCGGGCCGGGTGACTCGAACGGACGGGGTGACGAGCCGCAAAAGCGGGCACCGGTTGCCGCGTGACGGACTGATACGACGAGACCTCGGGTGCATCGCCTCCCTGCGGCGCACCAGAGGTCTCGTCGTATCAGTCTTTCTTCGGCTCGCCCTTTGGCTGCGGTGCCGGTGGCCCCTTGGGCTCGGCCTTCGGGGGCGGTGAGCCCGGAGCCTTTGGTTGCGGCGCCGGAACCGGGGCGGGATCTTTTGGCTTCGGATCTACTTTCGGCGGCTGCGGCACGGGAACCTTCGGTTCGACTTTGGGCATCTCTCCCTTCGGCTTCGGCTGTGGAGTCGGGTCTTTTGGCTTCGGGTCAACTTTTGGCGGAAGCGGTGCTTTGGGTTCGACCTTGGGCGGCTCGGTCTTGGGCGTGGGGAGTGGCACCGGCTCTTTAGGCTTCGGAACCGGCTCGCCCTTCTTCGGCTCGACCTTGGACTTCGGATCGGGAAGCGGCTCTTTCGGTTTCGGTTCGACTTTTGGGCTTGGGTCGAGTTTGGGTTTCGGTTCAACCTTCGGATCGGTTTTGGGTTTGGGTTCGATCTTCGGGTCCGTTTTGGGCTTCGGCTCCATTTTCGGTTCGGTCTTGGGCTCGACCTTCGGCTCCATTTTCGGCTCGGTCTTAGGGTTCGTCTTCGGTTCGGCTTTGGGATTGGGTTCGGTTTTCGGCTCGACCTTCGGATTCACTTTCGGGGTCGGGTCGAGCTTCGGATTGACCTTCGGCTCGGCTTTGAACGCGGGCGGTGGCGGAGCTTTCTTTTCGTCCCTCATTTGCGTTCGCGCGACCACCTCTTTCGGAACATCCAGCTTGAGTGTGCGCGGCTGTACGGTTGGAGGGGCCTTGGGGTCTGCGATCTTCGGGAGCGGCTGTGAAGTCGCGGCTGCGGTTTCGACCTTCGTGCGCTGGACCGCAACGTCGCGGGTCAGTTTCGCGGCCTGCGCTTCGGTTTTCCGCACCTCGGCGGTGATCGGCCGGATTCGCACCTCGGGTTGCAGGTCTTTTGCTAGCCGGGCCGGGGCCACCATCGCCACGTCGGTCACGTTTTGTTTGTTTATCGTGACGTTGTTGTTCACGACCGTGACGTTGTTGGTCACGTTGGTGACGTTGGTCTGCGTGATCTGGTTGATGACGGTGTTCTGCTGAGTGAGGGTCACCGGCGGGCGGGCCACCTTCCCAGCGTAGCGCCCGGTGTACAGGTCGTTAACGCGCGCGTTCCAGGCTCGGTTGTTGCGGTTGGCCGTGGCGTAGTGCGCCCAGAGCGGATCGTAACCCCAGTTGCGGCCGGCGCCGAACCCGATCGTGAACGTAGCGTTAACAACCCGCCCGGCCCACGGGTTGTAGCCGCGGGCCACGTAGCGCGGCTCGAAGTAGTCGCCGAAGTAGTAGTGCGTGCGACCGCGGCGCACGAACAGCGCGCCGACCAGCGCCGGTTCACTGACGACGTACACGGGAGTGTAGACGAACCCGCGGCGCGTGAGGATCGTTC
Source organism: Gemmata algarum (assembly GCF_034097035.1). Lineage (NCBI taxonomy): Bacteria > Pseudomonadati > Planctomycetota > Planctomycetia > Gemmatales > Gemmataceae > Gemmata > Gemmata algarum. The sequence goes on from NZ_JAXBLV010000110.1 coordinate 146,247, forward strand.
GCGAAAACGTCACCGGCGCGTACAGCACCCCGCGCTGGGCGAGGGTGTAATCCCAGTAGCCGTCCACGAACACGAACCCGACGGGCGTGCGACAGAAGTGCGCCGGTACCCACACCCAGTTGGGACGGTACTCGATCCACACCCCGGGACGCCACACGTACTTGTTGCGCCACACCCACGATCCAGGCACGTAGAAGCTCGTTGCCGTGGGGGCCGCGACGCTCGGTCCCGCTTCCAGCGATACCGGCGGCTCGGGCAGGTACTCGATTTCGGGCTGCGTCGGCTGTTCTCGGTTCGGCTCTTGCCAGAATCCCGCGACCCACTGCCACCCGCCCTGAACCTGGCGCCACGATCCCGGGACCCAGAGGCGCCTCGGAGGGGGATCGCGCCAGAATCCGCTCACCCAGAGGAACTGCTCGGTATCCTCGTCCCAGCCCCAGTACCCCGGAATCCACTGAACGTTGTCGCCCTCGGGTTTCTGATCTGGCGGTAGCTCTTCGATCGGTTCCGGCGGCTGTTTTGTCACGACCGGAGATGCGACGGGCGTTTCAGCGGTCGCGGCAAAGGCCTCGTGAACTGGCCCCTTCGCAAGCACTTCCGTGCCTTCGGGAAGGGCGGTTGGGTCCGGTTGTGCGTTCGGTTGCTCTCCGGGTGTGCGGAGCGGAATCGGCTCCTGGGCCGGCGCGCAGGCGATCGCGACACAGAGCATCAACCCGCCGAGCAGAGTGGCGGGGAAAAGTCTCAAGCGGGGGTGGGGCATGGCGTTACCAACGGGGGCATGGGGGCACATCAAATAGGCGCCTAAATCCGCAAATCTTGCGCCGCCAGGCACACGGCAACGTCTCACCTGTACCGCATGAGAGGCAGAAGGTACGGGCCAAGCGGCATCATGTAGCGAGACGGACTTGGGTGCTACAGGCAACGACTCGTGTTCGCTTTGGTGCGCTCGTGTGCGTCGTTCCGTCTGGGCCGAGTAGGTGAGTGCGGCGGGCGGGTGAAGTTGGGGAGGCCTGGGGCGTGCTCTTTTGTGTTCTGCGGCGTTCGGCGAGAATGTCGAAAGAGGTTCCGCACTCTCATCAGTGGTAAAGTGAGCGGCTGTGGCACTCGAAAACGAACTAGAAACGTTCCGGCGCGAACTGTCCGCGCTTCTCACCGTTCCCGGCAACCGTGGGGCGTTCGCGCTGGTTCACGGTGCTGTCGTGGCCGGGTGCTACCCGACTTTTGAGGAAGCGCTTGCGGCCGGATATGATCAGTTCGGGCTGACGCCGTTTCTGGTCAAGGAAGTCACCGACCGCGAAGAACCGCGGTACTTCTCGCGGGCGCTACGATGCCGTATGTGAGCGGGGCGCTGACCGACGGGTGGGCGATTGTGGATGTGCGCGTGGCGGTCAGCGACCGGCGCCGCATGTTGCTCGAGCGGAACGGGTTTCCGGTGCCCGCGCCGGTGTTCGTTCGCGCGCTACTCGACACCGGCGCCTCGATCTCCGGGTTCGCTCCGCGGGTGTTTCGGGCGCTCGACCTTGCGCCCGTCTCGACCCTGGAGGTGGTGACGCCTTCGACGCCTGCACACGCCCCGCACGCGAGTGACATTTACGACGTGTCGCTCGCGCTGGTCGCGAACGGCTCGGCGCACCCGCTCGCGGACATGCGGGTCATGGCGGCGGACTGCTGGCACGCGGACGAGGGGCTCGAGGCGCTCCTTGGAGTGGACGTTTTGAGCCGCTGTTTCTTTCAACTCTTGGGACCGGAACGCCAGTTCGTGTGCGCCTTTTGAACGCTCTCGCTGCAAACGCGAGCCGGCCCGGAGGTTCCTCCGGGCCGGCTCGCGTTTGAGGCCACTTCGGGCGTTGGCTTACGGCGAAACCGGACGCGGGAGTTCCGGCGGGAGCAATTCCGGAACCGGCAGGTTCGGCGTGGCCGGTTTCGTCACCGGCGTGTTGCCGTGTTCGGGCAGGTACGACGGGCGGCCCGGCTCGCGGTCCGGCGTTGCGCCGCGGACCCGCACCGGCGCTTCCAGCACCGGCACCGCCGGCGCCGCCGACGTGCGGAGTTCGGTCCGCGGGCTCCGGGCGCTGGTCGGTTGACCCGCGGGCGGGGTCGTGTCGCGAGCAACGACTCGCGTGGGCGGGGTCTTCAGGGATGTCAGCCACGCCTCTTCGAGTTCGTCCACCGACTCGAACCCGTACACCTTATGAGCCGCGGCGTTCCAGCTTTCCGCGCTGTTGCCCTGCATCCCTGTGCCGAGGAACTGGAGGAGCTTCAGCCGCCCCTCGCGGCCGTCGCCGCCCTTGGCGACGAGGTAGTGCGAGACCGAGTAGCCCTGGGCGTACAGGACGATCATGTCCTTCGGGTACTCGGTCATGCGGAACAGCACCCGGCAGCGGATGCCGCGGCCCGCGTTCAGCAGCTCCCGGCAGCGGACGTTGTGGTTGAACCGCTCGTCGTCGTTTTCGGAGAGCACGCTACCGCCCTCGTCGGCCCAGCGGGGCACCGGGCGCCCGAAGTAGTTCGCGAGGACCGTGTGGGTGACTTCGTGCGGCAGGACGCTGTTGAGGAGCTGAGCCGCGTCGCCGCGGATCTCCATGCGGATGCTCGTGACGACCGAACGGCCGCCCTCTTGACCGAAGGTGAACGTGGTCGCACCGCCCGCGGAGCCTTGCGTGATTTGCACCAGGAGCGGGCAGCGGCTGGGCCACTGGGGCATCTCGCGCCCGGTCCACTCGAGCGCCTTTTCCCGGCGGTATTCCTCGGCTTTATCACCGAACTCCTTCGCCAGCCGCGGGGTCGGGGCTTCGGTGCGGAAATTCACGGTGTCGTAGGTCGCGGCGGACGCGAATGCGGGTACGAAGAGCACCGCAACGAGCGCGCTGAGCTGCCGACGAAGAGTCATTCCCTTGACCTCCGTTGATAATGACGACCGGCCGTTCTCGTCTTGAGTCCGGCCGCAAAGCGAGCGAAGCAAGGGTCGTCAGAAGTCTAACCGCAACCGGTGTGCCGGGAATGTTCGGTGGCGGGTGAGTCGCGAAATGTCAGGGCGCAAAGTCCGGCCGTGACGGTGCTTCGGGATTCGGCACTTGGTGGGATTTGGTACGAGAGCCGCGTGCCCGGTGTAATAAGTACAAGCGGACCGACCCAATAGCGGGTTGCAAAATTTACACGCGCGGCGGGCCGAGCGATACGGCCGGCTTAACAGGTACGGCAATGAAACTTCGCTGAGAGTCTTCACCTCGGGCGTGGCGTCGTTTAAAAGAGACTATCCTCCACTTTTACCCGAGGACATTCGCCATGAGCGTCGTCGCGCCGCGCGCCCGCGTGTTTCTACTACTGGCCGCCGTGGCGGTTTGTGTTGCGCCGGGCGGTCACGGTGCCGACACCCGCGCCCGCGCCGCCGACGCACCGAACGTGAGCGAGTTCGAGTTCCACCGCGACCACGTCATCGGCACGTCGCTCGACTTGTGCGTGGTCGCGCCGGACGAGCCGACGGCAGAAGCGGCGGAACTTACGGTACTCAACGAGATCGAGCGGCTCCGCACGATCCTGAGCACCTACGACGCCACAACCGAAATCAGCAAGGTGAACCGCACCCGCGAACCCGTGCCGGTGTCGCACGAACTGATCGAGGTGCTGAGGGCTTACGAGCAGTGGCAGTTGAAATCCGGCGGCGCGTTTCACGGGCAGGTGGGTGACCTCGTGCGCGTGTGGAAGGAGGGCGAGCGGGCGGGGCGCGTTCCCGAAGCGGTCGTGCTCGATCGCATCGCCGCCGACCTCAAGAGGCCGGGCTTCAAGCTCGACACCGATGCGCGCACCGCCACGCGGCTCACCGACCAGCCGCTCAACCTGAACGCGGTGGGCAAAGGGTACATCATCGCGAAGGCCGCGGACGCGGTGCGAAAGGCGCACCCAGCGGTCACGGCGCTGCTGATCAACCTCGGCGGCGACATCCTCGCGTTCGGCTCGCCCCCGGGCGGCACGGGCTGGGCGGTGGGGGTGCAGAACCCGTTCACGGCGTTCGACAACGCCGCGCCGGTCGCGGGCCTCCGGGTGACGAATCAGGCCGTCGCTACCAGCGGCGACTACCAGCGGTTCTACGCGATCGACGGGAAGCGCTACTCGCACATTTTCGACCCGCGCACCGGACGCCCCGCGGAGGGGGTGAGCAGCGCGACCGTGGTTGCGAACGACAACGTTACTGCTAACGCGCTGGCCACAACCCTTTGCGTGCTGAAGCCGGAAGAGGGGCTGAAACTGGTGGCCGGTGTGCCCGGCGCGGCGTGCCTCATCATCACGTCGGATGGTAAGCAGATTCGCAGCCCGGGGCTGAAGCTGTTCGAGCTGGCTCCGGCCCGCTTCGCGCTCCCGCAAGACAAGAAGGACGAGAAGAAGGCCGATCCGTGGCCCGTGGGTTTCCAGGTGACGGTTGCGGTGGAGCTGCCCAAGGTCGAGGCGAAGCGCTACCGCAAGCCGTACACCGCGGTCTGGATCGAGGATGATCAGGGCAAGGCCGTGAAGACGCTCGCGGTGTGGGGGAACGCGCCGAAGTACCTGAAGACCCTGCGCGACTGGTGGAAGATCGGGAAAGGCGATGGTGATCTGGTGAAGGCGGTCGCGCGTGCGACCCGCGGCCCCGGGAAGTACGACTTGGCGTGGGACGGCAAGGACGACAAGGGTAACCCGGTGTCGCAAGGTAAGTACGTGGTGCGTGTGGAGGTCCACCGCGAGTTCGGAGACGATGTCACCCAGCGCGGTGAGATCGAGTGCAAGGATAAGCCGGCGGTGGTGAAACTTGACAAGAACACCGAGGCCGCGGAGACGGTGGTGGAGTTCAAGAAGGTCGGAAAGAAATAAACACGCAATGAAATGGCCGCAAAGAAGCACAAGAAGCGCAAAAAGAGGCAGATAACGAAAGAGTGAGTTAAGCCCCGCTCTGCTGTCTTCTGCTCTCTTGTGTGCTTCTTTGCGGCCATTGTTCTTGTTGTCTTCCTGCCTCACCGACGCATCACACATGTCGCGATTCCAACGCTGGCTGCTCAAGACCGCGCGCACGCTCCACGTGTACCTCACGCTGTTCGGCTTAACGCTGATCCTCTTTTTCGCGGTCACGGGCTTCATGCTGAACCACACGGAGTGGTTCCTGCCGAGCGACGCGCGGCTTGAGGCGCAGACCCGGCGCGAGACCCGCACGCTCCCGCTCGACAAGATGCCCGGCGGGAAGATGCCGGCTCCTTCCGAGGACCGCGACGAGGCGACCGGGGACGAGAAACTCGCGGTAGTGGAAGCGCTGCGCAAGGAGTTCGGCATCAGCGGCGAGATGAGTTCGTTCCTGTTCACGAAGGACGACGACAACAGGCCTCAAATCAAGGTGGAGTTCAAGCGGGCCGGCGGGGAGGCGGTCGCGACGATCGACGCGCAGACCGCCCGGACCGAGGTGGTGTCGGTGTACCAGGGGTGGGCTGTCCTGCTGACCGACCTGCACCGCGGCAACCGCGGCAACATGAGCAACGAGGTGAAGCGCACCGGGGTGGTGTGGAGTTTCGTGATCGACGGCACCTGCGTGATGCTGCTCGTCATCTCCGCGACCGGGCTCATTATGTGGTGGTCGCTGAAGAGCCGCGGTAAGAAGGGCGCGGTTCTCTTTGTGCTGGGCACCGTGCTGACGGTCGGGGTGTACTACTGGTTCGTGCCGTGAGGCGGGTCCGCGAGTCGTAACCGCGCGGCGATCGCCGGATCCGTCAGCGTGTACAACCGCTCGCGCGGTGTTGTTAGCGCGGACGTGCCCCGCGCCGCGAGTCGCTCGCGCTGCTGGGCAACGAACTCGGACAGGTCGATCACTTCGAGCAGTTTTGTCGTTCCGAACGCTTCGAGTACGCGCCCGCGCAGGCCGAGTTGGAGCGCCCGGCGGTCGAGCTTCGCGCCGGACGGATGGTGGTCCGGGTCCCACTGGAGCCGCACCGCCGAGCGGCCCACCGCCCGCGACCATTCTTCGGACGTGGCGAACAGGTCGCGGTCCCAGGTCGAAGGGGCCGCTTCCGCGAGGAGCGACTCAAAGAAGGTGCGCCGCAACCTGAGCGCGAGGGCGATTTCCTGGTTTTCTTTCGTGCCCCAACCGGAGCGGTACATCATCCACAGGAAGTTCGGCTTGATCCAGCTCATGCGCTCGAAGCTGAAGGCACCGCCGAAGCGCCCGTGTTCAATCGCGTACCGACCGATGGCGGGGCTGTACGCTTGGTACACGACGATGCTGTCGGCATCGAACTGCGCGAGAACGTGCCGACCGTCCTTGGGCCAGACTTTGACCTGATCGGGGTAGGGTTCAAAGGCGAGGGGCATAACGTCTAATTTAAAGGTGTCGCGAAGACCATCCCAACAAGGCCCGGTGCGTGGCTCACCGGACCGGCTCCTCCCTGATTGACGAGCCGGCGTGTCACGAGGTTCACTCGACTCGCAGTGACGGCCGGTTGTGAATTGGGCTCACCCACACCGTTCTCGTTGCAACGTTCGGAGTTCGGCCCCGAGGAACACTCATGCACGCCAACGACTTTGACTTACTGACGGCCTGCTTCGAGGCCCGGCGGCGGCAGCGCGAGATGCTCCCGCTCATCGCGTCGGCCCTCAGCGTGCCCGACGAGCGGGTGTTCTACACCTGGATGGCCGGGGCGGACCGCGACATTGAAGACATCCCCAACAGCCCGTGGAAATTTCGGTTTCACGGGTTCGAGTGCGATCTCCGAAACACCGACGACGGTCGGTTCCTGCGGTACGATTTCGGCCCGGGTGGGCGGTGCGATTGCGTGACGGCGTGGGGCGTTTTGCAGTTCGTCATGACCACGAAGGCGCCCTGGCGAGAGTTCCCGGCGCTGCGCGCACAGCTCGCGAGAACCGGGCCGCCGTACGATTACCTGTCCGGGGACCACGCCAAGGTCAGCGAGGCGTGGGATCGACTGGAGCGCGCCGGCTGTTTCGAGCCGGCGGATCCCGCGCTGGTGGCGTTCGAGGCGCTGTACACGAGAACCGGGACGGACGGGCGCCGCTGCGTGTCATACCCCGAGGGTACGCTGAACCAAACCGCGATTGATTGTTCGGTGGCCCACCGGCAACTATTAACCGACCGAGCGCGAGCCTTACTGGAACTCAGCAAGGGGTGAGCAGGTGAAGTGCTTTTAACATCCGGCCGGGGATGTCCCGGCCGGGGCGTTCGTATCGAGCGTCGTCACTTCCCGGCGGCGTAGGTTTTCTGGAACGCGGCCACGCCGGCGCCGACCTCCAGCTTGAACCCGGCTTCTGACAGCACCAGTTCCAGCGCGCTCAGCGCACCGAGCACGTCGAAGGCGTCCGTGTAGCCCATGTGCGACAGCCGCCAGATCTGGCCCTTCATCGCGTCCTGGCCGTCGGCCCACTTGTAGCCGTACTTCTTCTCGAGCGTCTTCAGGGTGCCGCTGCCGTCAACGCCCTCCGGCACCTTGATGACGGTCAGGGCGCTGTTGGGGCGCTCGGCGAAGAGTTTCAGCCCCATCGCCTGAACTCCGGCGCGGCACGCCGCAGCGATTCGGTTGTGGCGCGCCCACAGGTTCTCGATGCCCTCCGCGCGGATGCGCTTCAGGCTCGCGCGCTGCGCTTTAATCAGCGTGTTACCCGGGGTGAACGGCGTGTCGCTCTCCGCCAGCGACTTCTTGTAGCGCCGGATATCCAGGTAGAAGCTCCGGACGGGCGTGGCGTCCACCTTCTTCCACGCCTTCTCGCTCAGCGAGATGAAGGCCAGGCCGGGGGGCATCATGAGCGCCTTCTGCGAGCCGGTGACGACGATGTCGAGGCCCCAGGCGTCCATCCGGCACTCCATCGCGCCGACGCCGCTGATCCCGTCCACCGCGAGCAGCGAGTCGGCCTTGGCGACCACTTTTCCGTAGCCTTCGAGGTCGTGCCCGACGCCGGTGCTGGTTTCGCTCAGGGTGGAGAACACCACCTTCGCGTCCGGGTTCGCCTTGAGCGCGTTCTCCAGCATCTCCGGGGTGACGGCTTGGCCGTAAGGCACTTCCACGGCGACGATGTTGGCCGCGAACGCCTTCAGGACGCCGCGCCACCGCTCGCCCCAGCGCCCGGCGGTGCAAAGAATCGCCTTCTCGCCCGCCGCGAGCGTGTTACTGACCGCCGCCTCCATCCCGCCCGTGCCCGAGCAAGTCAGCGTGAAGACCGGCTGCGCGGTCTGGAACACGTACTTGAGGTCTTCGGTCACCTCTCCGAGGATCGCCTTTGCCTCCGAGGACCGGTGGTACGTTACCGGCTTCGCGAGTTCCAGCAGCGTTTCCTCGGGAACCGGGGTCGGGCCGGGCGTGAACAGACGCGGTTTCATCGCTTACTTCCTTCATGTCCGCACTGGGGAGGGTCGCGGGTTGTTGTATTCGCAGCGCGACACCCCGGCGCGCCGCGAACCTCTTCGCTTCCCATACGTCTTTTAAAGCACCCCGGGCGCAGAGTGCCGGGAATTCCTCGGAAGGAGGGTCAACCCATGCGTGCATTCGTCTCCTCGTCGGCATGGCGTTTCGATCTCTCAATTTCCTTCCGAGAAGGCTCTTATGAGCAGGCGGCGACAGAAGGCGGACGAGTTCCGCCACCTCGCAGATGACATCGGCCCCGAAGACGGCACCGATCCTAAGGACTTCCATGCGAAGCCGTGGAACGCGCCGAAGCAGGCCAGTCGCAAGGGGAAGCAGCTCTGTGCGCAAGTGCGCCAGGCGCTGGACGGCGCGTTCGCGGCGGCCCGTGATCCCGTGATCCAGGCGACGAGCGTGGTGGGGGTCGAACCGGCTCCGCACTCGGGGCGGTTACGAGTGCTGGTCGCAGTTCCGCCGGACGTGATCGCTCAGCACGCCGTGGAAGCCCTGGCACGAGCGTCCGGGTTCCTGCGGAGCGAAGTGGCGGCGGCGATCAGCCGCCGGTACGCGCCCGAACTGGTGTTCGAGGTCGTGCCGGGCTGACGCGCCGGAGCACAGAGAACGGCAGCGAAGACGCACAGAAGTGCAAACAAGGGGCAGGCGCGGAGCTGACCGCGGTTCTCTTTTTGTGCCTTCTATGTGTCTTCGCGATCGTTCAGTTTAGCAGCTCATTTCCAGTACTTTTCCGCTATCGAGACGGAACACCACGTCTGCGAGCCGGTCCGCTTCCGAGCGGTTGTGCGTGACGTGCAATACGGTCACTTCACGCCGCTCACGGAGCCGCGCGAGTACGGCGATGAGGTGGTCGCGGGTGTCGTCGTCGAGCGACGCGAGCGGCTCGTCGAGCAGCAGCACCGGCGGCCGGTTCGCGAGGGCCCGGCCGAGCGCGACGCGGTTCTTCTCGCCCCCGCTCAAGAACCGTGGGTAGCGGTCCAGCAGGTGCGTCACTTCGAGCCAATCGGCCAGTTCCGCCACCCGCCTTACGGTGTCAACCAAGGGCGCGCCGCGCACGTCCAGCGCGAAGCCGATGTTTTGGCGCACGGTCATGGTCGAGAAGAGCACGCCGTCCTGCGGGACGTACCCGACGTGCCGCGCCGCCGGGCGCAACCGCGTTACGTCGCGCCCGGCGAGCGCGATCGTGCCCGCGTGCGGGGCACGCAGACCGGCGATCGTTTCGAGGATCGTGGTTTTCCCGCACCCGCTACGGCCCATTAACACCGCGTACCGGCCCGGCGGCACTTCCAGCGACACACCGAACAGCGCGAACGTGCCCTGACGGATCGATAAGTTCTGAATCTGGATCACAACCGGATTTTAGGCGCGGTGAACCTTCGTGGGGTTGCGCCCTCCGTTCAGAGCGCGTTATTTCTCGCGAGGTGGATGTCATGAGCGGTATCTGGCACATCCCGGGTTGCCCGGAGCCGCCTGAGTGGCGCGTGGATTTGTCCGCCCTCTGCGAACGATACCCGTGGCTGGAACCGCTCGCCGAGTGCCCGCAGGACCCCGTTTTCCACGCAGAAGGTGACGTCCTCACGCACCTCGGGATGGTGCTCGCGGAACTCGCGGCGCTGCCCGCGTTCCGTGTGCTTGCGGAGCAGGACCGGCACATCGTTTTCGCCGGCGCGCTCCTGCACGACATCTCGAAGCCCGAATGCACGAAGGTCGAGGACGACGGGCGCGTGCGCTCGCCCGGCCACGCGGTGAAGGGCGTGTACAAGGCGCGCCGCATCCTCACCGACGACGAAACGTTTGCCCCGCTCGGAACGCCGTTCGAGATCCGCGAACAGGTGCTGGCGCTCGTCCGGTGGCACGGGCTACCGGCCAACTACCTCGAAAAGCCGGACCCGCAGCGGGCGGTGATCCTGACCAGTCTGACCACGCGGATGGATCTGCTCACGATCCTCGCCGAAGCCGACCACCGTGGGCGCGTCGTGAAGACGGAAGACGATACTCGCACGCGGGTCGCGCTGTTCCCCGATTTCTGTGCCGAGTGCGAGTGCTGGGACGGACCCCGTGCGTTCGCCAACGATCACTCTCGCGTCCACTACTTTCGCACGCCGGGCGAGCACCCGACCCTTCATCTGTTCGACGACACGAAGTGCGAAGTGATGGTGCTGAGCGGGTTGCCGGGCAGCGGAAAAGACACCTGGGTGGCCGAACACGCCGGCGACCGGGAGGTCATTTCGCTCGACGACATCCGGCGCGAACTGGAAGTGGACCCGGGCGACAACCAGAGCGAAGTGGTCGCCGCGGCCTACGATCGCGCGAAGGGCCTGCTGCGGCGCGGTGAATCGTTCGTGTGGAACGCGACCAACGTGTCGCGCGTCTTGCGCGGCAAAGTCATTGATCTCAGTATCGCTTACAAAGCGCGGGTGAAGGTGGCGTACCTGGAACCGCCAGTTCCGCTGATCCGACAGCGGAACACGGGGCGCGTGAAGCGCGTTCCCGAGCGCGTCTGGGAGCGACTGTTCGACAAACTGGATGTGCCCACGCCCGCCGAGGCTCACGAAGTCGGGCATTTGGTCCCCGGCGACGTGGAATGACCGAATTACAGTAGTTTGCCATTCGCTCGGCGCGGTTCTGGCCTTGCGTGTGGCCCGCTCGCTCCGAGGGTGTGATTTTTTGCCCCCGGCGTCCCTTCCCTTGCGCCCTCGCCGCTTCGCGGATCGAGATTATGTTCGTTTGTATTTTGAGCAGCTTCGCCCAGGGTGTCCGTCTATGGTCGCTGCGGGCGCTTGTGGGCGCACAGTCGGATGGTCTGGAACAAGTTGTGAACGCGCGCGTGGAGCGCCACCACGGCCCGCACTGCGACCAACTCGCGGACCCGTAACGGGTACAATCCGCGATTGCGCATGCCGGCGTTCACCCACTCGGCGGTCGGCGCCCGTTCCTTGTCAATGGCTTGGCCATCTGGTAACTCCGGCGGGCAGGTTCACTTGGTCTACCGATCAAGACCACCGGCGAAAATGGATCAATCGCCGCCGGGTTGGGTATAGTACCTCTGCTCGGAGTGAGCGGACTACACTCCGGGCCACCGCACGGGTATGCCACACCAACTTGAACCGACTGGCTGCGGGCGGGTACCGATGTCGCGCCTCACGGACGCGCTGGAGCAGATCGACTTCGCCCGCCGCTACACCCGCGAGCGGGCGGTGAGCGTGCCGCCGGGCGATTGGTTCACGGTCACGCCCAAAAGCGTGTCGCACGTCGCGTGGCAGGTCGGACACCTCGCGTCGTCGGAATATCGGCTGTGCCTCGCGCGCTTGCGCCCGCGGACGGCGGCAGACGAATCGCTCATTCCCGACGCGTTCGTCGCGATGTTCGGTCGTGAGGCGCTGCCGGCGGCCGTCACCGGGTACACCGCGGAGCACATCCTCGCGGTCTTCGACGCCGTTCACGCCCGCGTGATGGAAGAACTGCCCGCGTACTCTGACGCGGACCTCGACCTCGCGCCGCTGGCCGCGCACCCGCTGTTCGGCACCCGCCTCGGCGCCCTGCGCTACGCGCCGCTGCACGAGATGATCCACTGCGGACAGATCTCACTGCTCCGCCGGATGCTGGGCCACGCCCCGATCTGGTGAACCCGCCCGGCGCGGTTCCTATCCTGTCTGATGAACCCGCTCACACCGCAGCCAAACGGAACAAGGTCATGCTCGACGCCGAGTTTATTCGCCAGAACGCCGAAGCCGTGAAGTTGAACTGCAAGAACCGCGGCGTGTCCGACGAGGCCGTCGAGCGGGTGATCGCGCTCGACGGCCGGCGCAAAGAGCTGGCCCAAAAGGAAGGCGAAACGGCGGCCAAGAAGAACGCGATCAGCTCGCAGTTCAAGGGAGCGACGCCGGAGCGGCGCGAGGAGCTGCGCAAGGAGTCGAGCACGATCGACGCTGAAGTCGCCGCGATCGCGGCCGAGCGCAAGCGCGTGGAGGGCGAGCGGGACGCGGCGCTGATGCAGATCCCGAACATGACTCACCCGGCGGCCCCCGTCGGTGGGGAGGACGCGAACAAGGTGGTGGCGCAGTTCGGCGAGCCGCGCGCGTTCGACTTCAAACCGAAGGACCACGTCGATTTGTGCGAGGCGCTTGACCTCGCCGACTTCGAGGCTGGTACCAAGGTCGCGGGCCAGAAGTTCTACTTCCTCAAGAACGAGGCCGCGCTGCTCGAAATCGCCCTCGTGCAGTACGCGATGCAGACCGCGGTGAAGGCCGGCTACACGCCGATCATCACCCCGGACCTGGCCCGCGTCGAGGTGCTGGAAGGCATCGGGTTCATGCCCCGCGACCCGAACCCCGACACGCGCCAAGTGTACACGGTCGCGGACACCGACCTGTGCCTGATCGCGACCGCCGAAATCACCCTGGGCGGGATGCACCGCGACCGCATCTTCGACGAGTCCGAGCTGCCGAAGCGGTACGTGGGGCTGTCGCACTGCTTCCGCACCGAAGCCGGCGCCGCCGGGCGCGACACGCGGGGACTGTACCGGGTCCACCAGTTCACCAAGGTGGAGATGTTCGCGTTCTGCACGCCCGAGAACAGCGACGCGATCCACGAGGAGATCCGCGCCCTCGAAGAGAAGATCTTCCAGGGGCTGGGGCTGTGCTTCCACGTGATCGACACCGCGACCGGCGACCTCGGCGGCCCGGCGTACCGCAAGTACGACCTCGAGGCGTGGATGCCCGGCCGCGGCACCGGCGGCGCGTACGGCGAGATCACCAGTACCTCGAACTGCACCGACTTCCAGGCCCGCCGGCTCGGCATTCGGTACAAGGGGAAGGGGTTCAAGGGGACCAAGTTCGCTCACACGCTGAACGGGACCGCGGTCGCGTGTACGCGGGCGCTGGTGGCGATCCTGGAGAACTACCAGCAGGCCGACGGGTCGGTGGTGATCCCGGAGGTGCTGCGCCCGTGGGTCGGCAAGGACAAGATCGAGCCGCGGAAGGCGTGACACCAACTGGGGTGTTCGCGGGAACCCCTTTCACTCCCCGCCGGGACCAGGGGCCTCAACGGCCCACCTGTCACGTCGAATACGGTTGAAGAGTCACCTTCTTCTATGGCCGGCCTCTATGAGGCCGGCGCGACACCACCCACGTACCATCGGCCTCATAGAGGCCGGCCACAGAATACGGCGTGAATACGGATCAACCGGGTTCGGTATCAGCGGGCGACCAGAACATGCGGGCGTGATACCGAATCAGATTGATCGGTAACCGTCGTGTTCGGTGGCCCAGTGGAACCCGACGGCCCCGGCCACGACGGTCGTGTGCTGGGTGAGCCAGTGGCACCGGGTAGTGAGCGTGGCGGTGAGCTCATCGAGTGTGTTGAACACCCGGTTGGCGAGTGCCTCGCGGACCAGTGGCCACAGGTGCTCGGCCGGTTGCAACTCCGGGATGCACGGGGGCAACCGGTGCAGCACCACGCCCGGCGGCACTACCAGCTTCTTGGCCGTGTGCCCGCCCGACCCATCCACAATGAGTACCAGCACCTTGCGCCGATCCGGGTCCGCCCACCCGGCGAAATCGGCCAGTGCCTGGCCCATGCACGCGGCGTTCGCTCTGGGGAGGATCAGGAACCGGCTGCGCCCGCTGGATGGGTGCCCGAATCCGTACACGAACACCGACTCGAACTTGTGCCGCCCGTTGCTCGTCGGCCTGTTACCCTCCAACGCCCACACCCGCCGGGCGATCGGCTTGAGCCCGAGCCGAGCCTCATCCTCGCACCACAACTCCACGTCCTTGTCGGGATGCTCCCGGCGCAACTCCGCCACCCGCCGTGTGAGCCCGTCAAAGCCACTCCTGCTGTTGCTCCCGTGTGGCCGCCTTGGGGTGCCGCGGGCGCGGCACCACGAGCCGGAACCCGAGCTCCTCGAGCCACTGCCACCGGGTCTGGTTCACCACCCCGCCCCCGAACCGCTCGCGGACCCAGGCGGCCACCTTGGGGCCGCTCCACAACCCACCGTCCGGAGCGGACTTCTGGAGCGCGGTGAACAACTCGGCCTGTTGCTGGGGGTTCAACTGGAATCGGGCCCCATTGTCCCGCCGCCGGTCGCTCAGCCCGTCCGGGCCGTGGGCGTTGTACCGCTTCAGGATGGCACGCCCCCAGGCCGGGGTGAACCCGACCAGCTTGGCCGCCGCCGTGGCCGACATCGGGCGCTCGGGCCGAGTGATCAGCCACAGCACGTGCCAGCGGCTCTTCTCCGCACCTTCCGAACAGCTCCGGTACCGCTCATCGATCTGTTCCACCGTCAGGTGCGAAGACACCGCTAATTGCGACATGATCTGCCCTCCCACCCATTAGATAGGGTTACGGATCAATCGGATTCGGTATGAGTTGAGCGCGTGAGGTGCGTTCGCGAGGGCTGGGGCGGCCCGTGGCAGCGATTGCCACGGGCCACGGGTTCGGTCACTTCTTCTCGTCTTTCTTTTCGTTCTTCTTCTCTTCGCTGTACTTCTTGGTCAGGTTCTCGAGCTGCTTCTTGATGCCGCCGTCCGCCGCCTCGACGGCCTTCGCGCCGGTCTCCTTCGCCTTCGCCTTATCGCCGCTGGCGAAGTACGCCTCGGCCAGGAAGTACAGGGCGACCGCGTCCTTATCGCCGGCGATTTTTACCGCCTCCTCTGCGGCCTTCACGCCGAGGGCCACCAGTTCCTTGTTGTCGCGCGCGAACGGGCTGGTGAGCGGTCCCGACACGTTCCGCAGCACGCTCGGGTCTTCGGTCTTGATGCCCTTGGCGAGCAGCGCCTCGGCCATCTTCTTCGCCTCATCGGTCTTCTTGGCCTTGAGGAGCGAAACCAGCTTCGGGGCGTCGAAGTACGGGATGTGCCCCAGGTCCGGGTGCTTCGCCTCGAAATCGGCCAGGGCCTTCAGGAACGCCTCCGGGTCCATCTTCCCGGTCGCCTCGAACACCGCGTCCACTTCCTTCTCGACCGCCTTGAGCCCGTCCACGTCGGCGGCGGTCCACTTGCCCGCGACCACCTTCGGCAGCACCGCGCCGAGGAACATCGGGTGCCCGATGTACGCGATCTTGCCGGCGGTGTCGACCACAAAGCAGCACGGGATGCCCTGCTGCCCGGCGGCCGTCATCCACGCGTCGTAGACGGCTCGCTCGTCCGCGTAGGCGAACGTGTACCCAAGTTTCGGGCCGCGCTTCTTGACGAACTCGGCCACCTTCTCCTGCGTGTTGTTGTCGTCCTTGGAGGTGTGGCCGATAAACGTAACCTTGTCCTTGTAGTGGGCCTGGAGTTCGGCCATGTGCGGCATCATGACGATGCACGGCCCGCACCAAGTGGCCCAGAACTCGACCACGTACGCCTTACCGGTGGCGAACTCCTTCACCTCGGCGCCCTGGAGCCACTTGGTGGCCTTGAGCGCCGGAGCCTTATCGCCCACCTTCAGTTTCTCTTCGGCGGCGGCCGGGGCGACGAGCCCGGCGATCACGGCCAGCGCGAGTAGCGAACGCATGCAATATCCTTCCGGGGTGAAACGCGAGGGGCTGAACTAGAGTTTACGCCCAACGGGGACGGGGGACAGCCCGAAACCTAACCAGGGAAGTCGTGTTTTCGGGGCGCTTTTCCGCGCCGGGAACGGTGATTGTGCCGTGCCGTGTGATCGACTAAGTTGCACCCCTGACCCGGTGCCCTCGGACAAAGGAGCTTGGCGTGAGCGAGTCGTCCCCGGTGCTCATGTTCGACAACAGTGACCCCGCGATGCAGCGCGCATCCGCGTCCGCACGCGCCGCGTTCCGCTACTTCTGGCGTGAGGTGGCGCGCGATCGGCGGCGGATCGTTCCCGCCCTCGACCTCGCGTGCGTCAAAGCGCCCTTTTCCGACGAGGGCGGTTCGGACGTCGAACACATGTGGCTGTCGGACATGGATTTCGACGGCCGGACCGTGAGCGGCACGCTCGTGAACAGCCCGAACCGGCTGCGAACAGTCGCGGCCGGCGACGCGGTGAGCGTTCCACTAGAGCGGACCAGCGACTGGATGTACGCCATCGACGGCGCCGCATTCGGCGGCTATACGATCAACCTCATGCGGTCGCGGATGGACGCCCGCGAGCGCTGCGAGCACGACGCGGCCTGGGGCCTCGACTTCGGCGACCCGCTCCAGATTCGAACCGCGACCGAGAGCGAACACGCGACCTTCACCGAGAACCTCGCCGCGTCGCTCCGGGACCACCTGGCGCAGGAGCCGGCCGCGCTCTCCGAAACCGACGGCAACGGGTGGACCTTGTTGCACCAGGAGGCCGCGGCGGGCGGGGCGGCGACGGTCGCGGTGCTGTTGGAGGCCGGCGCCGACGCGGGCGCGGTCACCGACCTCGGGCTGACGCCGCTCCAACTCGCCCGGGCGCTCGGGTGGGGCGAGGCAGCCGCGCTCCTCGAACGCGCGTGACCGCACCGACCCGCGCGCCCCTCGCGCTCGGGTGCGCGCCTCCGGGTGGCCGACGCCGTCCGCGCCGCGTACCCCTTCCACTTGGGTTCGTGGTTGCAACTCGGAGCAGGACATGGCTTCTCAGTGCCGGTGGGGGATTCTGGGCGCCGCCAACATTGCGCGCAAGAACTGGAAGGCGATTCGGCTCGCGGAGAACGCGACCCTGACCGCCGTCGCCAGCCGCGAGCCGGCCCGCGCGAAGGAGTGGATCGACGCCAACCAGATTGAGTGCCCGTTCCCGACCGCCCCGGCCGCGGTCACCTACGACGAGTTGCTGAAGAGCCCCGACGTGGACGCGGTGTACATCCCGCTCCCCACCGGCGTGCGCCGCGAGTGGGTGGTGAAGGCGGCCCGCGCGGGGAAGCACGTGCTGTGCGAGAAGCCCTGCGGCCCCGACGCCGGCGAGCTGCGCGCGATGCTCGACGCCTGCAAGGCGAACAACGTGCAGTTCATGGACGGCGTGATGTTCATGCACGGGAAGCGGCTCCCGCTGCTCCGCCGCACGATCGACGACGGCGAGACGGTGGGCCAGTTGCGGCGCATCGCGACGCAGTTCACCTTCGCGGCCGGCGACGACTTCCTGAAGAACAACATCCGCGTCAGCACGGCGCTGGAGCCGCTCGGGGCGCTGGGCGACCTGGGCTGGTACAACCTCCGCTTCTCGCTGTTCGTGATGAAGTACCAGATGCCCGCGAAGGTGAGCGGGCGGTTGCTCACGGAGCACCAGGGGGTGCCGCTGGAGTTCTCGGGCGAGCTGTTCTGGGACGGCGGCGTGTCGGCGGCGTTCTACTGTTCGTTCAACACCGAGCTGCAGCAGTGGGCGCACGTGAGCGGGACGAAGGGCAGCATCGCGGTGCAGGACTTCGTGCTCCCGTACTACGGGTGCGAGGCGGCGTTCGTCGCGGACCGCCCGGTGTTCAACGTGCAGGGGACCCGGTACCACTGGGAGAGCCACCCGAAGCGGTTCGCGGTGACCGAGTACAGCGACGGCGCGCCGGACGCGCAAGAGACCAACATGGTCCGCACGTTCAGCGGGCTGGTACTGGGCGGTACGCCCGACCCGACGTGGGGCGAGATCGCGCTGAAGACGCAGGTGGTGATGGACACGTGCCTGGCGTCGGCGCGGCAGGGCGGCGCGACGCTCGCGTGCCCGTCGGTGTAATTGGCCCCTTCCGCATTGCGGCGCCGTGGGCTATTATCACAGCGCCGAACCGAGGTCGGAACGTGAGTACGCCCATCCAGACCCGAGCGGACTTCCAGCAACTGGCCGACATCCGCCTCGTCGAGGCGAAAGCGCTCCTCGATCTCGGGCACTGGGACGGGGCGTACTACCTGACCGGGTACGCGGTGGAGCTGGCGCTCAAGGCGTGCATCATCAAAGTGCTGATGGCGACCGACGCGTTCCCCAAAAAGGACTTCTCGCACAACTGCTACACTCACGCCATTGAGCCGTTAGTCGACCTCGCTCAACTAAGTGCGGCGCGTACCGCTTTCGCCGCGGCGAACGTCAACTTCGATGTCAACTGGAAGACGGCCAAGGACTGGTCCGAGCACAAACGGTATCACCGGGTCACAGAACCTGAGGCGCGGCGGCTCTACGCGGCGGTTGTTGACCCTTCTGATGGAGTCTTCCCGTGGATCAAGACGCACTGGTGACCGAGCGCGTTGAAGCCGGCAAACGGTTCCTCGCGCAACTGTCCGCGGTCGGGTTCCCGATCGCGGTGGCGTTTTGGGCGCGGCCGAGCGACGAGCAGTGGTTCCTCTACTTGGCGTCACCGGTCGTTGACGAAAAGGGTGGGCACGAGGCGTACCGCGATCTCACGTTGCACGAGCGCCGATTCGACAACGTAGGTCTCGATCCGTTCGAGGTGCGGCTCGTGTCCCCGTCCGACACGATGGCGGTTGCGGCGGCCAAGCTGATCGAGCCGAAGCCGTGGCAGCCGAAGCCGTCCCCGTTCATGACCCGGTTCGATGGCTCGCGCCTCGGCGGGATCGATGTCGAGGGCGTTCTCGTATACCCGGCTCTCGCCCCGACCGTACCCGGGGCGTAGCGGCCAGCGGGGGTGCTACAATCAGGGCATGAGCACGCGCCGCGTCCTTCTGGTCCAACTGCCGATCCCGCCCCTCGGACCGGCCCCCATCCGGGGGAACGTGCCGCTCGCCGGGGCGTACCTCAAGCTGTACGTCGAAACCCGCGGGCTCGGCGCCGATTACGACATTGAGGTGTTCCCGGCGCCGCTCGCCAACACGCTCGGCGACCGCGCGCTGGCCGAGGCGCTCGCCGCCCGCGGGCCGTGGCTCGTCGGCTTCACCTGCTACCTCTGGAACGTCGAGCGCACCCTCTGGGTCGCGCGCGAGCTGAAGCGGCTCCGGCCCGGCGTGAAGGTGCTGGTCGGCGGGCCGGAGATCACCACCGACAACGCCTGGGTGCTCGGCTCGGCCGACTACGACTTCGCGGCGGTGGGCGAGGGCGAGCAGACGTTCGCCGCGCTGCTCCTCGGGCTGCTCGGCGGGGAGGACGTGCCCCCGGTCCGCATCGACGGGCTGTACGTTCCGCCCGCCACCGGCGAGCGGTTCCGGCCCGAACTGGCGCCGAAGTTCCGCACCCCGCTGCCCGACCTCGACCGGCTCGGGTCGCCGTACCTCGCGGGCGTCCTCGACGCCGCCGACGAGCGGATGCTGCTGCTGGAGACGACCCGCGGGTGCGTGTTCAACTGCAAGTTCTGCTACTACCCCAAGAGCTACGACAAGCAGTACTACCTCTCCACCGACCTCGTGAGCGCCAGCCTCGCGCACGCCCGCACCCGCGGCGCCGAGGAGGTGTTCCTGCTCGACCCTACCCTGAACCAGCGGAAGGACTTCGCCGAGTTCGTCCGGCTGCTCGCGCGGGGCAACCCCGGGCGCAAGTTCAAGTACTTCGGCGAGCTGCGGGCCGAGGGGATCACCCCCGAAATCGCGTCCCTGTTGGCCGAAGCCGGGTTCACGGAGGTGGAAGTCGGGCTCCAGTCGGTCGAGCGCGACGCGATGGACCTGATGGCCCGCCGGAACAACCTGAAGGCGTTCGAGAAGGGCGTCCGCGCGCTGATCGACGCGGGAATCAACGTCACGGTGGACCTGATCGTCGGGCTGCCCGGCGACACGGAGGAGTCGGTGCGCCGCGGGTTCCGCTACCTGCGCGACGGCGGGCTGTACTCGCGCGCGCAGGTGTTCAACCTCGCGGTGCTGCCCGGCACGGCGTTCCGCCACGAGGCCCGTGAACTCGGGCTGCACTTCCAGCCGCGCCCGCCGTACTACGTGCTCCGCACGCCCACGCTCGACCGCGCCGCGCTGCTCGGGCTCATGCACGAGGCGCAGGACGTGTTCGACGTGGAGTTCGACGCCGCCCCGCCGCCGGTGCTCGACTTCGGCCCGCACGACCGGACCCGCGTGTGGCGGGTCGACCTCGACGGCCCCCGCGACGACGCCCCGGCCCCGGCCGAGCGGGCGCAGGCGCTCACGCTCTGGTTCCGCGCCGCCGACCTGCCCCGGCACAGCGCCGAAATCGCGCGCCTGATCCGCCAGTCGCTCGACGTGAACCCGTACACGACGCTACAGGTGGTGCTCGAGCCGTCCGCGCCCGATTCCGAACGGGTGCGGCGTGTGCTCGGGCCGGTGTTCCTGAACGCGCTCTTGGCGGCGTGCCTGGAGCACCCGACGTACCTCGACAAGTTCTACGCGCTGCTCCCCGGGCGCCCCAACGGCGCGAAGCGGCTCGTGCTGCTGCTCCCGCTCGAGGCGCGTGAAGGAACCGATCCGGACGCGGTGGCCGAAGCGGGCTCGTTTGCGTCGGTGGTGTGGCGCGGTGCGGCGGACGCGGCCGAACCCGACGACCTCGAACCGCACGAGTACGTGTGGGCCGCCACTCCGATCGCGCAGCCCGTGGGCGGGTAGCGCCGCGTTCGCCCGGGTGCGAGTGCGGGCGGGCGTCCGCACTCGCACCCGGGCGAACGGGAGCGGTTGAAAATGAAGGAGCCCCGCGACATTGGCGCCGTGGGGCTCTGGGAGAGAAGCAAGATCGAGAGGGCCTTCATCGCGTGGCCCCTGCCACGCGGCGGCTCAGTCGGAGCTGCTTCCGTCGAGCCACAAGTCGGTGTCGTCTCCGTGCGGGCACCCGTCGTCGGCCATCCGGTTCAGTTCGTCGCGGTCCAGTGCGATGGTTTGCATGCTTCAGCCCTCTTGGCTTTGGCGGGTGGAGGCGATGCGTGTGATTAAGCAGCGGCCGTGCCACAACGGCGTGCGGATTTTCCCGGTCGAGACTTGAGGGCTTTTCGGTGTGCGCAGCGCGGTTTGTTTCGTGCCACGGACCGGCTCGGGCGCTTGACGTAGCAGTCTGGGGCGGGGCGCGATTTTGGGTCGCGGCGTGCTTTACAAAACCGACTTTTGAGGCGGGTAGGAACTACAACTCGTTGTAATCGGCAGACGCAAAAGTTACCGGCGGCTGTCCAAATTTTGCCAGAGATTGGAAGAGGTGCTCGTGGCGAAATTCGAACGCGTCGATTGTGGCTCGCTTGCGCATGGCTCGTTGGTGGCCGCCGAAAATAAGTGGCGCAAAACCCGTTGGCCCGCCGGCCGGGGCGGTTTGCGTAGCATCGCCCGCCTGCGTTAGCAGGCAGGGGAGCGCACAACAGCGAACGGGAAACACCAGAATCGAGCCTGAAACTTGGAGTGGCCGGGTTTAGCATGACGGCATGTTCACCGACGACGACGTTGCGTTCCAGCGGGCGCTCCTCTCAAACCCGGCCGACACGACGCTGAAGCTCGTGTACGCCGACTGGCTCCAGGACCGCGCCGACCCGCGGGCCGAGTTCGTCCGGCTCCAGGTCCAGCTCGCCGGGCTGATCGATTCGTCCGCCGGGCCACAAGCGGCCGGGGTGTTCGGCACCCTGGGGGCCGAGTTCGATCCGGCGTGGACCGCGTTCATGACCACGCTCGCGCAGCCGTTCGCCCCGGTGCGGTTCCAGCACGACGACCCGCCGCACCCGTTCGCCGAAGCGGTCGGCACCCGCGGCCGGGTGGTCACGTTCGGGTCGCAGTTCTGCGTTCCCGACGAGTGGGACGAGGGGCTGCTCGCGGACCTCGCGTTCCTGACGGGCGTCGAGTGGGGCGAGTGCTGCTACGGCGCCGCGGACTGCCCGATGTACGGGTTCGTGTGCCAACTGGAACCGGGCCGGCACCCGCTCACCGGGCGCGACGTGATCGACGCGGTCCGCGCCGGCGGCTTCCGCAGCGACCACATCGACACGCTGGACGCGACCGCGATCCCGTATCCGGGCTACCACCCGCACACGCTCAACGACGAGGTCCACACCGATTTCGCCGACCAGTGCC
The DNA here is from genome assembly GCF_034097035.1 of Gemmata algarum. Lineage (NCBI taxonomy): Bacteria > Pseudomonadati > Planctomycetota > Planctomycetia > Gemmatales > Gemmataceae > Gemmata > Gemmata algarum. Next base: position 168,460 of record NZ_JAXBLV010000110.1, read on the forward strand.
TGTTCAACCACGAGACGGCCGGGGCGGAAGACGCGGGGGCGCACGGCGCGCTGAAGGGGTACGTGCGTGGGCGGCTGTGGTACGTCCTGCTCCACGCCGGCGGGTGGCCGTGCGGCGAGGTCACGCTGCTCGCGGTCGGGCACTCGCCGCACGGGGACCGCCTCGTCGGCGCGATCACCAGCCAGGTGTGCCACAACCTGTGCGACTGAGCCGCGAGTGCTCTCCGGTGCGGGTGCGGGTGCGAATGCGCCCGGCGCCATAAGAACGCGGTGCAACGGAATTTCGTTTGACGCGTTCGGCGCCGGATGATTTAGTTCACATCCGACCGGCCGAACGCCCACCCGCACGAGAGAGCCGTGAAAGTCGCCTTTACCTGCCCGTCCTGCCGCGCAACCGTCAACGCCCCCGCATCGCTCGCCGGAGAATCGGCACCGTGCCCCAAGTGCGACGCCGACATCGACCGCTGGCCGGCACCGACCAGCTCGCCCGGTACCGTGAGCGTGGTCCCGCCGCCCGAACCGGCGGGGTGGTACTACCTGGTGAACGGCGCCCGGCGCGGGCCGGTTACCACCAGCCAGTTGCGCTCCCTTATCGAATCGGGGGTGGTACGTGCCACCGATCTGCTGTGGCGCGAGGGGATGCCGACGTGGACCGAAGCGGGCACCGTGCCCGGGCTGTTCCCGATCACTCCCCAATCGCTCCCTCCCGCCCCGCCGCCGGCTCCGAACCCGGATCGGGATGACGACGAGCGTCCCGTTCGATCGAAAGCGCGGGCGATTCACGTCCATGTGAATCAGGTGATCGAACGGGACCGGGACCGCCCGCGCCGCAGGCGCCCCCGCTGCCCGTATTGCGGTTCGTCGGCCCGCCCGTACTTCCGGCAGCAGGTGTCCGGCGCCGGGTGGGCCGTGTTCGTGATCCTCCTGCTGTTTACCATTGTCTTGTGCTTCATCGGGCTGCTGATAACGGAAGAGGTCGCGTACTGCCCGGACTGCGGCGCGCGGTGCTGATCGCTTGGACCAGAGCAGTCGTTTTAAGGGATTTGGGTGTGTCACATAAGAGCTCCTAAGTTCAATTTTCTCAGGCACTTGCATGGGAATTATCCCGTGCGATGCGGTTACGGTATGATTACCCTGGTGGCGGCGTTCGGCCGCGCGAAGCGCCTGCTTCCGCAGGCGGGCGCGACCGATGTCCTGTCGAGCGATCACTCTTTAACTGGATCTGGTGTCAGAGGCTTCGTTAGGCCGACTTTTTCTGTACAAACGGGTTCTCAGCGGCCCATTTCTTCTCGGCAGCGGCCTTGCGCTCGGCGCTGAGCGGGGTGCTGAACGACCACGCATGTCCGAACGGGTCCACCACTTGACCGTAGCGGTCGCCCCAGAACATGTCCTCGGGTGGCATGGCAAGCGTCGCCCCGGCGCGGGCGGCTTGCGCGATGGCCGCGTCGCAGTCCGGCACGCACAGGTGCAGCGTCACCGGCGACGGGCCGGACGGGGCGCGCGAAACGCCCCCGCAGTACTCGGGGAAGTCGTCGCACAGGAACAGCGTGGCGTCACCGATCCTCAGCGCCGCGTGCATCAGCCGGTCGTCGTCGGCCGGCATGCGCGAGAGTTCAACCGCCCCGAGTGCGGCGGTGTAGTACTCGATCGCCTTCGCCCCGCCCTTGACCACCAAGTGCGGAATGAGCCCCTTCATTTCGGACATCACTTACCCCCTGTTTAAAACCACCGCGGTAATGTGCCCCGCCCGCCCGCCCGGTCCAATGTCAGTTGCGGCACATTTTTGATCTCGAGGCCACGCGGCGGTTGGCAGCGGACTTTGCGGCCCTGTGTGGGCGGGATAGGCAATGCGCGTGGCGTATTCGTCGCAAGTGCCGTGTCGGTCCGGAACTCATCGAGGCCCGGGACCGGAAGGTGGTCGAGCACCGCCGTCGGCAGCGAGTCCCACGGACGGCGGTGGCGCCCGAGGTCATGGTGGTCAACAGCTGAAGGGCTCGGCGGGTGAGGCAGGGGGGCCAGAACGCCCGAACGAATTGGCACCTCCGGTGCCCCCGAGCGACGAAGCCCCTTTCGAACCGCTCGTGGATCCCCTGCACGCGGCGTGCGACGTGTTCTCGGCGGCCGCGGCGGTGCGCGCCGATGGGGCCTCGGGTCGGTCCCAATACGTGGCCGGGATGCGGGCGCGTTGGCACGGTCGATGGGCGCGGGCTCGGCGGCGCGTGGTGGCCCAGGCGCGGCGCTATTTGGCGACGATCGGGACCGCATGGTGCCCCGCGGTACCGACGACCGACGACGAACCGCTTGGTCGAGTCGCAGGTGGGCGAAGTCAACGCGCGGACGACGAGCACGCGGAAGCATTGGAACGGTCCCGGCGGTGCCGAATCGAGCCTGCAACCCCGGGTCGCGGTGCTCAGCCAAGACGACCGGCGCTCCTCCGGTTCTTCGCCCAACGGTCGGGCTCCTCGTTTCGCAAGCGACACACGCGCGGTCACACATCCGAGGATGCCCCGACACAAACCGCGGCGCGACCTCTTGGTACCGGCCCCAGTCCACAGCTCGGGTCGGGGCGGGAGGGCGCCCTCCGCTTGCAGTATGAACCGGGCGGTTGGCGCATCCGGCATTCTCGGATCCCATTTCCCCAATATGGCACTTCTAGAAGTTTTTACCCCTCTGGTGGTAGCCGCGATCGTCAGTGGGGGCGTCAGCCCGGCGAATCTTGCCGCCCAGTTCGCTTGTCGCAAAGTGTTCCCCTTTAAATCTTTGTGGCTTCTGTCGCCCGGGCCAATTCCGGTTGGTCGTGGCTCACCGCCCCGAGAAAAGGGCGTGATTCGGTGGTAGCTGCCCCCCAGCGAACCGGTAGCGAATCGCCAGCGAACCGGTAGCAAATGTCCCGTTGGTGCCCCATCGGTTTCGTTTCGCTGGGGCGGCCATCGATTTCAGCGTTGGTGAACGAGAGGCCCCTCATATCCGATGGCACGGAGCTGAGCGCGGCCCGATCGCCGCGCGAACGGGTCGCACGGAAGATCCGAAACGCGCGGACCCTTCTGAACTTGAAATGTGACATCCGGAACGGCGGGCTCGGGATCAGTACCCCGCCCCGAGGTCCAATTCCTCCGGCAGCACGCGGAGCGTGTCGTAGTTGTTCCGGCCGTCGCTCCTCCAGCGCGTTCCGAGGGCGGTGAGCTGGGCCTTCATCCGGGTGTACGCACCCTTGTACGCCGCCAGAACCGCCGGGTCCTTCAGGTCGTCGAACGCGTCCGACCAGTCCGACGCCATGAACAGCGTGTACCGCACCCGCGACGTGGCGGTCGCGATGCACGCCAGCGCGCGCCACTCGTCCACCGCGTACGGCCCGCCGTCTTTCGGCACCTGCACCTTGCTGATGCGCGGGTCCAGCGCCAGCCGCACGGCGGTGGTGCCGTAGATCTCGTGCCGGAGTACGAGGTGGTGGATCGTGTCCGCGATGAACCGCGCCAGCCCGGCCCGGGTCGCGAGCCCGGCGTACCGGTCCGGGAGGGGCCGCATGAACGCGGTGCCGAGCTGCTCGAACAGCGTGCGCACGCCCTCGTCCGCGGCCACCGCGGCGTCGCTCGGGAAGGCGGCGGTCACGAGTGACGCCGCGTACTCCTGCCACACCGCGACGTACGCCTTTTCCCACACCAGACTACAGTTCGGCAGCACGTCCTCCAGCTTCGCACCGGCCCGCCCGGCGAGCAGCCGCTGCTCCCGGCCGTCGAAGTCTTCGTCCACGCCGAGCTGGTACTCGCTGAACCGGTCGTTGAGGTGACGCACCAGCGCCGCGCCGGTGGTGGCGAAGATCTGGGGGAAGATGGCCCCGTCCTCGATCAGGTTTTCGGTCGTCAGCTCCTCCGCCAGTTCGTGCGCGAACAGGTGCGGGTACAGCGCGAGCCGCACCGGGTGGAACCACTCCTTCCGCGCGTCGAACGAGTTGAACAGCGCCACCTCGACGAGGTTCAGCCCCATGTGGATCTCGACCAGGTGCTTGCCGCTGACCACGTAGAAGTACAGCGACGACAGGACGATGTCCTCGACGTGGCGGAACGTGGGTGCCAGCGGGTCGGCCGGGAGCACGGCGTCGGTGCGCGGGGCGCGCAGGTGCGTCAGCACCAGGCTCCGGGTCGTGTCGTCGATCACGAAGAACGCCGACCCGCCGTACCGCTCGTAGTCCGGCTTCGACTCGTAGTGCTCCAGGAACCTGAAATCGAGCTCGAAGCCCGCGCGCCCGTCCGGGACCCGAACGGGCTTCAAGAACGACTCCGCCGCGCCGTACTCGGCGAGGTACGCCAGCAGTTGCCCTTCCTTGTAGCGCGCGATGGCGAAATCGGGCGTGCCCTGGTACCCCGGCCCGCGCACGCCCGACTGGATCGAGAACCAGCCGAGGTACGGGAGCCAGATGGTGCGCCGCAGCCACCACGGCCAGTACTCGCCGCCGCCGCTCCACCGCTCCATGCGCGGCTTGTACCCCAGCGGCACCTCCGGGTTCGCCATCGGGAACACCTGGCTGATCCGGCTGCCGATGTCGAACACGACCCGCACCAGGACGCCCAGGAACCCGAGCGCGTGGACCTTCACCGTGAGCGCTTCGTCGAGGGCCGGGATGCTGACCGGGTGCGACTGGTTCCGCGGGTGCGCCCGGTAGTACGGCTCCAGGTGCAGGGGCTTCAGTTGGTCCTCGCGGCCCTTGTACAGGTCGCCGAGCCGGCGCGGGCGCGGGATCCGCATCCCGCCCGCCACCACGAGGTAGAACAGCGGCCAAATGACGTTCGACAGCCCGGACCGGAACACCGCCCACGTCCCCCGGAGGAACCGGAACGCCAGGACCGCGCCAACGAGGGCCGCGGCCACCAGCCACAGCGCGGAGTCGCCCAGCGGAACGTCCGGCCCGGGGGCCGCGGCCAACTGGGCCGCCGTGCCGAACCAGAGGGCCACAACGACGCCGGTCCCGGCAATGTGGAACAGCGTGCTCCGCAAAGGCGTCTGCGCGCCGATGAGCAGGGTCGCGAACAGCCCGACGGCGGCGCCGAGGAGCCACGCCCGCGCCTCGTGACCGCCGGCCAGTGGCGGCACGTAAAGGAAAACCACCTGCGCCACCAGGCCGATCATGAGGGGCACCATGACCGCCAACATCGGCCCGCGGAACATCAGGTTGACGAGCAAGAACCCGACCACCAGGCCGATGAACGGGCCGACGAGGTAGATCCGCGGCGTGCTCGGGCTCCCGAACAGGAAGTACGCGAGGTACGTCGCGCCGAACACGAGCGCGAGGTTGCCGAGACGCAGGGTCTGGATGTGGCGCCCGAGGGGCGTGCCGAGCAACTGGAACGGGCGCCCGGTGACCAGGAGCCAGAACTCATACAGGAACCCGCCGCCGCTGCCGATCGCGGTGGCTGCGAACGGGGCGACGGCCCACCACGGGGCCTGCCGCTCCAGCCCGGTGTTGATCGCGAACACCGACGCCGCGGCGAACGCGAGCAGGCTGAGCGCGGACAGCGCAGCCGGGCCGTAGCCGAACGGGGCGACGGGCGGGAGCTCGAACTTCTCCGCACCGGGGGGAATGATGACAAGTCGCATCGGGCGAGCGCTCCGCGGTTCGGTAACGGTGCGACCGGGCGGGCGGCCCGATCGGACTCCCGCCGCAGTAAACGACCGCCGGGGTAGTGAGAGCGCACATTTTGCCGAACCAGAGCGGGAAATGCAACGACGCGAATAAGTTTGCAAAATGATCCGTCGCAAAATGCCGCGCGAATTGGTGACAGTGGGTACACAGCCGCCAAGGGGCCACCGCTCAGCGAAATGCGGCAGTTAATCGCGCTTCCAGTTCTTCCAGGAATTGTCTGAGGCCGGTTGCTTCGCCTCGCGTGCGCAGCAGGGCCAGCGCGGTATTCTGGATACAACGGTGCTCACGTTCTGAATCGCCTGCGCATAGCGACCGCAGAACACGCTTCGGGCTACGGTCTTCGCTCTCGTCGGCCGCGCTCAGGTCGTGCGCTCGTGTCCGCGGGTCGAATTGGACGCGAGTGCATTCCGCGGCAAATAGTCCGCGCTCGTCGTCAGCAGGATCGAAACCGTTCAACACCCAACATTCCCGCATCCGGTTCGCCACACCGACCACGACGGGAATTCCGAGGGGCAACGAATCACGAACCTGGGTAATCGCGGCCCGACGATTGTCGTACTCTTTGTCCCCATCGCGAAAAATGATAACCGCATCGACGGGCGTTTCCGCTGGCGCGTGTAGCGTGAGCAGGATCAGGGCTTTTCGGGTGTTGTGGCCGTCGCCGTGTAGGGGCAGGCCGTCAAAGTGCCCGCGCGATTTCACGTTGTACTGTTTGGCCAGTTCGTCGATCTCAAACCACGTCATGAACGGGTCAGCCGGCCGAAACCCGCGGTAATGCCGATGGGTTTCGATTTCGTCGGCATCGATCCAATCGACACCGGCAACGATGATCCGGTCCGCGAGCCGGCAGATTGTAGGTGGATCGGTCGGGCCTTCACAAAGTACGGCGATGGACGTGCTCATGGAGCGGTCTGTGGGTTGAGTTGCTTGACCCAGTCTTCGCCGGCGTGGCTCCAGAACTCGCCCGGCGACATGGCCGACTTCCAGGTCGGGTATTGAGGGTGGTCTTCGAGGCGCGCGCACACCGCCGAGCCGTCATCACGAAGCGCCATCACCCGCACCTCGTTCGGCTGAAGCTTGTCGAGAATGTACGGCGAGTGTGAGGTCGCAATAACTTGGAACTCAGAATATTGGTCGAGCAGGCGACGTAGCACGCCAATAAGTTCTATTTGCGCCTTGGGATGTAAGTCTCGGTCGAGGTCGTCGAGCAAAACGACTTGTGGCGCGTCTGGGGCGAGCAGTTGTGTAATCAGGCCCAACGCAATGAGGGTTCCGCTACTCGCGCCTTCGGGACGAACGCCTTTCGCACCTCGGAAGTCGAAGCGGATGCTGTCTTTTACTCCTGTCTTCGTGAGGACGAAGTCGGGCCGCACGGATTCGAGTTGCGGTATTATTGCCCGAAGAATGTTGTTGATTTCGGCCAATTTGCTCCTGTCCACTCGGTCCAGGTAAGCGAGGACTGATGGGACGCCCGCGCCTTCGATGTTTACTCGCGGCGGGATCGCTTCAAGGGTAGACGGGGTGGCGATCACTTCAGGCAACAAACGCAAGAGCGCTGTCGATGAAAAGGGAGACGCATGAACCGGAAGAAAGCTGCGGTTCGACCAAGACGTTCCATCTGAACTCACGAACTGGTCCGCTTCTGCCGAAAATCCGAAGCCCTCTTCACCGGCAGAGCGAGGGCTTGGGAGCATCCGAAACAGGCAGCGGACCAACGATTGGCCTTCAGACGCTGTGGCGTCCAAAACCAAAGGCCGCAACCCACCGCCGCTGTACCCGCGATAGGTCGATTCCACCCAGTCCGCGATCGCTTCAGGCGGTGAACCGCGCGCGAGCAAGCTAATAGTTTCCAATCCTTGCAACACGCTGGTTTTGCCGCTGCCGTTCGGGCCGACGAGCACCGTGAGCCGCGAGTCGAACGTGACCTCCACGTCGCGTAGCGCCTTGAAGTTCTGGAACTTCGCCCGGCGGATCATCCGCATCTCCCTACTGACCTTCCCAGTCGCAACCCGCTAGCGTTACGCTACCAGTTCTTTTCCGCCCGATCCACGGGAGACGCGCCGATGGCAGCCCGGTTCCAGATCACCAGCGACTACGCGCCCGCCGGCGACCAGCCCAAGGCCATCGAGCAGCTCACCCAGGGGTTCGCCAACGGCAAAAAGGTCCAGGTGCTCCTCGGCGCCACCGGCACCGGGAAGACGTTCACCGCGTCCAACGTCATCGCCCGCGCGAACAAGCCCACGCTGGTGCTGGCCCACAACAAGACCCTCGCCGCCCAGCTCTACAAGGAGTTCAAAGGGTTCTTCAAGAACAACGCGGTCCACTACTTCGTCAGCTATTACGACTACTACCAGCCCGAAGCGTACATCCCGCAGCGCGACATCTACATCGAAAAAGACTCCAGCATCAACGAGAACATCGACCGGCTGCGGCTCGCCGCCACGTCCGCCCTCGTCAGCCGCGAGGACGTCATCATCGTCGCGTCGGTGTCGTGCATCTACGGCCTCGGGTCCCCCTCCGACTACAAGCGGATGATGGTCTACGTCCGCAAGGGCGAGACGCTCGACCGGGACAACATGCTCCTGCGGCTGATCGACATCCAGTACAAGCGGAACGACGTGGCGTTCGAGCGCGGGACGGTGCGGGTCCGCGGCGACACCATCGACGTGTGGCCGGCGTCCGAGGAGTTCGCGTACCGGATCGAGCTGTTCGGCGACGACGTCGAGACGCTGTCGGTGATCCACCCGGTGTCCGGCGAAACGATCCGGCCGCTGGACGACCTCTACATCTACCCGGCGAAGCACTTCGTCACCCCGGAGGAGCGCGTCCAGGCGGCCATCAAGGGCATCGAGGAGGAACTGAACCAGCGGCTCGAGCAGTTCAAGACCGAGGGCAAGCTGCTGGAAATGGAGCGCCTCAAGGCCCGCTGCCGGTACGACCTCGACATGCTCCGCGAGGTGGGGTACTGCTCCGGCATCGAGAACTACGCCCGGTGGTTCAGCGGCCGCGCGCCCGGCGAGGCGCCGTACACGCTCATCGACTTCTTCCCCGAAGACTTCCTGCTCGTGGTGGACGAGTCGCACGTCACCCTGCCGCAGGTCCGCGGGATGTACTTCGGCGACCGCAGCCGCAAGGAGACGCTGGTCGCGCACGGGTTCCGGCTGCCGAGCGCGCTCGACAACCGGCCGCTCAAGTTCGACGAGTTCGAGAAGCGGATGACGCAGTGCCTGTGCCTCTCCGCGACCCCCGGCCCTTACGAACTGGAGAAGGTCGGCGGGGAGGTGGTCGAGCAGGTGATCCGGCCGACCGGGCTGGTGGACCCGGTCATCCACGTGAAGCCCGCCCGCGGTCAGGTCAAGGACCTGGAGGCCGAGGTGCGCACCCGGGCCGCGAAGGGCGAGCGGGCGCTGGTGACGGTGCTCACCAAGCGCATGGCCGAGGACCTCACCACCTACTTCCGCGACGCCGGGATGCGGTGCAAGTGGCTCCACTCCGAGCTGGACGCGATCGAGCGCATCCAGGTGCTCCGGGAGCTGCGCGAGGGGCAGTTCGACGTGCTGGTGGGGGTGAACCTGCTCCGTGAGGGGCTCGACCTGCCGGAAGTGTCGCTGGTCGCCATCCTCGACGCCGACAAGGAGGGCTTCCTGCGGTCCGACAAGTCGCTGATTCAGACGATGGGCCGGGCCGCCCGCAACGTGAACGCGGAGGTGATCCTGTACGCCGACGCGGTGACCGACTCGATGAGCCGGGCCATGAACGAAACGAACCGGCGGCGCGAGATCCAGCTCGCGTACAACGCCGAACACGGGATCACGCCCCAAACCGTAAAGACCGCGATCAAAAACGAGATCGAGGACGAGATCGAGGCGCACCAAATGGCCCAGGCGGCCGCGACCGGCAGCAGCGCCGCTGCGGAGGACTACGTCACGGTCGAGTACGTTCAGAGCCTGTACGAGGAGATGCTCGAGGCGGCCAAAACCCTCGACTTCGAGCGCGCGCAGGCGCTGCGCGACCAGATCGTGCGGCTCGAAACCGAGTTGCGCAAGAAGCACGGCGACGCCGCGCCGCCGAGCGTGCTGGGCAACAAGACGGTGCCCGTCAGCCAACCGGCCGGGGCCAAGCGCCGGGCCAAGCGGAAGAACGCCTGACCCCGAGCGGCGCCGCTGTCGTATTAATCGGTATTCGCGCCGTATTCGGTAGACGGCCCCTGTGAGGCCGTCCGGTGGTATGTGGGCGATGTCGCATCGGCCTTACGGGGGCCGGCTACCGAATACCATCACTCTTCAATCGCATCCGGTTTCGCGTGGCCGCTCCGTGAAAAGCGGTGAAGGTGGTATTCCAGGGTCGGTATCATTCGGTAGCGGGAGCCGGCGTTCAGAACGCCGGCGCATCTCGTCCCGGCGCCGGCAAAAACGCGGTTCGTGCCGGAACAATCAGCAAGAAGTCACACAATGAACCTGTTCACCAAGTTCGAGGCGGGGCTGCCGCTGGCGCAGTTCCTCGCGAAGCACGGCACCGACGCGCACCGCGCCCGCTGGCAGGCCGCGACCGCACAAACGGCGCTCACCGGCGCACAGCAGGAACTGGTCCGCGCGTTCACGCGACGCACGAACGTCCTCGTTCTCGCCGGGGCGTGGTGCGGCGACTGCTCGTCCCAGTGCCCCATCTTCGAGCGGGTCGCCGAAATTAACCCGAACGTCGTCGTTCGGTACATCGACCGCGACGAGCACGCCGACGCGCAGGCCGCTCTGCAAATCAACGGCGGGAACCGGGTTCCGGTCGCGGTGTTCTTTTCGGAAGACGGCCACGAGGTCGCCCGGTACGGCGAGCGCACGCTGGCCCGCTACCGGGCGCTCGTCGCCCAACTCACCGGCGAAGGCTGTGCGACCGGGTTCGTGAAGGGAGACGACCCCGTCCAAAAGGCGGTGGTGCAGGAGTGGCTCGACCAACTCGAGCGGGTGCAGTGCATCTTGCGCCTGTCCCCTCGGCTCCGTGCGAAACACGGTGATTGAGTGGGTTTCGGCAGGTTGGGCGGCTCGTTACGTTCGGGTTGTGGCACTTCAGCCCCGAGCGTAAGCTAGAATTGGTTTTAACTGCTTGTCCAACCGATCCGATGAAGGCGTATGGCGTTCGTCCGCTCCGGAGCTGTCGATGATTCGGTACCGCTGCCCGCATTGCTCGCTCCTGACCGCGGCTCACGAGCGACGCATCGGGCAGGCGAGTGTGTGCAAGGCATGCCTGAGGCCGCACCAGATCCCGGCGGATTCGGCCCTCTGGTTGACCGAAACCGGTGACTCGCTGTACCCGGACGCCGCTCCGGTGCCGTCGCAGCCGGCTCCCGTGGTCGAACGCGAAGACTTTCACGAGTCACAACTGACAGCTCCGGCGCAGCCGCAACCGGCTCCTGTGGCCGAACGCGAAGACTTTCACGAGCCACAACTGACAGCTCCCGAACTCGCCCCCGAGCGGGTGCCCGTTCCTTCGCTGGTGCATACGCCGGAAACTGAACCGGTGCGCGAGCCGGAATCGGAACCCGTCGCCGAGGTCACCGAGGTTGACCCGCACGAAGAACCCGAACCGGTTGCCGCGCCGGTGCGAGTGGTTTTGCCCCCCGCACCCGTTCCCGCTCTCGAAGAGGAGCCCGAACGCGCCGCGGTTGGAACGACTACACCCCCGCCGCAACCGGCCTGGGTACCAGCCCCGGCTCCGGTACAGCGCATCCGGCCCGTGACGCCGTCGCCCCACGAGAGCAGTGACACCCCGGCGCCTCGCTACGCCGAACCGGTCCAACTCCAGACGCAGGCCGACATCGCGGCGGCGCTCACGAACGCGCTGACCGCCCGGATGAAGCCCCGGGCGGCCCCGCGCCGCGACCTTCGCCCGTCCACCGCGCTCTGGATGCTGTTGACCGGTCTGGGCGTGGCGTTCTTCTTTGCCGCACTTTTCACCGGGGCGGCTAATCGGTGGGTCGTGCTGGTCGCCGGCGCCCTCCAGATCGCTCTCGGGTACGCCTGGATCGTTCGGCTGACCGCCATGCGCAGCCCCCTGCGCGGCCGGCTCTGCGCGATCCCGGTCGTCACGCCGTACTACCTGTTTCAGCAGAAGTACGCAAAGTTGCGGCCGTTGCGGTTCGTGCTCACCGGGTGCGTGCTGGTGGTGCTCTCGTTCGCCGTGCCGGCGGTTGCGGACCTGACGACCCCACTGGTGCCGAAGGCGGAACCGCGGCAGGTGCCCCCGGACCTGTCCACGCAACCCGTGCTCACCCAGTTGCGGACGTACCGCGAGCGCAGCGATTACGGCGGTCTGGTGCGGACGCTCGGGCTGCTCGCGAAGTCGGACACGATTCACTCGGTGGACGCCCGCGACCGGGCCGAAATCGCGGTCGAGCTGGAAGCCCTGTGCAAGCACGAGGACCGCACGGTGCGGCTCGGGGCGATGGCCGCGCTCGTGTCCTGGGACACCACGCCGAACAACGCAAAGGCGCGGCAGGTGTGCCTGGACGCGATCCGGTCGCCGAGCGAAGAGGAGCGGTACCGCGCGCTGTGCCTGCTGTCGCACTGGAAGGACGCGGAAACGGCCCGGGCGGCGCAGTCGCTGATCGGGCGCCCGAACCGCCAAACGAACCAAGCGAAACAGGCTCTGGAAGAAATCGGCGGCCCGCACGCCGAAGCCGCCGCCCTCGTGCTGCTCAAGCGCGCCGACGACCTGACCGTGCGCCTCATCGCGATCGACATCTTGTTGAAGGTGGGCGGCCCGACTGCGGGCAACGAACTGGAGCAGTTCGCGCAGGCCACCGACGACATCGGCGCCCGCAACAGTGCCCTGTCCGCGGTCAACCAGATCCGCGGGCGTAAGCGTCCGTGACGCGGCTGGCGGAGCCGCCTGCGGTGCCGGTGGACGCTGGGAATGAAACGAGCCGCGGCCGTCGGGGTTTGTCCCCGACGGCCGCGGCTCGTTTCACTTCCAACGGTGTGAATCAGAACCGGGTGCCGGCGACGGTGGCACCGCCCTGGAAGTTGCTGAACGCAGTGAAGCTGCCCAGCGTGGCGGACGTCAGCGGGTCGATCGCGACGGCGAGCGCCTGGGTGCCCACGCCGGGGGTCACGATGAGGTCGTACCGGCCGTCGCGGTTGAAGTCCGACACGCTCACGGTGCCGCCGCCGGTGAAGGTGGCGCCGAAGGTGTCCACAAAGAAGCTGTTGAGCTGCGTGCCGTCGCGGCCGTTCACCACGCGGACGTTGAGCCGCACCCCGGCGCCGCTGGCGAGCACCAGGTCCGGTGTGCCGTCGCCGTTCACGTCGCCGATCGCGACCGACACGTTGCCCAGGTACGGGCTGAACGCCAGGAAGCTGTTCTGGAAATTCGGCAGGCTGGCCGAGGTGAACGCCGCGCCGGTGGTTCCGTTAAACACCTTGGTGTGCCCGTTGATCGCGGCGGCGGTGACCACCTCGTCGATCCCGTCGTTGTCGAAGTCGGCCCCGGCGATGGTGACGTTGCCCAGGAAGCCCTGGTACGCGAGGAAGGTGTTCAGCAGCGTGCCGTCCTTGCCGCTGAACACCTTCACGTGACCGTTCGCCCCGTTGGCCACCACCAGCACGTCGGCGAAGCCGTCGCCGTTCACGTCGCCGGCGCCCACGTTGACCGAGCCGGCGAAGCCCTGGAACGAGAAGAAGCTGCCGATCGTGCCGGTCAGCTGCGTGCCGGTGGTGCCGTCGAACACCTTGATGTGCCCGTTACCGGCCTCGATCGCGGTGACGATCGCGTCCGGCACGCCGTCGCCGTTCACGTCGCCGGTGGCGACCCGCACCCCGCCCTTGAACCCGTCGAACGGGACGATCGGGGAGGAAGTGCGCGAGGTGCCGGTGACCGGGTCGAGCAGCCGCACGTCGCCGTTGGCGCCGAGGCCCGAGCCGACCACCACGGTGCCCTCGGGCACCACCGCGATGTCGTACACCTCCAGCGCGCCGTTGCCGACCAGCCCGACCAGCGTGGCGGCCCCGGTGGTAAGGTTGATCGAGTAGAACCGGACCAGCCCGTCGGCCGAGCTCAGTGCGGCGTAGCCGACGCCCAGGCCGTTGTTGTTGGCGGCCGAGGCCGCGCCGACGGCCTCGGCGATGTCGAACCCGCCTTCGAGGGTCGTGTTGAGCGTGAGGCCCAGCCCGCCGATCTGCGTGAACGCCCCGCCGTTCGGGTTGGTCGGGTTGCCGTCGATGCTGCCGATCCGCCCGAGCGTGTTGGTCGCCCGGTCGATCGCGTAGAGCGTGGTCGGGAAGGCCGTGCTCGCGCGGTCGGTGTTGCGGTCGTACGCGAGACCGATGATCTGGGTCGTGTTCGGCGTGATGGCCGTGTCGTTCGAGACCAGGACGCCGTTGTTCGGGTTGATCCGAGCGTTGCCGAGGGCGCTGCTCCCGAACCGGATGCGGTCCACGGTCGGGTTGAAGTCGATGTCGTTGGCGGTCGAATCGTTCCCGCCGGTCACCACGGCGCTTGTGCCGATCAGCGTCGCGGCCCCGGTGACCGGGTTGATGGAGTACGTCTTGGCCGCGTTGTCGCCGGTGCTGTTGGACGGGAACGTGACCCCGATGAGCTGACCGGTGCGCGGGCGGAAGTCGATGCCCTGGAGCGCCTCGCCCGCGGGCACGGCCACGGGGACGATCGCCAGTAGGGTGTTCGGCGCCGCGCTGTCGAATTTGACCAACGTGTTGGTGCTGTTCAGGGCGTACACGGTGGCCGGCACTTCGCGCGCTTCGAGCGCCTCAAGGCTGAGCCCGCGCGGACGAACCGTCTGGGCGGAGCGGGTGACCGGAGCGACGCGGCGGAACGGCGAGAGGAAGCGCGAGAGCATCGGGTCGGTACTCCAGAAATCAAGATGTCGGAGATAGTTGAGGACGGACGAAAGCTGTGATACCCGGGTGAATTCTCGGCGTCAATGAATTATTTGCCCTAATCGCTCCAGATCGCCTAGTTTGTCCAACGGCGGGTCGTTTATTCAGCTCATCAAACGACCCGGCGGGCCGGTGCGCAGGGTCGAGAACCTGCGCACCGGCCCGCCGGGTTGCGGCCGGGGTGCCTTACGGAATGCGGCGCTCGATCCGGCGCAGTTCGCGCGGCGTGAGCCCGTAGAACTTGTAGGTTTGCGTCCGGTACACCGGGGTGTAGAAGCTGGGGTACGTGGTCGCGGTGAACGTCGGGATCGTCTTGTACTGGTCAACCGTGAGGTTGAGCGTTCCGACCTTCTTCTCCAGGTCCCACTTGGCCGCGTCCCAGGGGACGCTCACCAGCTTGTTCGCGTCCGTCGAGACGATCAGGTATTCGAGGTTGCCGGCGTCGTCGAACACGAGGTCCTCGACCGTTCCGATGGCGGTGTTGCCGGCGATCAGGATCTTGGTGCCCAGCACCTGCTTCGCGCGGAACGAGCTGGACGCAGCCACCACAGGTTGTGCCGACACGACTCGAGGCGGGTCCGCAGCGAAAACCGGTACGGCGGACAGGAGAGCAGCCGCGGTCGTGGCGCGCAGGGTGTATTTCAGCATGAGGGTCTCCGTGACGGGCGAGGTGCCGGACGCGGTTGGCGCGTTCGGTGCCGCCACGGCGAGCAATTCCGATGCCCGGGTGCTAGGCGGACGACATTTCCTGGGTCGGTACGCGCGGATCGGCCGAGCCGTTCTATGGCATCGGGCGGGGCGATCTGTGGCCCGAACGGTGTCCGTTACCCAACCGGTGGAAGTACCCACCGCGAGTCGGCCCGATGCTAACTAAGTTCGCGACTGACCTTCTTTTGCGAACTGCCGCGCGGTATCAGCAGAAAAGCGGAACTTCCCGCACGAATCCGTGGCCGGAATTATCGAATTCAGTACACGGGGCCGGTCCCGAACCTTCTGTCACAATTCCGCGTCCGTGCGACATTCTGCCGTTGCGGGCGCTCCTAGAATGGTGACAGAGGGGCGACCGCCGTGCCCCTCACACTCCGGGAGCCACCAAATGAGCAACACGCCCAACCGCGCGAGCAACTCGGCGGGCAAGCCTCGCAAGAAAGAGGTCACCCTGGACCTCGCGACCGCGCGCCAGATGCTTCCGTTGGTGCGGAGCATCGTGGCTGATGTTCAGACGGCCCGGCGGGCGCTGAGCCGGCTGGTGCCGGAACAGGAGCGGCTGGAGCGCCACCGCCGCGACCTCGTTTGGCAGGAGCGCCAGCGCCGCTACCAGGTGGTGGACGAGATCGCAGCCGCCGAGAAGAGCTGGGCGGTAGCGGTGGCCGAACTGAACACGCTCGGTCTCACCCTCGTGGACGATGAGGTCGGGGAAGTGGACTTCCCCACAAAAGTGAACGGCCGCACCGCCGCGTTCTCGTGGCTGGCGCACGAGGAGGCGCTGAACCACTGGCACTACGCGGACGAAGAGTCCCGCCGCCCGATCCCGGCCGACTGGGATAAAACCGGCACCGTTACCGCAACCCGGTACCGCGGCACCCAGCCGTAACCCCGTTCCGAAGCAACGATGTGTCACGACACCGCAGCCGCCATGCTGCGGCGTCGTTGTTTTTTAGGACTGCCTGATTGTGTGAGCTTGTGACACACCGCTGCCGGCGCTGGATCGCTCCCGGCCCCCCTGCGCGATCTCATTCGCGGCGTACCTGCGGCTCTTTACCCTCGGCAGGGGAGTGCGACCACTCGACGTTCGCGCAGCAGCGGTTGCTCCGGCCGGACGCAATGGTTGCGTTCGAGTGGTAGCGGTTCTGCCATTCGCGCGCGCCGGCCACTACTGACATTTTGTATTTTTTACCTTCAGTCGTTTGCACCGACCGCGGCAATGGTCTATTAAGTTGTTGTGCCCCGACGTGCGGCCCGTAACGGCCGAACGACGAGGTGCCCCGGCCCTCAGTTTTTGTGCGGGTTCGGGAGGTTTTCACGTTGGGCTTTTACCGTTCCGAGGGGGGAGCGGTTTAGGCTGCCAGGCTGCCGAAGGGATGGACGGGACCCGTAAGTATGCTTGGTACGCGGGGCGGGCTTCGGCCCGCCCCGCGTTATTTTGTGCTCACGTTCAGGCGTTCCGAAGAACTCGTCGCCCCGCAGTCACTTTTGCAGCAACAAAATCACGATCCCGAGCAGCGCCAGCACCAGCGCGACGGAGAGGATGACCAGCAGCGTGGTCGGACCGGCGGGCGGCGCGTGAGGCGCCGGAAACCGCCCCGCCGTGTCGCCGTCGCTGGCGGGCGCGGGCGGCCCGTGGTGAGCCCCTCGGCCCACGTCCGAGCTGTGTTCCGAAACCTTGATCTTGGCCGAATCGGTTTGGGCCGGTTCGTGCTTCCCGCGAATCGCGGCCGACGACGCCGGGCCTCCGGACCGACGCGCGGGGCCGGGAATCTGGGCTCGTGCGCCCGACGCGCCGCGCACCACCGCAACCGGCGGGGCGGACCGGCTCATCGCGATCCGCGGGGGCGGGTCCGGCATCCACCGCGGGTCCGGCGGGGCGATGTCCTCCTGGTCGAACGGCGCTAACGCCTCGAACACTCCGGACGCGGTCGGGAACCGATCCACCGCCCGCTTCTCGAGCATCCGGTGGACCACCTCCGCCAGCCCCTTCGGCACCTCGGGCCGCAACCGGCCGATCGGCACCGGGTCCTTAACTTGTTGCCACACCAGCTTTTGGGCCACTCGCCCCTCGGGGAACAGGGGCCGCCCCGCGAGCAGAAAGTACAGCGTCGCGCCCAGCGAGTAGATGTCGGCCCGGGCGTCCACTTTCGAGCTGTCCACCGCCTGCTCCGGGGCCACGTAGTCCGCGGTGCCCAGGATACTCTTGTTGTCGAGCTGCTTGGTGAGCATCGACGCCTTATCGGCTTCCGACCGGACCAGCCCGAGGTCGAGGATCTTGACCGCGCCGGTGCGATCGAGGAGCAGGTTGGCCGGTTTGATGTCGCGGTGGACGAACCCGAGCTCGTGGGCGTGCTGGAGCCCGAACGCCACCTGGCGGGCGTAATGGCACGCGGTCGCCACGTCCAGCGGCCCCGCCTGGGTGACGAGCGACTGGAGGCTGAGCCCCTCGACGTACTCCATCACCAGGTACAGGATCTTCCCCTCCTGGCACAGATCGAAGACGCGAACGATGTTCGGGTGGTCGAGGGTGCCGGCGGCGCGGGCCTCGCGGAAGAACCGCTCGCGGGCGACCACATCGTCGGTGGCGTGAACCGGGAACACCTTGAGCGCGACGAGGCGGCGCATGTGCCCGTGCTCGGCCAGGTACACTTGGCCCATACCGCCGGTGCCGAGCTGGTCCAGAATCAGATAGCTGCCGAGGTGAAACCCCTTGTATTTGCCCGCGGCCAGTTTGTCGGCGTGGAACCGCGTGAGGAGGCCGGCGGCCACCAGCCGGTCCAGCAGCGCGGTGGTGGACTGCGCGTCGCCGGGCCTTTGGCTCGCGAGGAACCCTTCCAGCCGGTCCGCCGGCACGAGGCCGCTTTTGCGGAGGCGGTCGAGCAGTTCGGTGACGCTGGTCGGCGCGGGCATACGGACCCGAAGGGCCAGAGGGTGGGCGCTTCTAGCATACCACAGGTCCGTCGGCCGATTCAGCGGCCGACCACAAGCGCGGCGATGCCAACGATCGCGGCGATCAGCGCAATCGTTAGCACAATGGCGCGTGTCCCGCGCCTCAGGGCCGGAAGCCCGTTATCGGCACCGGAAGGCGGTTCGGGTGCGGGTGCGGGTGGCGGGGGGAGCGGGAGGGCGGGCTTGGTGCGGTCGCGACCGCCGGCCCGCACGATGCGGAGCGTGTCGGGAAGCGGGTCACCGCCGGTCGGCGGGCCGTCGTCGTGTGCGGTGGTCGGGCGCGCCAGCCGGAACAGCCGGTGCGGAAAATCGGTCCCCGGCACCGCCCACCATCGGAACGCGGCGGCAGCCTCGTCGGGCGTCTGGAACCGGCCGGTGCGGTCGCGGGCCAGGAGCTTGTGAACCGCCGCCGCCAGTTCGGGCGGCAGGTCCGGGCGCAACTGGTGGAGCGGGTGCGGGTCGCCGGTCTGCTTCACCCGCCACTTCCACTGGATGTCGGCGCCCGGGAACGGCGGGTGCCCGGCCAGGAGAAAGTAGAGGGTGGCGCCGAGCGCGTAGAGGTCCGCCCGGGTGTCCACGTTGGCGCTGTCGAGCGCCTGCTCCGGGGCGAGGTAGTCCAGCGTCCCCACGACCACGTCCGACCGGTCCGCTTGCGGGTGCGCGCCGTCCGGGGCGAACTTCGCGATCCCGAGGTCGAGGATCTTGACCACCCCGGTGCGGCCGAGGAGCAGGTTGGCCGGCTTGATGTCGCGGTGGACCAGCCCGACCGCCGCCGCGCGGGCCAGCCCGCTGGCGACTTGCAGGGCGACCACCGCGGCCTCCCCCCCCGCGAACGTCCCCCCCCGCGCGACCGCCTCCTGGAGGCTGAGACCGTCCACGTGCTCCATCACCAGGAACGGCGGGTCGTGGGCCATGTCCGCGTCGAGCACCGTCACCACGTTCGGGTGGGCCAGGGCGGCGGCGGCGCGGGCCTCGCGCACGAACCGCTTGCGCGCCCCGGGGTCCGAGCGGAGCGCGTCGGACAGCACCTTCACCGCGACCCGCTTGCCCAGCACCGCGTGCTCGGCCAGGAACACGTTCCCCATGCCGCCGCGCCCGAGCCGGTCGAGCACCCGGTAGTTCCCCAGCCACAGCGCCTCTTCGCGCCCGCCGGCCAGCGCGTCGGCCTGGAACGCGGTGAGCAGCCCGTCGGCGACGAGGCGGGCGAGCGCGGCCGGGGTGTCGGCGAAGGCGTGCCGGGCCGCGAACGCGTCCAGCCGCGCCGGCTCGACAAGGCGGGCGCGGGCGAGCGCCGCGAACAGCTCGTTGACTGTCTGTGGGCGTGGCATCGGGTGCCCGGGCGGTTGGGGATTAATGCAGGATAGAACACGATCCGCCGGGGCCAATAATTCCGCGCCCGCGGGTTGCACCGGCGGGCGCGTGTTCTACGGTAGAGCGGTTCCCCGTCGGCCCCGCGCCGACCCGTCCCGCCCGTACCGGGGTGATCCGATGCGCCGCTCCCCGCGGCCGGCCCGCCGCGGCGTCGCCGCGGTCGAGCTGGCCTTCGTGTTCCTGCTGTTCGTGATCCCGGTCATGTTCGGGATCTGGGAACTGGGCCGGCTGGTGCAGGTGCAGCAGCTCGTCAGCAACGCCACCCGCGAGGGGGCGCGGCTGTCGGCCCAGGCGTACACGATCAACAGCTCGGGCGCGCCGACGCAGATCCGGCTCAGCACCGGCACGGTGAACGTCCAGGCCACGGTGTACCAGTACCTGTACGCGGCCGGGCTGACGAACCTGCAACTGAGCGACGTGGCGGTCGAGTTCGCGTTCTCGACCCCGCGGACGACCGACTACGTGCCGCTCTCGACGGACCCGACCGGGACCAATTACCCGCTCGGCAGCTACCCGCCGGAGCCGTGCTACGGCGAGAAGGGGATGACCTTCACGCTCAAAATCACCATCCCGTGGAGCCAAGTGCGGTGGGTCAATAAGGGCCTCATCAGCCCGTCCAGCGTGTCGTTCACGGTCACCTGGCAGATGCTCACCGACGACCGGTTCCAGGTGAACGGCACCCTGCCCACCTGGTAGCACGGGCCGCGGGCCGGGAACGCGCCGCCCGGCCCCGACCGCCCCTTCGCCTTGGCACCCGAACCCCGCACCCCCGACCCGCGCGGACACCTATGCTCGCAACCCGACTCCGCCGCCGCCACCACCGCCGCGGGCTCACCGCGGTCGAGGCGGCGCTCGTGATGAGCGTGTTCCTGATGCTCCTGTTCGGCATGTTCGAGTACTGCCGGTTCCTGATGGTGCTGCACGTGACCAACAACGCGGCCCGCGAGGGCGCGCGGTACGCGGTCGTCAACGTGGACAAGCCGAGCACCTTCAACATCACCAACTACACGTACACCGACGCGGCCGGCGTCACGCAGACGGTCCAGAACATCGAGTCGTACACCCAGGACCGCATGGGCGGGATTCACGTTCGGAACATTGAGAGTTTCCGCATCGCGGTGTACTCGGTGGACCCGACCGGGCTGACCCTCAGCCCGCCGGTGGTCCGGCCGAAGACCAAGACCGCCGGCACCTACCCGGACCCGTTCAACGACGCAGACGCGAACGCGGTGCCGTGGAACTCCGCCGGGTTCACGGAGAAGATCGCGGTCACCATCGACGGCACCTACCGCCCGCTCCTCCCGACGCTGCTGCTCATGCCGTCCACCATTTCGGTAAAGACCACCGCGATCATGGGCAGCGAGGGCTGAGCCCGCAGGGCCGAAGGCGAAAATCACACGGCGGGGGACGAAAGGAGAAGCGGGGGCGCCCCTTGCTTTCCTTTCGGTCCTCTGTTGTTTGATCTCTGCCCTTGCGTCCCTTCCCGCCCTCTGTCTTCCGCTTTCGCTATGAATCCCGAAACTGAAGTGATCGCGTGCCCGGCGTGCAAGCACCTGGTGCGGGTGCCGCTGGACTGGCTCGGGACCCAGGTGCAGTGCCCCGAGTGCCGGGCGCTGTTTCGCGCGCCGGTCCGCACGGGCGGGACGCTCGCGGGGGCCGAACTGCTGTCGCGGCCGGAACCGGCGGCGGGGCCGAAGCCGGCGGCCCGACCGGACCTCATGCTCATGCTCCCGGCGTTCGGGCTGCTGGTGTGCGGCGTCGTCGGGGCGGTGGTGAACGGTTACCTGCTGTTCCTGGTGCTCGGCGACCCCGCCGCCGGCCGGCAGTGGGCCGCGAAACAGACCGAAGCGGTGCGCAAGATGGGGCTCGAGGCCGACCCGGGCGGCACGGCCGAGGAGAAGGCCGCGCGAGAGGCGGAGGCGGCCGAGCAGTTGCTCGGGCACTTCCGGTGGATCCTGCCGGCCGCCCTCGCCGCCAGCGCGACCGTGCTCGCGGGCGGGCTGGCGATCGTGTTCCGGCGGAACTACCGGCTCGCGCAAGTGGCGTGTGTGGTCGCGACGCTGAACGTCGCGCACCTGTGCTGCGTTCCGGGCGCGGTCGCGGGCCTGTGGGGGCTGCTGATGCTCGGCTCGGAGGAGGGGCGCGCGCACTTCCGGCGATAGCGTCGCGCGGGAACCTGCTATCATGTCTGTTTGCTCCCGCGTGAGAGTGCTGAGATGTCCCGTTCCGGCCGACCGACCGACGACAAGCCCCTGCCGCCGCTGTACGCGATGACGCACGGCGGCATCGAGACCACCGCGGCCGACGAGATCACCCGCGACATCGGCGGGGAGGTGAAGAAGACGGCGCGCGGGCTGGTGGTGTTCCGCGTCGGCGCGCTGTCCGACAAGGTGCTGTCGCTGCGGACCACCGAGGACGTGTTCCTGATGGCGTGGGGCTCGGACTCGCTGACCTACAAGTCCGAGGACCTCGACACGATCCGCAACTGGACCGCGCGCAAGCCGGACTGGGAGCACCTCTTCAAGCTGCACCACAAGCTGCGCCCGAAAACCAAGGGCAAGCCGACGTACCACCTCGTGTGCCAGATGCAGGGCGAGCACGGGTTCCGCCGCGCGGACGCGCGGGCCGCGTTCATCGAGGGGCTGGCGGGCAAGATCCCGCACGGGTGGCACTACAGCAACGAGAACGCGTGGCTCGAGGTCTGGCTGACGATCTACAGTAAGACCGCCGTGTGCGGCGTGCGGCTCAGCGACCGCACCATGCGGCACCGGGCGTACAAGCTGGACCACGTCGCCGCGTCCCTCCGCCCCACCGTCGCCGCCGCGATGGTGCGGCTCGCGGGCATCGGCCCGGGGATGACGGTGCTCGACCCGTTCTGCGGGGCCGGCACGATCCTGGCGGAATCGCTCGACGTGGCCGAGAAGCGGAGCCGCGGGGGCGAGATCCGCGTGATCGGCGGGGACATCGACCCGAACGCGGTGTTCGTGACCTCGCAGAACCTCGAGCACGTGGGCAAAGCGGCCCTCGCCCGCTGGGACGCGACGGCGCTGCCGCTGGAAACGGCGAGCGTGGACCGGATCGTGTCGAACCCGCCGTTCGGGAAGCAGTTGTCGTCCATCGAGCAGATCGGCCCGCTGTACGAGGCCGCGGGCGTCGAGATGGACCGCGTGCTGAAGCCCGGCGGCCGCGCGGTGCTGCTGGCGATGGAAATAGAAGGTCTGAAGCGCGTGTTGCAGGGCTGCCGGTGGCAGCAGGTGCGGCAGACGCGGGTCCGCCTCTTGGGGCTCCCCGCGGTGCTGACCGTGTGGAACAAGCCGGGCTGATGCGCCGCGTGCGCACGCGGCCCTCACGCGCCCCTCACCGAAGGCCGGTCACGCCCTCTCCAGTATCAGGTCGAGCGCCCAGCACCCGCGGGCGTGCGGCGCGTGCGCGTCCCGCAAGTGGTCCAGCAGCGGGACGGAGTCGCACCCCGCCTCCTGGAGCGCGTCGGCCAGAACCGGCAGCCGGTCGAACGACCGCTCCAGGTACGCCCCTTCCGCGAGCATCCGGACATCCGGGGTGCGCCACGCGGGATCAAAATCAATCGGCCGGAACGGGTTGCCGAAGACCTCGCGCACGAACGCCAGGAGGTGCCGCTCCCCGTTCTCGCGCCCCCGGAACCACGAGCCGCCGGCTTCGATGACCAGGTCGGAATGGACCGCGAGGGCCGAATCCCAGAGCCCCGAGCGGACGCGAGGGTGGGCCACGTTCGGGGTCGCGGCGTACCCGGCCGCGTGGGCCGCGGAGGTGTGGACGCGGCGCCGAGAAGCCAGCCGGGACGCGGAGCCCCAGGACGCCTGGCTCGCGAACTGGGCCGTCGCCTCCGTTTCTAACCCGTCCGCGAACCGCTCCGTGACCTCGATCGCGCCGCGCGCTTGCGGGGCGAGGAGCAGGTCCCAGAACGGGCGCACGCACGCGATCGCGAACAGCCGCAGCTTGCGGTCGCTGCAACCGCCGTTCAGGAACTGCTGAACGACTTCCGCATCGGCGCACGCGTCCCATTCGTCGGCGGTCATACACGTTCTCGCGGTTTGAACATGGGCCGGTGGCGCCTACGACACATAGGTGGTGCTGCGAATCCGCCGGTTCGTGACGGCGCGTTCGGCCGCGCCGTTTCGTGAGCGAACGAAAAAGAGCGCGCGAGAATTCACGAAATCCTGATAAATTCTCGCCGCTTTCCGTTAATCAAGTTGAACGCGGACCGTGCGCAAGCGCGGCCCACGTTAAGTATCGAAGTGATTCCGGCCGTGCCGGTCACGGCCGGCGAAACAAAAATGGGTTCTTGACGATCGCCCGGCGACTTGGGCCTTGTTACGATGCAGCCTGAGCACTCTATAACGTTGCACCCGGTCCCGAGTTCGCTCCGGCCGCCCGCGGGCTCGGTGGCGCGTTGTCGGAGGACGTGATGGACCCCACCCGAGACATCGGCGCCCTGCTGGCGGCTTTCCGGGCCGGCGAGCCGTGGGCCGCCGAGGAGCTGTACGCCCGGTTCGGGCCGACGATCCGGGCGAACGTGCGGCGCCGCCTGCCCCCGCAGCTCCGGAGCCGGTTCGACTCGGTCGATTTCGTGCAGGACGTTTGGGCCTCGTTCCTGATCGCCCCGTCGGAGGGGCGCGCCTTCACCTCCCCCCAGGCGCTCGCCAGCTTTCTCGCCCGGGTCGCCCACAATAAAGTCGTTGAGATGTCCCGGCAGCAGCTCGGAACGCAGAAGTACGACCGGTCCCGGGAGGTGCCCGCGGCCGGCGCCGAGCCCCCCGACCGCGCCCCGTCGCCGAGTCAGGTGGTGATCGCCGACGAGCGGTGGGAGCGCCTCTTGCAAAACTTCTCGGGCCGGCAGCGGGTCGTCGCCGAGCGGCTGCGCGACGGGTACGGGCTCGATGACATCGTCCGGCTGACGGACGTGAGCCTGAGCACCGTCAACCGCATCGTGCGGCGGCTCAAGGACCTCGCGGGGGTGTAACCGTGGCGACCGTCACCGGCCTCATCGACCCGCCGCTCGCGGCCCCGGCCGCGCTCGCCGAGTCGCTCAAACGGGCGTGGCGCGCCGGGGCCGACCCGGACGCCGCCGCCGCGCTCGCCGAGCACCCCGTGCTGCTCGGTTACCAGTCGCTGGTGATCGACCTGGCGTACGAGGAGTACTGCCTCCGCGAGGAGGCCGGTCCCGCGCCGGCGGTGGCCGAGTTCGCCGCCCGGTTCCCGGCGCACGAAGCGCTGGTCCGCGAGGTGCTCGACGGGCACCGGCAGCTCGCCGACCACCCCGAACTGCTGGCCGCCGCGCCGGCGTGGCCGCAGCCCGGGGATCGGTTCGAGCAGCTCGTGGTGGTCCGCGAACTCGGCCGCGGGGCGTTCGCCCGTGTGTACCTGGCCAACGACCCCGACGCCGGCGGCCGATCGGTGGTGCTGAAGCTGACCCCGGGGCCGTCCCGCGAGGCGCACTTCTTGGGGGGGATCGCGCACCCGCACATCGTGCCCGTCCTCTGGGCCCGCCAGTCCGGCGGGTTCGCCGCCGTGTGCATGCCGTTCGTCGGAGAGACCACGCTACGCGACATCATCGCCGGCCCGGCGCCGCTCGGGCTCGACCGGCGGGTGGAGCTGGCCGCCCGGCTCGCCGGGGCGGTGGAACACCTGCACCGTGCCGGGCTGGTGCATGGCGACCTGAAACCGTCCAACGTCATCGTCGCGCCGGACGGGCGGCCGTACCTCATCGACTTCAACCTGTGTGCCGACCTCGCGGCCCCGGCGCATCGGTGCGGCGGTACGCTCCCCTACATGCCGCCGGAGTGGCTCCGGGTGGTGGCCGGCGGCGGCACGGCGGTCCCGGCCACCACGGCCGACGTGTACTCGTTCGGTGTGCTGCTGTTTGAATTGCTGACCGGCCACGTGCCGGCCGAGCCGGGCACCACCGACTCGGCCCGTGCCGCGGCCGAGCTGCTCCAGCGACCGACCGCGCCCCGGGCACCGGTCGCACCGGCCGCGCTCGCGGGCCTCGTGCGCCGGTGCCTCGACCCGGTTCCCGAACGGCGGCCGGAAATCGGTCGGGTGCGGGGCACACTGGAGCGACACCTCGCACGTCGCGCCCGCCGGTGCGCGGTCGCGGCGGTCGCGCTCGCGGTTGTGC
Organism: Gemmata algarum; assembly: GCF_034097035.1. Lineage (NCBI taxonomy): Bacteria > Pseudomonadati > Planctomycetota > Planctomycetia > Gemmatales > Gemmataceae > Gemmata > Gemmata algarum. The sequence continues at coordinate 194,167 of NZ_JAXBLV010000110.1, forward strand.
TGGGCGGACTCGTTGCCGTTGCGCTCGCTCGCCGGCCTGTCGAACCGCCGTCTGCCGGCCCCGCGCCGCCGGCCCGTTCGGCGCCCGTGTTGTCACCGGACCCCTGGCTTGAGAAGCCCGCCACGGCGGCCGAGCACTTCGAGTGCGGGCGGCGTGCCCTCAAAGAAGGGTACGTCACTGCGGCCCTCAAGAGCTTCGAGGACGCCGACCGGTTGGAGCCGTCCGGTCCGAACACCGCGTACCTGGCTTACGCTCATTCGCTCGCCGCGAATCACCTGGGCGCGGCCGAGTTGTACCGCCGGGCGATCGACGCGAAATTTGCGCCGGCCTGGGTGCGGAACAACCTCGCCCGGGCGCTGTTGCAGAGCGGAGGGACTCGGGCGAAGCTCTCGAGCGCCCGGACCGAGGTGGCGGCTGCGCTGGAACTCGTGTCCGATCTTCCCGCCGCCCGATTGAACCGAGCGTATGTCCGGTTCCGGCTCGTGCTCGGGAGCGGTTACGAAGTGAGCGACGACCCCGCGGCGCGGGACGACATCGAAGCCGCGCTGGCGGGGCCGGTCGAGTCGGCCGAGATGTACACGAACGCGGCCCTCGTGCTGCTAACCTTCGGCGGGGGAAAGGAGAACCCCCGCGCGCGGGCCGTGTGGTGTCTCAAGCAGGCGATCCGACTCGGCCGTCCGCCCGCGCGGCTGCTTACCGACCCGATTTTTCAAAAGCAACTCGGCGCGAAGGAGCGGGCGGAACTGGGCGGGTTAACCCCCGGCCCGGCCGTTCCGGCCGCGCCGGACCCGCACCTCGTTTGCCCACCGCTTAACTCGCACACGTTTGCCCGCGCGGGAGCGCCTTGACCGGTTTCGCGGTCGCTCCCGTCCCGTCTGCTGTTGTGCCCTTCTGATCACTCCTCACGCCACCCCGCGCGGCTCGCTGTCGCCGCGGGCCGTCGCTTCGCGCGTTCCGGCGGGAAGTTAATAAGCCGTGCGATCTTGCGCTGAATCGGACGAGCCGGGCTCGTGAACCGGGCACCGCGGCACAACTCCGCCGCACGTGGTCCTGCGGGTCGCCGCCACCATTTTTGACATTTTTCGCACGCGGTTCTCGATGGAGCGGGTGAACGATCGCGCGGCCGGCGCCGCGCACCGCACCCCACGACGAGGATGTCGAATGACGCGCGCACGCCCCACCCCGTTCCGGTCACGGCTCACGCTCGAAGCGCTCGAATGGCGGGACCAGCCGTCCGGGTTGGAATGGGAACCGCTCACGAACCTGGGCACGCAACCCGTCTTCGTGGCGCTGGCCGACGCGCCCGCGAACAAGGCCCCCGAGATCGTTGATTTCGACGCCGCCGAGATCGGGAACGGGCACTTCCTGATTACCGGACGGGTGGTCGATGAGACGCCCGGCGGGCGGACGGTGACGTTCGGAGGGGCGGTCGCCCAACTCGCCGGGAAGACCGTGGTGACCGACGAGGACGGCAACTTCGCGATTACGGTGCGGATCAAGACCGACGGCACGGAGGGCGGGACCGTGTCCGCGGTCACCACCGACGGGGAGCTGATGTCCAAAGAGGTGCTCACGCACCTCAGCGCGACACCGACGCCGTGAGCGCCGGCGCGCGAACGAGTGAACCGAACGGGGAGGGCGTGGCGTGGCGGGATGCGGTAACGCGGGGCGGGACCCGGGCGCCCGGCTCCTGCCGCTGGTTGCCCGGGTCATCGACCTGGGGCGCGGCCCGCCCGGGCTCGTGCAGTGGGTGACCGCCCGGCTCGGGTGCGGGCTGGGCGCGCGGGACCTGGCGCAGCGGCTCGCGGGCGAGTTGGCCCGCCCGGGGGCGGGCGCAGCCGACACGCTCCCCGCCGCCCCGCACCAGCACACGCGAAGCGACCTCCGGAAATCTCGAACGACGGGGCCACTGTGATGCGCAAGAACATGTTCCTGGGGGCCGCGCTCGCGCTGCTGACGGCGCTCGCCGTCGGGTGCGCCGGAGACGTTCCGCCGGACGAGGCGCTGGCCCGGCTGCGCCAGGGCTCCGGGTACTACGCGCCCGGCGCCGAGAAGTACCGCGGCCTCGGCCCGGGCGCGGACAAGGGGCTGTGGAAGCAGGCCGCCGAGGAGTACTACCGGCCCGCGCAACTCGACTACTTCAAAGACATGGACGCGGTCGGCAGTTCCGGCGGCGAGGGCGCCCAACCGCTCGCACTGAGCGCCGAGGCGATCAAGGGGCGGAACGCCTGGGCCATCTGGGCCGCCGGGAACGAGGCGTGGTGGGACTGGCTCGCCCGGTACGGGTACGGCACCATCGACCTGATGTGGCTCCTCGACCCCGACCGCCGCGACACCCGGTTCGCGCGCACCGGGCTCGTCAACGAGCCGGGCACCCGGCTGCCGTCCGACGCCGAGACCGCACAGACCTACGGGGTCCGGTTCGCACGGCCGATCCGGCCCGACGACGGCCCGTGCCGGGTGCTGCCCGGCGACCCGCTCGAGAAGCGCCCGGCGCACGTCGAGTACCGCCCCGCGGCGCCCGGCGAGAAGTGGTACCCCGCGAGTTCCTACGACCCGGGCGAGCGGAAGTACCCCGACGAGTACCCCGTGTACGGATACCCGACCGGCGTGGTCGGGCTGCGGCTGTTCCCGAACCCCGACTTCTTCAACTCGTCCTCCGCCCAAAAGCGCTGGGAGAAGAACAAGGGGCTGTACTACGACGACGGGGAGAAGGGCACCGCGTACCGCGCGGACCCCGACACGGTCCGCCCGTACCGGGTCGGCATGAGCTGCGGGTTCTGCCACATCGCGCCGCACCCGCTGAACCCGCCGGCCCACCGGGAGCGGCCCGAGTGGGCCAACCTGTCGAACAACGTCGGCAACCAGTTCATCCGCATCCGCGGCACGTTCGGCAACGCGCTCCGCTCGAACAACTACCTGTACCACGTGTTCGACTCGCAACTGCCCGGGGCGGTCGACACGTCCGCGTACCCGTCGGACAACAACAACAATCCGAATACGATCAACTCGTTCTACGGGCTCCGCGGGCGCGTCGCCCGCTCGCACCACAACCCGGCGGAGGCGCTCAGCGCGAGTTCGCTCGGGTACATCCGCCGGTACGAGAAGGCGGACATCGCCAACCCGCAGGACGTGCCCCGGGTGCTGCTCGACGGGTCCGACAGCGTCGGCCTCGACATCGCGCTGTCGCGGGTGTACCTGAACATCGGCACGCACCACCAGCAGTGGATCCGGGTGCAGAACCCGATCCTCGGGTTCCGGAAGCAGGACCCGTTCAAGCTCAACGACATCGCCGGGCACTCGCTGTACTGGCACGCCACGCTGCTCCGCGTCCAGCCGATGGTGGAGTTCTTCCTCGCCTCGACCGACCCGCAGCGGCTGCGCAACGTGGTCCGCCCCGCCGACGCGGGGGCGCGGAAGAAGCTCGAGGACACGTTCCAGGCGCACCTGCGCGGCACCGGGCTGCCGTGGTACACCGCCCCCGCGAAGGCGGAGCCGCCCAAGGCCCCGGACCCTAAGGCCCCGGCCCCGAAGGCGGAGCCGCCCAAGGCGCCCGAGCCGAAACAGCCGGCGCTGATCGGCGGGGCGGGCGACTACGCCGCCGGCCGCGCGGTGTTCGCGAAGGGGTGCATCGCGTGCCACTCCAGCGTCCAGCCGGGCGACCTGCCCGAACTGGAAGCCCTCGTGCTCGACCCTGCCCTGCCCGGTTCCGTCGCGTACCGCGACAAGATGAGCAAGGTCCCGGAGGCCGACCGGGGCGCCGACGAGAAGGACGGCCGGCTCGCGAAGTTGCGGGCCGAGTTAGCGGGCGCGCGTCAGGCGCTGCGGTTGACCGCGGACGACCGGTTCCAGCTCACCCGGGGCACCGGGCAGCTCCCGCCGGGGTACGCCGCGTGGGCGCGCTTGGCGGTCGAACAGAAAACGTTCTGGGAGTACGAGGCGCGCGACCCGGACGGCAAAACCCCGCCCGTCACGGTCCACAACTACCTGTCCATCGACGAACGGGTCCCGGTGACGGTGACCCGCACCAACTCGGCCCGGGCGGCGGCCACCAACGCGCGGCACGAACACGTGTGGGAGGACTTCGCGTCGCAGACGTACAAGGAGCTGCCCGGGGTCGGCCCGATCCGGTACCACGACCCGTTCTCCCGCGCGGAGAAGACGTACTCCCCGCGCGACGGCGGGCCGGGGTACTACCGGGTGCCCACCCTCATCAGCATTTGGGCCACCGCCCCGTTCCTGCACAACAACGCGCTGGGCACGTTCAACAACGGCCCGGAGGTGGATCAGCGGCTCGCGTCGTTCGACGACTCCATCACGCGGCTGCTGTGGCCCGCCGCCCGGGCCGTGCCGAGTGAGCAGTGGTACTGGGACGGCGAGTACAAGAACCAACCCGGCACCCGCCCCGACGCCTGGTTCCCGAAACCACAGGACGACCAAGACCGGCGCACCCCCAAAGACCGGTCCGCCGCACAGCGAGCGGAGGACAACGGGTGGATTTGGCGCACCACCGACGACAGTTGGCTCACGTTCGCCGGCGGGCACGTCCCGCGGCTGGTGGGCGGGGTGCTCGGGCTGTCGGACCTCCAGACGGACCTGCTGCCGTGGGCGCCCGCGGGCGCGTTCCTGGTGCTCGGGCTGCTGCTGCTCAGCAGCGAGCGGCTGATCCGGTTCCGCGAGACGTACCTGATGTGGCTGTGGTGGCTGCTCCGCCCGATCTGGTGGGCGCTCGCGGTCGTCGGGCTGGTCGGAGTGGCCGGGGTGATCTACTTGGCGGCGCGGTTCTGGCCGCTGATCACGCTGCTCGACATCGGCACGCTGGACTCGATCTGGGGCTTCCGGGTGCTGGCGGTGGCGCTCCCGGCCGGGTTCTTCGGGCTGGTGTCCGTGCTGTTCTCGCTGTACCGGGTCGAGGCGGTCGCGTTCCGCCGCCGGCTCGCGCTGCGGGCCGGCGCCCTGGCCCTGGTGCTCGCGGTGCTGGCGGCGGTGAGCGTCGGCCCGTTCCTCGCCGGGCACGGCAAGGGCGTCCGGCTCGGGCCGATCCCCGAGGGGACGCCGATCAACACGCTGGCCAACATCGACCCCGAGTCCTCGCTCCCCGACAAGCTCGGCCTGCTGAACGCGCTCGGCGCCCACTTCCTGAAGTACAAGGACGTGAAGCCCGGCGAGATGACGGAGGCGCGGCGCGCGGAGTTCGACCTGACGGTCGGCCCCGCCCTGATCAAGGTCAGCAAGAGCCCCGACTACGTCACCGACCGGGGCCACGACTACGAGTTCATCCGGCGCCTCTCGGACGAAGAGAAGCGCGAGCTGATCGCGCTGCTGAAGACGTTCTGACCGCCGCCGCGCCGGCCGGCGCGGCCCGAACCGAGTACTGCCCCCGAGGTCCGTTCCCATGCCCGAGATCCCTGCGGACTGGCAGCGACCGGAGACGTCGCCGTTCGACTTCGTCATCGTCGGGGCGGGCGCCGGCGGCGCGCCGCTGGCCGCCCGGCTCGCTGAGCGCGGGTACACGGTGCTGCTCGCCGAGATGGGGCCGGAGAAGCCCCCGAAGCCGGCCGACGCGCTGGTCGAGAACACCGACGTGCCGCTCCTGCACCCCGAGGTCACCGAGGACCCGCGGCACGCGCTGCGGTTCTTCGTGCGGCACTTCGACGGCCCGGCCGCGGCCAGCCTCGACCCGAAGGTCCACGCCCCGCTGCCCGGCTCCCCGGCGCCGCACCCCGAGGACGAGGCGGGCGTCTTCTACCCGCGCGCCCAGGGGGTGGGCGGGTGCGCGATCCACAACGCCATGATCATCGTGTCCGGCCCGGCCGAGGACTGGGACCACATCGCCGAGGCGACCGGCGACCCGAGCTGGCGCGGGGACCGGATGCGGGCGTACTTCGAGCGGCTCGAGCACTGCCACTACAACCGGCCCTCGTTCTTCGGCCGGGTGCGCCGGTTCTTCGGGCTCAGCACCGGCTGGGAGGACGGGCGGCACGGCGCCCGCGGGTGGCTCCAGACCACCATGTCCGACCTGCGGTTCCTGTTCCGCGACCGGCGCCTGGCGAAGGTGGTACTGGAGGGGGTGTACGGCGCCGCCCGGGCGGGGGTCGCGAACGCGGGCGAGCTGGCGCGCTCGCTGGTCACCGGGCGCGTGTTCCCGAGCCTCGACCCGAACCACGCCGGCACGATCCGGCGGAGCGAGGAGGGGCTCGCCCGGATACCGACCTCGATCACCCCGGACGGGTTCCGGTCCGGCCCGCGGGAGCGACTCCTGGCGGTCCGCGACCACCACGCGCACGGCCCCCGGCTGCACCTACTCACCGGGGTGTGCGCGACCACGCTCGCGTTCGCCGAAGGGGCGCCGTCCCCGCAGGTCGTCGGGGTGTGGGTGCTGCCCCAGGAGCACGTTTACGAAGCGGACCCCGCCGCCCGCGCGGCCGCGCAGGAGGGCTGGGAGGGCCGGCAACTGCGGGTCTGCTGCAAGCCGGGCGGCGAGGTGATCCTGTGCGGCGGCACGTTCAATACGCCGCAACTGCTGATGCTCTCCGGGATCGGCCCGAAGGAGCACCTCGCGGCGCACGGCATCCCCGTGCGGGCGGACGTGCCGGGGGTGGGGCTGAACCTCCAGGACCGGTACGAGGTGCCGGTGGTCGCCACCATGACCGACGGGTTCGACAGCCTGACCGACTTCGCCTCCACGTCCCGCGAGCCGGTGGCCTCGAAGGACCCGCACCTCGCCCGGTGGCGCAACAACCCGCGCCAGGACGCGTTCGACCGCGGGCTGTACGGGACCAACGGCGGGCTGATCTCCATCTTCCGGCGGTCCGCGCAAGAGGACTCCGTCCCGGACCTGTTCATCTTCGCGCTGCCCGGCTACTTCCCGGGGTACCACGTCGGGTACTCGCTGCCGCTGTCGTTCGTGGACAAGCTGAGCCCCGCGGAGGCCGCGCAGCGGGTCCACGCGGTGCTCTCCAGTGAACCCGGTAGCCCCGCCCGGCAGGCCGCCGAGGCCCAGCGCACCGCCGACGACGAGCAGGCGCTGCGGGAGCCCAAGCGGACCGTCACCTGGCTCCTGCTCAAGGCCCGCACGCGGCAGCACGGGGGCGAGGTGCGGCTCCGCTCGGCCAGCCCGTTCCGCCGCCCGGACATCAACTTCCACTCGTTCCCGGACGGCGACCGGGACCGGGACGCCCTGGCGCTGGCGGAGGGGGTCCGGTTCGTGCAAGACTTCCTCGACCGCGCCAAGGCGGCCGGACTGGTGGAGAGCCACCGCTGCCCCGGGCTGGACGCCCCGCCCTTCTCCGGCGACCTGCTCAAGTGGGTGCGGAACGTCGCCTGGGGGCACCACGCCTGTGGCACCTGCCGCATTGGGAACGACGAGCGGGCCGTGCTCGACAGCCGGCTCCGGGTGCGCGGGGTGAAGGGGCTGCGGGTGGCGGACGCGTCGGTGTTCCCGCGCATCCCCGGCGTGTTCATCGTGGCCAACGTGTACATGGTCGCCGAGAAGGCGGCCGACGTGCTCGCCGAGGACCACTACCGGGACCCGGCGGCCCTGCCGCCCGAGTGCCGGCGGGCGCTGCGCGACGAGCCGGTGATCCGGTCCCGGGCCGAGTACGAGGCGCGGCGCGTGTACCCCGCCGAGCTGGAGGCCCGCGAGGCCGAACTGATCCGCACGCGGCGCGCGACCGCGGCCCTGCCGCAATCGGGAGACGCGACATGAGTACCGAGACCGGCCCGTGGCTGTTGCGCCTCGGTGCCCCACCGGAGCCGGACGCTCCGGCGCCCGACGCCCCCGCGCTCGCGCCGCCGGCTCCCCCGGGCGGCCCGGCGCGCGGCGCGCTGCCGCCCGACACGCTCGGGCTGGCGCTCGCCGGCGGCGGGATCCGCAGCGCCACGTTCTGCCTGGGGGTGATCCAGGCGCTGGCCCGGGCGGGGTGGCTGCGCCACGTGGACTTCCTGTCCACGGTGTCCGGCGGCGGCTACACCGGCGGGTTCCTGGGGCGCTTCTTCGACCTGAGCGGGAAGCGCGACGGGGTGACCGGCGCGATCCCGACCGCCGCGGGCGGGGCCGGGCAGGAGCGGGTGGCGCGGGACCTGGTGGACTCGCGCTCGGAGCCGATCACGTGGCTCCGCCGGCACTCGAACTACCTGTCGCCGACCGGGCACGGCGAGTTCGCCACCAACCTGGCCGCGTTCTGGCGGAACCTGACCTCCGTGTACGTGGTCCTGGCCGCGCTGCTGCTGGCCGCGTTCGGGGCGCTGAACGCGATCGCGTACTGGTACCCCGAGGGGCCGGCCGCCGCTGCCATCGGAGAGGTAGTGGCCGCCGTGACGCCGATCACCGGCGCGTTCCAGTACCGCACGCCGTGGGCAGTCCTCGCGGAACTGGTCGTGTGGCTCGCGGTGCTCCCGCTGGGGCTCGCGTACTGGCTGGTGTCTCAGGACCTGCCGGAGACGTTCCTGGCGCCGGTGCTCGTGGCCGCGGCGCTGGTCGCCGGCGCGGCGCTGGTGGGGGGGATGTCGCCGCTGGGGCTGGTGGTGCTGGCGGCGGCGGTGCTGTGGTCGCTGGCCGTGTGGAACGCGGTGCGGCGGGACGAGGGGCACAACGACCCCTTCAACCCGACCCGGCTGGCGCTGGCCCGCAACGTGCTGACCGGGTGGCTCACGTGGTGGCTCGGGGCAGCCCTCGGTCTGGCCGCGTTCGCGGCGCTGGACGGGCTCGGGCGGTGGCTCGCGTGGCGCATGCTCCAGGGCGGGCTCACGGTGCCGAACGTGACCGAGTGGTTCGCGTCGGTCGGCGGGGCCGTGTTCGGGCTGGTCGCCGCGCTGCGGGCGGGGCTGCGGTTCCTGGTGGGCGAGTCGCCGCGGGGGGCGAGCGCGCTGGCGTTCAGCCGCCCGCTCCTGGTGGGCGGGCTGGTCGTGCTGCTCGGCGCGGTGCCGCCGCTGGTCGGGCTGGCGTTCGTGAGCCACGCCGCGTACGCGCTGGGCGACAGGTACACCCAGGGGCTGCTGTTCACCGGGCTGGTGCTGGCCGTCAGCCTGCTGCTGGGGCTGCGGGCGTGCGTCGCGTTCATCAACCGCTCGAGCCCGATGGGGATCTACGCGAGCCGGCTCGGGCGGGCGTTCCTCGGGGCCGTGAACCCGGCCCGCCGGGTGCACCCCGACGGGCCGAACGTGACGCACGTGGTCACCGGCGACGACGTGCCGCTGGCGCAGTACGCGCCGGAGGCCGCGGGCGGCCCGCTGCACCTGATCAACTGCGCCGTGAACGAGTCGATCGACGTGGCGTCGCAGCGCGGGCAGCGGGACCGGCAGGCGGAGAACCTGGCGCTCGGGCCGGCCGGCGTGAGCGTGGCCCGGGGGTGGCACGCGCTGTGGGTGCCCGGGGGCGAGGGCCGGGCGCTGGCGCCGCTGGCCGACCCGCGCGAGGACAAGCCGCACCCGTTCCTGGCCGTGGACGGCCGGCCGGCGCCGGTCGAGGGGCTGAGCTTGCAGCAGGCGATGGCGATCTCCGGCGCCGCGGTCGGGCCGGGGATGGGGCGGCGCACCAACCGCGCGCGGGCGCTGCTGCTGACGCTCGTGAACTTCCGGCTCGGGTACTGGTGGGACTCGGGGCTGAACGCGGCGGAGCGCGCGAACGTGGCCCGCGCCCGCGGGGTGCTGCGCCTGTGGCGCCGGCTCCTGCGGGTGTTCTCGACCCTGTTCCAGTCGCAGGCGCTGTTACTCGCCGAACTGACCGGCCGGTTCGCCGGGCCGTGGGAGCGGTACTGGAACCTGTCCGACGGCGGGCACTTCGAGAACACCGGGGCGTACGAGCTGCTGCGCCGGCGGGTGCCGTTCGTGATCCTGTGCGACGCGGGCGAGGACCCGCAGCGGTACGGCGCCGACCTGGCCCGGCTGGTGCGCGTCGCGCGGGTCGATCTCGGGGCTGAGGTGGCCGACGTGTCGCCGGCCGCCGCCGCCGCCGCGGGCGCGCCCGACCCGATCGTCCACCACCTCGGGGCGCTGGCCGACCTGCTCGCCTCGCCGGCCCGGGCGCACGCCGCCCTGCTGCTGGTGCGGTACCCGGAGGCGCCGGCGCCCGCGGGCGACCCGTGGCTCGGGCGCACCCACACGTGGGTGCTGTACCTCAAGGCGACCGTGACCGGGGACGAGCCGGCCGACGTGCTCAGCTACGCCGTCACCCACCCCGACTTCCCGAACGAGCCCACGCTCGACCAGATGTTCGACGAGCCGCAGTGGGAGAGCTACCGCGCGCTCGGCGCGCACATCGGCGGCAACCTGTTCCGGTAGCCCGGGCCGCCGCCCGCGGCCCCCGAGAGACGCCTGAAGCCTGTAACGATTGTGAACGCCAACACATTAAGAGACATCATGACTCGTGTTCTCACCCGGCCGCGGGCGGCGCTCGCGCTCGCCCTGTTACTCGCGGGCGGGGTGGCCGCGACGCCCGGCGGCGCCCGGGCGGCCGACCACGCCGACCCGATCGACCCGCTCCGCCTGTCCGAAGACCCCATGCGCGGGTTGACCGGGCTGTTCGTGTTCCCGGTTTACGACGGCAAGCGGGCCAAGGGCGGGGGCGAGAAGGACCCCGGCAAGGCCCAGGACGAGAAGCTCGTGATGATCGTGTGCGCGAACCGGCTGCTGGCCAAGCCGCCGCCGTACCGCGGGCTGGACGCGTTCGAGTTCGTCATCAACGTGGACAGCGCGCGGGCGGTGAAGATCGACTACCCGAAGGAGCTGGCGCGCCCGACCAACGCGGACGAGCGCAACACGGCCCGTTACGGAGGGGTGATCGACCACCCGGAGACCATCCGGCCGACGTTCCGCATCACCATGAAGCTGAAGAACGATCTGGTGCAGGCCTTCAGCGACGGGAACTTCATCAGCCGAAAGGTGGAGGTGGACCGCGGGGACGGCCTGCAAGAGGTGCCGCTATCCACCGTGACGAAGTGGGGCGCGGGGGTGCGCGACGACCCGTTCATTTTCCCCGCATTCTTCGGCACCAACGTGATCGCGATGGCGGTGGAGGTGCCGTACAGCGCGTTCGCCGGGGCCGGCGGCACGGACCAACTCATCGTGTGGACCACGCAGTCGCGGAACGGGGTGCAGATCGACCACATCGGCCGCGCCCAGCGGACCCAGCTCCCGCGGTTCGATCTGCTGAACACGATCCCCCCGAGCGAGCACGTGAAGGCGATCCGTGAGGCCCGCGAGAGCCCCGGGGTGCTCACCGACACGCTCCGCTTTCTGTTCCCCGCCGAGTTCAACTTCCGGCAGTTCGACGACCAGCCGGACGTGACCGTTTTCACCCGCCGGCACCCGCCGGGGTTCCCGAACGGGCGGCGGCTCGAAGACGATGTGGCCCGGCTGACGTGCGAGCAGGGGGACTGCCAGCTGTACGAGCTGTCGTTCGCGCGCCCGCGGTCGCCGGAGGCCGAGCGGTACGCCAAGTACGAAGCCGGCCGGCCGACCGCGAACGACCGGCCGTTCCTGGACGTGTGGCCGTATCTGGCCGAGGCTCAAGAAAACCCGGACCCCGCGCCGATGGTCGAGCTCACGACGCGGACCAAGGTCATTTTCGTGACGATCGCGCTGACCGTGCTGGCGGTGTTCCTGTTCCCGTGGGTGCTGCTGTACCGGTCGAAGCGCCAGCTCCGCCGGCTCCGGCAGGCGGTCACGCTGGCGGTGGCGCCGCCGACGCCGCCAGCGCCCGGCGCGCCGGGGGGGGCGTCCTCATGAGCACCGACCGTTTGACCGGGTACCAGGGCGAAGAAGGGGTCACGCCGGAGGACTGGGTGGATCCCGGCTCGACGTTCGCCGCGGTGCGCGACGCGGTGTTCGAGGACACCCGGTACTACGACGTGTGGAACGGCCCGGGGACGGCCAAGCTGCCGGTGTACCCACTGGGCCTGTGGGACTTGCTGCGCCGCGCGCTCTGGGCCGGGCACTACCCGTTCCGGCGGGCCGCCGACCGGACCGTCGACACCCACGCCGACCTGCGCTGGGGGCCAGACCGCCGGGGCGTGCGCCGGCTCCTCCACCCGAACGGGGTGTGCCTCACGGGGGTGTGGGAGATCACCGAGCCGACGGAGTACACCGGGTACTTCCGGCAGAACAGCCGGGGGCTGGTGATCGGGCGGTACTCGGCGGGCGGCGCGGTGCTCCGCGGGCAACCGCGGTCGCTGTCCCTGGTGGGCAAGCTGTACCCGACGGCGGACCGGCGCGACCCGCGGCGGTACGTCCCGGCCGGCATCATTACGCAAGAGGACTTCGGCGGCCCTGGCGCGCCGTTCATCAACGACGCCGAACTGCGGAACGCCCCCAGCACCCACGCCTGGCGCCGCGGGCTGGTGGCGCTGGCGATGCTGGCGGTGACCGGGGCGGTGTTCCGCCGCGCGGACACGAACCCCACGTTCCGCCAGTTGTACGAGATCTCCGAACTCGGCGAGCCGCCGGGAGCGGCGGCCAAAGCGCCGGAGTTCATGCGGCTGCTGGTGGCCCCCGAACAGCCGCGGGTCGGCGGGCCGGGCGACCGGATCGACGTCCGCGACGAGGTGCTGGCCCAGATCTACGAGCCCGGCGTGCGCGAGCCGAAGAAAACGCTGGTGTTCAACATCGAGGTGTCGGACACCGGGAGCACACGGGGGCCGGCGGTCCGGCAGATCCGTACCGTCACGAACTGGAAGCGGATCGGCCGGATCACGTTCGACGAGGCGGTGGCGTCCTACAACGGCGATTTCGTGATCCACTTCCACCACCCCGCGTGGCGGCTCGACCACAACAACCCGGCGACGGCCGTGCGCGCCGCCGCGCGCGCCGGCCGCCCCGTCCTTTAGCCCAGAGGACCGACATGGCATTCCGTGACGACGTGCTCGCCGCCGCCCGCCCCGCGCGGGTGCGGGACGTGCCCCGTGCCCCGTCCGGCGGGTACCACCCCTCCCCGGCCGACTGGCGCGACGAGGTGCTGTACTTCCTGCTGCCCGATCGGTTCAGCGACGGCGGGGAGGGCGGGCGCCCGCTGCTGAACCGCGCGGACCTAGGGGCCGCGCGCCCGGCCCCGGCCGGCGCGACCGGGTGGCGCTGGGACCGGTGGGCGCAGTCCGGGTCGGAGCGGTGGCAGGGCGGCACCATCCGCGGCATCACCTCGAAGCTCGACTACCTTAAAGGTCTGGGCGCGACCGCCCTGTGGGTCGGCCCCGTGTTCAAACAGCGCGGGCACCTCGATTCGTACCACGGGTACGGCATCCAGGACTTCCTCGACGTGGACCCGCGGTTCGGCACGCGGCAGGACCTCGTGGAACTGGTGGCCGCGGCGCACGCGGCCGGGCTGCGGGTGATCCTGGACATCATCTTCAACCACTCCGGCGCGAACTTCGATTACCGGGTGGGCGGGCACACGGAGTCCGAACCCGGGTACCGCCCGTGGCCGGGGTTCTACCCCGATGTGGCGTGGCGCGACGGCGCGGGCGGGTTGCGCGACGCCGTGGCCGGTCCGGACGACGGGGTGTGGCCGGAGGAGCTTCAGGCGCTCGGGTGCTACACCCGGGCGGGGACCGGCAACCTGGGGGCCGGCGACCTGGGCGACTCGCACGCGGAGCACAAGCGCACCGACTTCCTCACGCTCCGCGACTTCAACTTCGACCCGCCCGGCCCTGGCGCCCCGGACGCCCGCGCGCTCAACCTGCTGGCCCGGTGCTACGCGCACTGGATCGCGCTGACCGACTGCGACGGGTTCCGGCTGGACACGCTCAAGCACGTGTCGTTCGAGCAGGCGCGGAACTTCTGCGGGGCGATCAAGGAGTTCGCCGGGCGGCTGGGCAAGTTGGACTTCTTCCTGGTCGGTGAGGTGGCGGGCGGCGACTTCGCGCAGAACCGGTACCTGGAGGTGCTGGGGATGAACCTGAACGCCGCGCTCGACATCGGCGAGATGCGGCTCACGCTCAGCTCCGTGGCCAAGGGCCTCGTGCCGCCGGAGCAGTACTTCCGCGGGTTCGACCCCGGCTCGGCGGTGTTCGGCTCGCACCGGAACGTGGGCCGGCACCACGTTTCGATCCTGGACGACCACGACCACGTGTTCGGCGCGAAGGTGCGGTTCTCGGCGGACGCGGCATCGGCGCACCAAGTGGCGGCGGGGGTGGCGCTGCAACTGTTCACCCTCGGCGTGCCGTGCGTGTACGCCGGCACCGAGCAAGGGCTCGCCGGCCCGGAGGCCGCCGCCCGCCCGTTCCTGCCCGGGTGGGGCGGGTCCGACCGGTACCTGCGTGAGGCGATGTTCGGCCCCGCGCACCCGCGGCGGTCGGGGCGGGCCGGGATCGGGGGCGCCGCGACCGACCCAAACGAGCCCGGGTTCGGGCCGTTCGGTACGACCGGGCACCACTGCTTCGACCCGAACTTCCCGACGTACCGTCGGATCGCCGCGATGGGGGTGGTGCGCAAACGGTACCGCGCCCTGCGCGCGGGGCGGCAGTACCAGCGGCCGACATCGGTTCTGGGCGGCGGGTTCGCACTCCCCGGCGGGGGCGAACTGGCGGCATGGTCGCGGGTCCTCGACGACGAGGAGGCGGTGTGCGTCCTGAACACGCACGGGACCGCGGCCCGCGGCGCGGACGTGATCGTGGACGTCGGGTTGAGCCCGCCCGGGAGCGAGTTGACCGTCGTGCTCAACACGGCCGAGGCCGGCGGCGCGGAGCCGGGACCGCACCGCGTGGGAACGAAGCTCCGGGTTCAGGCGGCGGCCGACGGAACGGCGTTCGTCGAGGTCCGCAACGTCGGGCCGTCCGAGTGCCTCGTGTTCCTCAACCACCCGTGACATCGGGCCGCGCGACGCCAATCGCAAGAGCGGTCGCGCGAGCCGGCACACGCGTTCTCGTGACGGGGGGAAGTCATGTCCGCTTGGCTCAACCGTCTGCCGCGGCGGTTGGTCCTGCTCGCGGCCGTCGCCGCGGCGACGGCCGCGTTTCTGTTCACCCCGCTGCCCGGCGCGGTGCTGTACATCCTGATGTGGCTGGGCACGTTCCCGGTCACCGCCGCCGCCGTGCTCGCGGTGCTCGCGGTGTCGTGGAACCTGGTCGGCGGCGGGCTCGGGCTGAACGACCTGTTTTGGCACCGGAACCGGAAGGTGCAGCTCGTTACGGGGCTGTTCGCCGGCCTGCTGATCGGGCAGTCGGTGCTGATCGCCTTTCTGCTCCCGAAGCCGCCGCCGCCTGCGGTGCTGGAGACCTTTCTGAAGGAGCAGGTGCCGTCGCTGCTTCCGGCGCCGGAGTACGACCCGGCCGAGTGGGTCGCGCTCGGCCGGTGGATGGCGCTCGTGTACCCGACGCTCCTCACGCTGCTGTTGCTGCCGGCCGTCGCGCGCCCGCGGACCCGGTTCCCCCTGGTGCTCGGGGCGCTCCTGTCGGTCGCTGTGTTCGTCGGCTCGGCCGTGGCCCTCGAACGGGTCGGGCTGCTCGGCACCGTCGGCGGCAAGGAGATGTTTAAGGAGACGGTCGAGAGCTCCGGCGCCCGGGCGCCCGGCGCCACGCGAGCGTATCCCATGCCTCATACGCCGGCCGCGGAAACGGGGTGGCGTGCGTGGCTGCGCACGCACGGAGCGTGGCTGCTCGAGCCGGTTCAGGACGTTCGGGACCCGCGGCTCCACGCGCTGGCGCTGGTGCTCGCGGGCGCCCTCCTGTTCGTGCTGACCGGCCTTGCGGTGTGCGAGTGGGTGGTCCGGCTGCCGACGCCGCCGCCGGTGCTGGTACTGCTCGTGCTGCTCGGCGGGCTCAACTCGGTGTTCGGGTCACTCCGGTTCGTGTTCTACGACGTGCCGTGGGAGCTTCCCGTGGCCGCGGCCCTGGCGCTGGTGCTGTGGGGCCTGATCGCCAACAGCGACGATTTCAAGCTCCGGTTCCCGGCGCTGGAGAAACGGTACCGGAACCTTGCGCCGCTCGTGGTGCCGCAGCCGCAGCCGGCGCTGACCCCGCCGCTGTTGGACAGCAAAGCGGTGCTGCTGGCGGCCCAGCGCAACTGGAACGCGGCCTCCCGCCCTCACACGGCCCCGTCGCTGCCGCCGCTGGTCATTGTGGCCACCTCCGGCGGCGGCAGCCGGGCGGCCGTGTGGACGTGTGCGGTTCTGGAGGAGCTGTGCCGTCAGGAACTGGAGCGGCGAAAGGCGGCGCGGGTGCCGGAGGGCGGGTTACTGGCCGATCAGGTGCGGGTCGTCACCGGGGCGTCCGGTGGGATGGTCGGGGCCGCCTACCATGCCGCGTTTTATTCGCAACCCTGCGCGCCCCTTCCGGACGGCATCAAGGCGGCGCTCGCGTGCCGGGTCGGCGGGCAATCGGTTCATCTGCACGCCCCGCTGGCGCGGGCGCTGAGCCGCGACAACCTGTCGGCGGTGGTCGCGACCATGCTCCTCTCGGACCTGCCGTCGATCTGGTGGCCGTTCCCGGTGAACCGGGACCGCGGGCGCAGCCTGGAACTGGCCTTCGCCGACAACACCCGGCCGGCTCCGGTGCCCGGAGGGCCGCCCCCCCGATCGCCGTTCGAGTTCGCGCTGTCGGACCTTCGCACGGCCGAGGAGGAGGCGCGGGTGCCGTCGCTGATCTTTTCGCCGATGCTGGTCGAGGACGCCCGGCGGCTCCTGATCAGCAACCTGGACCTCGCCCCGCTGTGCCGGACCGACGGGCCGGACGGAAAGGTCGCGTCGTTCGGCGCGGTGGAGTTCTACAAGCTGTTCCCGGAGGCCCGCGAGACGTTCACGGTCGCCACCGCGGCGCGGATGAACGCGTCGTTCCCGTTCGTCAGCCCGGCCGTGACCCTGCCGACGAACCCCGGCCGGCGGGTGGTGGACGCGGGCTACTACGACAACTACGGGATCGACATCGCGGCGGACTGGGTGTGCCACCACGCGAAGGAGATCGTCGCGGGCTTTTCGAGCGTGCTGGTGCTGGAGCTGCGCGCGTACGCGAACAACACCGAGCGGTTGAACGCCACCGCCGGCGAGGAGCCCGGCCCGCTCGGCTGGTTGCTGAGCCCGCTCAGCGCGGTGCTGACCATGCGCGAGCGGTCCCCCTGGTACCGGAACGACGAGCGCCTTCGCGAGACGGGCGAGCGGTTCGCCGCGGCGCTGGGCCGGGGACCCGGGTTCGTGCGCACCGCGGCGCTGGAGTTCGACGGGACCGCTCCGCTCGGGTGGTCGATGACCGACGAGCAGCGCGAGCAAATTGTTCTGGCCGCCCAGAGTGAGGTCAACCGACTGCTCACGGAACTCGAACGCGTGTACCCTTGGGTGCCCCCGGCCCCACCCGGCGCCAACGGGGCCATCGGATGACCGTTGGCTCCTCAAGGAGCCCGTTGCGGCGCCGACTTTCAAGCTCCGATTGCGGCGCGGCGTGCGGCGCCGGATAATCGGGCCTTACGGCTGTCCGAACGTGAGCGGGGACAAGGCATGGCGCGCTTCATCCTGGCGGCGTGTGCGGTGCTCGTGCTGGCGGAGTTGGCCCCGGCGCGGGCACAGTTCGCGTGCGGCCCGCTGTGCGGCCCCGGGTACGGGTTCGGCGGTTACTCGTACACGTACCGCACCGGCTTCGGGTTCTCGGTCGGTGGCCCGCACTTTCGCGTGAGCGGTTTCGCGGGCGGGTACGTGTCGCGGGCGGTGTACTACGCCCCGCCTTTGGTCCCGGTCGCGCCGTTCGGGCCGTTCGGACCTGTGGGGCTGGCGCCGGCCCCGCTCGCCGGGTTCGGTCGGCCGGTCATCGTCGTCCCGCCGCCCATTATTCTCGGTGGGGATTTCGGCCCCGACGCGCCGGACGTGATCGCCGCCGGAGCGGCCCCGCGCGACGACGGGGGGCTGTTCCCGCGCGGCGCAAAAGAGAGCGATTTCCTGGTGATCGCACCGAAGAAACGGACCGTCCCGGCGATCGCCCGTGTGGCCGATGTCCGCCCCGGACCGGTAATCGCGTTCAACCCGTTCGTGGCGCCGGTGAAAGTGGCGATGGACCGCGCCGACCCGGACCCGCAGAAGGAAGCCGCGCGCCAGATCGCGCTGGCGCGGGCCGCGTTCGCCGCGGCAGACTACGGCCGTGCCGCCGACCATTTCGCACGCGCCAGTGCGTCCGATCCGGGCGACGCGCGGACGTACTTTTTGCACGCCCAGGCGAAGTTCGCAGCCGGGGAGTTCGTCGAAGCGGTGGCGCGGGTGCAGGACGGGCTGGCGCGTGATCCCAAGTGGCCCGCGGCGCCGTTCGAGCCGACGGAACTGTATGACGGCCGCGCCGACCGGTACGCCGCCCACCTCGCCGCGCTCAAGAAGGCGACGGCGGACAACCCCGGGCAGCCCGCGCTGGAGTTCCTGCTCGGCTACCAGTTGTGGTTCGGCGGGGAGCGGGCGGCGGCCGAAAAGCTGTTCCGCGCCGCCGAGAAGCGGCTCGCCACTCCGGGGCCGATCGCCCTGTTTAAATGACACCGGGCAGCGAGCGGCTATTCCAGCTCCAGCACCAAGTCGATCGCCCAGCACCCGCGGACGTGCGTTCCCTCGCCCCGGCAGTGACGCAGCAGGGCGTCGCTGTCGCAGCCCGCGTCCTGGAGCGCGTCGGCGAGGATCGGCATCGCGGTGAAATCCCGCGACTCGTACATTTGTTTGGCGAGCGCGGTCACGGTGTCGGTGCGCCACGCGGGCAGGAAACGTGGCGGCTGGAACGGGTTCCCAGCTACCTCCCACACTGTCTCGCGCATCAAGGACAGGTGGGCCGCGACGGCGGCGTGGAACTCGGGGGACGTGGCCGAGAGGCCCCCGGTGGTGCCGGTGCGCGCCTGGACCGCCGCGTCGAGGGCTCGCGCGCCAACCTTATCAAGCGGTAGCGGGTCGGTCGCCGCGAACGAAACCGCCCACGCCAGATCCCAGCACGCGTGCGCCGCGACCGCGCTGCCGCCGGTGTCGGCGGCCCGCCGGTAGGCGTCGTAAGACTGCTGCGCGAGGGCTCGACAGGCGTGCCGGGCGCGTTCCAGCGCGCCGGCCGTTACCCGCCCGTCGGCGTACTGATCGACGACGTCGAGCGCGGCGGCTAGGGCCGGGTGCGTGACCAAGCCGGTGACGGTTCGGCACAGCCCGACCGCCAGCAGCCGCCGGTGGCGCGGCGGCAGGTGTTCGGCCGCGTGCCGCACGCGGGCGCCGTCGTCGGTCGGCGAGAACCACTCGTCTTCGGTCATCGGGCGGGTCATTACGGAAGCAGGTCCACCACCTGTGCGAGGTGCAACTCCGCGACGAGCGGCGAGACCAGCGCGTTCGGCGAGCAGACCCTGACCGAGTTGTAGGAGAACCCGTGCCGCGCGGCCGGGTCCGGGCGCGGGTCGCGGAAGATGTGGAGCTGCCGCGCGACCACGTCGATCACCCAGTAGTCCAGTACGCCCGCGGCGGCGTGCCGGCTCGCCTGCTCGGCTAAATCGTAACCCGCGTCGGCGTCTTCGATCTCGACCACCAGCACCGGCACGCGCTCGGCGTCGGTGGCCGGGTGCACGCGGACCACCGAGACATCCGGGGCGCTGGCGTCGGTGCCGTCGTGCCAGCGGACGGTGTACAGGTTCGGGGCGAACACGTTGCGGAGCCAGTTCTCGGTCATGCGCTGCGCGGTGGCGGCCTGCGTGCGGTGCGCGGGCAGAACGGGTGTCGACATGCTCGGAACCTCCGAATGAGCTCCCGTCCGCCGCACGAGGTGATTGGATGCGGCCGTTCGGGGCGGAAAGGCGGTGGGCAGTTTATTGCCAACGCTGGTCGCAAACTGCCCGGGAAAGGACACGCCGCAAAGTGTAACCGACCGATTCCGGCGTCGCACGCCGAAATTCGATTTTCAGTTTGGCCGTTTGGCGACTTGGACCTGCCGGTTTTCGGAGACGCTCCGAACAGGCGGGCGGAGTGTTCCACCCGGAACCATGAAGCTGCGCGCATCAGCCGGCTTCGATGTCAGAGCAGCGTGAGGGGGTTGACACGGGTTTTCAGCGGCAGTTCTGTTGGCTTCCCGAGTCGGTGTGACTCAAACACCGCCGCGATCATCTCGACGATGGCGGTCGCGTCGCGGGCGGTACACTTGGTTTCGCGCCGCTGCTCGATCGCGCCGATCAGGTCGGTGATCGCGGCGACGTGTCCGCCCTCGTAGGTTCCGTTGGTGCGCGGTTCGGGCTTGTCGATCCCCGCGGAGGTGACGGATTGCCACTTCGCCCCGCTCCGCGCCGGGGACCACCCGGCGTCGCGCAGCAGCGCGGCCTTCACCAGATAGCCGCTCTCCAGTTCGATGATGCCCTTCGAGCCGAAGACCTGCACTGCGAACCGCGTCGGCTTCCCGCCCGCCCCCTTGCGGCTCGCGAAGTACCCCTGCACGCCCTTGGGAAACGCATACGTGGCCTGGACGTGATCGCCCGCGAGCGGGCCGAGCCCTTCCGCGCCGTCCTTGATGTCGGCCTTCCCGACGGCACGGCCCTGCGCCGCAACTGTCGCGTAGCACGAGACCGCGTTCCCGCCCGCCACGCTGCGCATGAGGCCGAACACGTGCGACCCGAGCACCCAGAGGTCCTCGCCCCCGCCCCGGGCGTCCTCCTTGCCGCGGGCGCGCACCTCAAGAAGGTCCCCGATCACACCGTCCGCGATGACCTTCAGTACGGTGTCGAGTACCGGTGAATACTGACTGATGTGTGCGATCCCCAGCTTCAGGTGCCGCATGTCGAGCGCGTCGGCCACCGCGTCACACTCCTTGAGCGTGCGACAGAACGGTTTCTCCGTATAGATGTGGCACCCCGCCTCGGCGGCGGCCATCAGCATGTCGTGGCGCTGATCGATCCACCGCGGGCAGACCGCGACGAGGTCCGGCTTTTCTTTCGCAAGTAGGTCCTTGTAAGCGGCGTATGTGCGTGGCGCCCCGGTCCGCTTTTGGGCCGCGACACGGCCCGCCGCGTTGGCGTCCGCGACGGCCACGATCTCGACGTTATCGAGTTTCCGGAACGCGACATCGACTGCGTGCCCGTAGTCGCCGCGCCCGGTGGCCCCGAGGATCCCGACCCGATACTTATTCGCCACGGGAGGAGTCCTCCGGTCGCTTCAGATATCTGTTTCCGGGTTCCACATGTCGAACCCCTCCCTGCGCCGTCATACGCCTGCTCGTGTGAGTGGCGTCGCCAAGGTTGGAACTCGGAGCGGAGAGCCCGAACCCTATCATTGATGGGCCAAGAGGGTTATGAGAAAACGCGCGCAGCGGAGCTAAAAAGGCGCAATTTTTGGCGCCTTTCACGTTCTTTACACTTGCACTCACGCTGCGCGGCGTGTCACACTGAACTCATCATCCATTCATGTGCTCTTGGTCAGTTCGGATTCCGATGACACGTTCGTCTCGGCCACGTTTACTGTCGGCGTCAGCTCAGCGGTCAATTTCTGAACCAGCGCCTTAACCCGATCCGATGCTCTTCGCCCGCCCGTCTCGTCGTTCACGTTTCCACGAAAAGGAGACCTCTCATGGCCAAAGCGCGCGGCGACTTCGCGGACATCCTGCTCCGCAAGAAGATGATCAGCCCGGACCAGATCGCCGAGGCCGAAGCCACCGGCCTGAAGCTTCAGGACGCGATCATCAAGCTCCAGTACCTCGCGGCCAACGAGGTGATGTCCGCGATCGCCGAGTTCTACGGGATGCAATTCGTTGACCTCAAAGAGGTTAGCATTGCCAAGGCGGTCATCGAATTGGTCCCCGAGTCGGTGGCCCGCGAGAACCTCGTCATCCCGCTCAACCTGGAAGACAACACCCTCTCGCTCATCACCGCCGACCCGACGAACTACGAAACCATCGAGAAACTCAAGTTCATTCTGAACAAGGAGATCAAGCCGGTCCTCGCGGTCCAGGAGCAGATCCAGGAGGCCATCAACGCGAACTACGGCCAATCCGAAACGGAGTCCGTGGACTCCATGCTCGTCGAGTTCACCGACACCGCCATCGAGTTCACTCAGACCGAAAGCACGACGGCGATGGCTTCGGCCGACGACTCGGACGCGCCGGTCGTGAAACTGGTCAACCTCATCATCTCGGAAGCGATCACCCTCCGTGCGTCGGACATCCACATCGAGCCGTTCGGCGACCGGGTTCGGATCCGGTACCGCATCGACGGCGTGCTGGTCGAACGCGACGCCGCCCCGCGGCGGTTACTCGCACCCATGCTGTCGCGTATCAAGATCATGGGTCAGATCGACATCAGTGAGAAACGCCGCCCGCAGGACGGGCGCATCAAGATGACGGTGCAGGGCAAACACTTCGACCTACGGGTCAGTTTGCTGCCGACCGTCCACGGCCAGTCGGCCGTCATGCGCATTCTGGACCGCGGCAACATCCAGGTCAGCATCAAGGACCTGGGGTTCGCGGAAGACGACTACATGCGGTTCCAGCAAATCATCAAGCGCCCCAACGGGATCTTCCTGGTCACCGGCCCGACCGGCTCTGGGAAGACCACCACACTGTACTCCGCTCTCAACGAACTCAATCGCCCGGACCGGAAAATCATCACCGCCGAAGACCCGGTCGAGTACTACCTGCCCGGGATCAACCAAGTCGAGGTGAAACACAACATCGGGCTCGATTTCGCCCGGATTATTCGCGCCATGCTTCGTCAAGCGCCTAACATTATTTTGGTTGGCGAAATTCGCGACAAAGAAACGGCAGAAATCGCGGTGCAGGCTTCTCTGACTGGACACTTGGTTTTCTCGACACTGCACACGAACGACGCGCCCAGCGCCGTGACGCGGCTCGGTGACATCGGGGTGCCCCCGTTCCTCATCGCCAGCTCGGTCATCGCGATCATGGCCCAGCGGTTGGTGCGGATGAACTGCATCAAGTGTCGCGAGTCGTATCAGCCGCAAGCGGCAGAGATTAAAGCGGGCGGCCTCACGCCGGAAGAACTCGCGAAAGCGAACTTCATGAAGGGGCGTGGCTGTAACCATTGCCGGCAAACGGGTTACCGCGGTCGCCAGGGTATTTTCGAGATGTTGAGAATGACTTCGGCGATTCGCGAAATGACGTTTGCCCAGGCCCCAACGCAGGACATCCGCCGGAAGGCGCGGGGTGGCGGGATGCGATCGCTGCTCGAAGACGGGATTCTGAAAGCTATCAGGGGCAGCACCACATTGGAGGAGGTGCTGAGCACCTGCCACGCGGAAGTGCTCGTTGCCCGCGAAGCTTAGGACCGGTCGGCGGCCGATAGAGACCGGGGTCCGATGGGCTCCGGTCGCCCTTAAGTCGTGTTGTTTTTACTCGCCCGCGCGTTCGTGATCCGTTTTTGGTTGCGCCGGCCGCTGCGGAGATAATGCGACACCGGGACGCGAACGCGCCCCCGGTGCCGTTTGTGTCCGCGTCGGCACCGTCGCTCTGGCAAAGGGGTACCCCGTGCCGAAAGTCTCAATGGAGAAGTTGCTCGCGACGGTGATCCAACTCAAAGCGAGTGACTTACACATCAGCGTCGGTCAGCCGCCGGTCGTGCGCCACCAGGGGCGTATGAAGAAGCTCGACCTCGGCGGCCTGATCCTCGACAACGACGACACCACCGGGCTGATGAAAGCCATCACCCCGGACCGGTGCCAGCAGGAGCTCCAGACGAAGGGTGGCGCCGACTTCGCCATCGAGTACGTCGACGGCTACCGGTTCCGCGTCGCGGTGTTTAAACAGAAAGGGACCGTCGGGATGGTGCTGCGGCGCATCCCGAGCCAGTTCCTCACGTTCGAGCAACTGCGCACGCCCGAAGCGATCCGGTCCCTCATCATCCGCCCCCGCGGGCTGTTCCTGGTGACCGGCCCGACCGGGTCCGGCAAAACGACGTCGCTGGCGTCGATGCTGAACTTCCTGAACGACAACTACGACCGGCACATCATCACGCTGGAAGACCCGATCGAGTACTTCCACAAGCACAAGAAGAGCACCGTCAACCAGCGCGAGATCGGGATCGACGTGCCCGACTTCAAAGAGGGCATCCGCCGGGCGCTGCGCATGGACCCCGACGTGATCCTCGTCGGTGAAATGCGCGACCTCGAAACGATCCGGGCGGCGCTCGAGGCCGCCGAAACCGGGCACTTGGTGTTCGGCACGCTGCACACCTCCGGCGCCGCCTCGACCGTGGACCGGGTGGTCACGGTGTTCCCCGAAAACGAGCAGGACCAGATCCGCACCCAGCTCTCGGGCTCGCTCATCGGGGTGCTGTCGCAGGCGCTCCTGCCGCGCAAGCCCGAGGGGCTCATCGCCGCCTACGAGATGATGGTGGTGACGCCCGCCATCCGGAACCTGATCCGCGAGAACAAGACGTACCGCATCGACTCGTCGGTGCAGACGGGGCGCAAGCACGGCATGTTCCTGCTGGACGACTCGCTGTTCCGGCTGTGGCGCGAGGACCTGTGCGAGAAGGAAGAGGTGCTCCTCAAGTCCAGTAAGCCCAACGAGTTGGCGGCGAAGATCGCGCACGCCGAACGCGGCCTCGAGGACGAAGACGACGAGATGGGGGGCGGCGAGGACGACGAGGAGGACGAAGACGAGGACGAAGAGGACGACGACGACCGCGACCGCAAGCGGCGGAGGGGCTAAGCGGCCATCGCCCCGCTGCCCGGACAACCCCAGGGGCTGACGCCCCGCCCTCAGCTTCATCCTCCACACACAGGAACACCGATGGCCACGCCGACGCCGCCGAGCAACCCGAACCCGCCCAAGAAGCCTACGGCCCCGGCCGCGGGACCGCCGAAGCCGCCCGCCGGCCAGCCCCCGAAGGCGGGCGCCCCGCGCCCTGGGGCCGCGCCCCAGAAGGCCGGCGCGGCGCCGCAGCCGGCCGCCAAGAAGGCCCCGGCCAAGGACCGCTTCTCGTACATCGACGCCAACACCCGCCAGCTCGCCAAGAAGCTCGAGGACCTCGGGTTCCTCGACGGGCCGCAGGTCGAGACGCTCTACGAGGACCTGCGCACCACCGACGCGCAGCTCGGCGAGCTGGCCATGCAGCGCGGGCTCATCAACGAGGAGCAGCTGCTCCAGGCGCAGGCCGAAATCCACGGCATGCGCGTGGCGAACCTGGAGGACACCAAGCCCACGCCGGCCGCGGTCAAGCTGGTGATGAAGAACATCGCGGAGGTGTACAAGCTCGTCCCGATCAGCTTCGAGAACGACGTGCTGACGGTCGCGATGTCCGACCCCAACAACATGCAGGCCACGGACGACCTCCGCAACCTGCTGCCCGGGGTCCGGCAGGTGAACGCGATCCTGGGGCCGCCCAAGCAGGTCCAGGCGCTGATGCAGCGGGCCTACTCGAACGAGAAGGAGGAGTCCATCTCGTCGGTGTACGCCCAGATCGCCGCCGACGAGAGCATCGGGTCCGCCTCCACGGGCCGCGAGAACAGCATCGACATCGGCGACCTGGCGGAGATGGCCAACGCCGCCCCGGTCCGGAAGCTCATCAACATGGTGCTGCTGATGGCCATCCGCGACCACGCCTCGGACATCCACTTCGAGCCGTTCGAGGACGAGTACAAGATGCGGTACCGGTGCGACGGGGTGCTGTACGAGATGGTGCCCCCGCCGCGCCACCTCGCCACCGCCATCGCCAGCCGCATCAAGGTCATGGCGAACCTGGACATCGCCGAGCGGCGCATGCCCCAGGACGGCCGCATCGAGCTGAACGTGGGCGGCAACCCGGTGGACATGCGGGTGTCGGTGCTGCCCACGCTGTTCGGCGAGAGCGTCGTCATCCGGGTGCTGGACCGCACCAACGTCGGGCTGTCGCTGGACCGCATCGGGATGCCGCCGGACCTGCTCGGCACGTTCCGGGCGGTGATCCACAAGCCCAACGGGATCGTCCTGGTGACCGGGCCGACCGGGGCCGGCAAGACCACCACGCTGTACTCGGCGCTGTCCGAGCTGAACGACATCGAGACCAAGCTCATCACCACCGAGGACCCGGTCGAGTACGAGATCGACGGCATCGTCCAGTGCCCGATCAACCACGAGATCGACGTCACCTTCGCCAGCGCGCTGCGGGCCATCCTGCGGCAGGACCCGGACGTGATCCTGGTGGGCGAGATCCGCGACCTCGAGACCGCCGGCATCGCCATTCAGGCGTCGCTCACCGGGCACCTGGTGTTCAGCACGCTGCACACCAACGACGCCCCGTCGTCGATCACCCGGCTCCGCGACATGGGGGTGGAGCCGTTCCTCATCACCGCCACGGTGGAGGCGATCCAGGCCCAGCGGCTGGTGCGGCGCATCTGCGTGAACTGCAAGACCGCCTACGAGCCGACCCGCGAGCAGATCATGGAGGTGAACCTGACCCCGGACCAGGTCGGCAAGCGGTCGTTCTACTACGGCGAGGGGTGCGACAAGTGTAACAACCTCGGGTTCAAGGGCCGCACCGGGCTGTACGAGATCCTGGTCATGAACGACGACCTGCGCGACATGGTGAGCCGCGGGGCCAGCACCGACGCGGTCCGGGCGTACTGCCGCAAGACCGGCACCCCGGGGCTCCGCGAGGCCGGCCTGAAGGCCCTGTTCGCCGGCACCACCACCCTCGACGAGGTGGTGCGCGAGACGGTGCAGGAAGATGAGGCCTAAGGGGAAATGCGGAGTGCGGAATTCGGAATTAAAGCAGCAACACAGCGGAGCATGAGATGGGGGCCGACTCGCCGGTTTCGTCTTCTGATTCCGAATCCCGCGTTCCGCATTCCGCATTGCCCAAGAAGTCGCCCGACCTTCGTGTTCGCACGAAGGCGTTTGCCCTTCGCGTCATGCGGCTGGTGGACACTCTGCCGGCCACGCGTTCGGGTGATGTGATCGGTAAGCAGCTCCTGCGCAGCGCGACCTCGGTGGGCGCCAACTACCGGGCCGCGTGCCGGGGGGCGGTCGCCGGCGGAGTTCGTCGCGAAGTTAGGGGTTGTTGAGGAAGAGGCCGACGAATCGGCCTACTGGTTCGAGCTGCTGACGGAAGGCGGGCTGGTGAAGCCGGAGGCACTGGCCGACCTGCACGCGGAGGCCGGTGAAATCGTGGCCATGGTGGTGGCGTCTATCAAGACCACCCGAAACGGCACCCGGTAACGGTTGGCGCCCCTCCTCGCAAGGGGGCACGAGCGACGGTGGCCCGCGGGTGCGGGTGTCTCGGTTCCGAATTCCGAATTCCGCATTCCGCATTGGAGAAAGTGATGCCTACGTTCAAGTACGAGGCGCTGGACACGTCCGGGGCCGAGGTCAAGGACTCCATCGAAGCCGCCAACGAGGAAGAGGCGCAGCAGAAGGTCAAGGCGAAGGGGTACTTCGTCACCAAGCTGACCGCGGTCGCCGGGGGCAAGGGGAGCAAGGGTAAGGGCAAGAAGAAGACCGGCAAGAGCCGCAAGACGTTCGTCATCGGCGGCGTCAAGCAGAAGCAACTGGTGACCTTCACCCGCCAGTTCTCGACGCTCCAGGACGCCGGCCTGCCGGTGCTCCGGTCGCTCCGCATCCTGGAGCGGCAGATGCCGCCCAGCGCGCTCAAGAACTCCATGATCGACGTGGTGGACGACGTCGAGTCCGGCTCGGCGCTGTCCGAGGCGCTGAGCCGGCACCCGAAGGCGTTCAGCAAGCTGTACGTGAACATGGTGCGGGCCGGCGAGGCCGGCGGCGCGCTGGAAATCATCCTCCAGCGGCTCGCGGACTTCCTCGAGAAGGCCCAGAGCCTCAAGTCCAAGATCATCGGCGCGATGGTCTACCCGGCGGTCGTGATCTTCGTCGCGGTGGCGATCCTCACCTTCATCATGGTGGCGATCATCCCGAAGTTTAAGAAGATCTTCGACGAGTTCGGGATGACCCTGCCGTGGGCCACCCTGACGCTCATCCGGGTCTCGAACTGGATGTCCGAGTACTGGTGGACCATCCCACTGTTCCCGACGGCGCTGTACTTCCTGATCAAGCTGATCCGGCTGTCGCGGGCCGGGAACTTCGCCCTGGACCGGGCCACGCTCTGGATACCGGTGGTGGGCCAGCTCGTCGAGAAGACGATCGTGGCCCGGACCATGCGGACGCTGGGCACCCTGATCAGCTCCGGCGTGCCGATCCTGGAGGCCATCTCGATCGTGAAGGAGACGGCCAACAACGCGGTGTTCGAGCGGATGTTCCAGCGGATCTTCGAGTCGATCCGCGAGGGCGACACGATCGCCGACCCGCTCCGCGAGTCCCGTTTGGTGGACGCGATGGTCGTGAATATGGTGGAGGTGGGCGAGGAGACCGGCGACCTGGACACGATGCTCTACAAGATCGCCGACTTCTACGACGAGTGGGTGGACAACCTCGTCAAGTCGCTGATCTCGCTGCTGGAGCCCATCATGATCGTGTTCCTGGGTTTCACCATCGGCGCCATCGTGATCTCGCTGTTCCTGCCGCTCATCAAGCTGCTGGAAGGTCTGAGCAAGTAAGCCATTCGGGGTGCGGGGTCCGGAGCGCGGGGCGAAGGCCGCCGCGGGCGCTCCGGGTCCCGCGCTCCGCACTCTCTGAGGGGACACGTCATGAACCTGAGGCGGACGGGCCGGAACCGGCGGGCGGGCTTCACGCTGATCGAGCTGCTGGTGGTGATCGGCATCATCGCGCTGCTGATCGGGCTCCTGGTCCCGGCGGTAATGAAGGTGCGGACCAGCATCAAGCGGAGCGACAACCAGTGGCGGATGAGCCAGATCTCGCAAGCGGCCGACATGTTTTGCGCTTCTGAGGCGCTGAGCAAGCCCGGCTACCTTCCTCAGGGGCCGTTCCGGCTCATGCCCTCCTACAGCGCAAGTGACGCTGAGGCCATGTACCTCAAGCAACTGTTTCCGAACCTCGACATAACCAACACTAAGTTGCCAAACGTAACTTTAACGGATGGAAACGAGGTTGCGTTGTTTTTCCTTACCGGCGGGGAAGTCACCAAATACACGGGCTTCTCCAACAATTCACAGTTTCCTTTTGACGCGGGCAACCCGGGCGAATCTCGCAAAGGACCGTTTCTACAGCTCAAGAGCGGCATGTATGAGCCCGTTGCAGGTGCCCCGGGCCGGGCCAAGCTCATCGACCCTTACGGTGTCCCATACGCGATCTTCTTCAACCGCAAGGGCGACTATGGAATACAGTCGTTTTCTTGGACGAGTGACAGGGGGGCGAGTACGTCGAACCCGTTCTGGCGAGGGAACCCGAAGAAGTACGAGAACCCCAAGGGGATCCAAATCATCTCGGCAGGCGAGGACAAATTGTTCGGTGCGGGTGGCGACTGGGGGACGAATGTGCCGACTGGGAGCGGCGATGACGACTGGAGCAACTTCTCGCAATCCAAGCTCGGCGCTGGCCCACAATAACCGGAGGACCCCATGCACACGAACACTCTCGCACGCGGTCGCTCCGTCCGACGACATGCGTTCACGCTGGTCGAACTGCTCGTGGTCATTTCGATCATCGGGCTGTTGACCGCCCTGGTCGTCGCCGGGACGATGAAGTTCAAAGAGTCGGCCATGACAAACACGGCTGATAACCAGGTCAGCCAGCTTCAGGTGCGACTGCGCGAAGACTATGGCTTTGTGGTACAAAAGTGCCACCGTGAAGGGGCACCGCAAGCGATCGTGACATTTTGCGGAGGTGACAAAGAAAAGGCTCTCGCTATCCACACGGCGGCCACGCTGAAGATTCACTTTCCAGAGAGCTTTACCGAGGCAACCAGTGCGCTGACGATCACGTCCGGAGCGACGACCGTTTACGCTTACGACTGGAAACGCACGTTCGCCCCAGTTGCAGGCGGTGGCGGCACTGCGGACCAGCAGCGGGCGGTGCTGCTGTACTTGATTCTGACGGAACGAGCCACCGCTGGTGGAACCGGAGACGCCGGCGGCATCACCGGCGAACAGAAACTGCTCAAACTCAACAAAGACTACACGGTATTCGTCGATCCCTACGGCACACCACTTATCTACTACAGGTGGCTCCAGCTAAACGAACTCGACCAACCGCCCTATGTGAACCGCAAGTTTAACGACGGCAGGGATTTTATCGACCCACTGGACCCGAGAGGTTTGATGGGCAGTTGGGGCACCACAAGCACGATCAGCCCTGCACTGGGTTTTGTCACCCCGGGTACCGCATCTCGCAACCGGGTGCCGACGGTGCTATGCGCTGGGAAAGACCGGCGCTACGACTACTTCACCCCCAAAGGCGCGCAACTCCCCATTCCTCCGTATGCGTCGGGTGACTTGTCTCAAGAAGATGACCGCCTCGGCTACCGGCTTGATCGGTTCGGGGGGAAAGGGGGCAAACAATGATCCGCACCCAGAACGCCCGCCGCAGCGGGTTCACGCTCGTCGAACTGCTGGTCGGCATCTCGATCTTCTTGGCGCTGGCCGGGCTCGTCCTGCTGCTCTATCCGGGCGCCCGGGACCAGGACCGGGTTCGGTATGCGGTTTCCGACATCACCGCGCAACTGCGTATGGCCCAGAGCATGGCGGCCCGCGATAAGGCCCCGCGCGGCGTCCGGTTCGTGCTCTCTAACGACGCAACCAACGACGACAAGACTGACGCTCGGTGGGTCACCGAGATGCAATATGTGGAACAGCCCCCTCCGCTGATTCCGACCACGACCCCACTAAAGTTCCCGCGGGCCAGTAACCCGAACCTGGGGACTGCGCCCGAACTCATCGAGAACCTCGCACCGCGGGTCCGGTTCGACTACGGGTTCGTGTCGTCCGGGATGAACTCGGGTGCGATCAACGGCCGCCGCTGTTTCATTGAGAACTTGAAATCGGAAGAAGCGGACCTGATTCAGCCCGGCTGCACGATCGTGATGCCGACCTTCAACTCCTGGAACAAGATCGCTCTACCCAGCATATCCGTCCCAACGACGGTGAAAAAGACCGGCCCGAATGCGAAAGACTTGTACACCGTCGAAGCCGTTCTAGAGGTGTACCCGGATGCGGTCATGGGTGGGAGCACGCAGGCCGTGGTCTACAACTTCGCGATCTATCTGCTGGCCGTACCACTCGTGGGCGAGCCGATCATCCCGCTACCCAAGAAGATTTGCGTGGATCTGAACGTCAGCGTTCCGGACCGGGTGAACGCCACCACCGACCTGGATGTCATATTCGGGCCGGACGGCAAACTGCTCGGCGGCAGCGGCGGTCAACTGTTCCTGTGGGTGCGTGATTATACCAAGCCTGCCGTATACACAATTACCCCCCCCACCCCCTCTACCCCTCGGTCAGCGACTTACAAGACGGGGCAGGACTTGGTAGACGCGCTGCAAAAGGGCGGCGAACAACATGTGATCGCAATTCGCTCGTCCGGTACGATCGCGCACAACAACATCGCGTGGCCCGGAAACGGGACCAGTTACACGTCGGGCGGCGAACCGTTCAAGTTGGTTCGCGATCGGGGGCAGTAGAGGCAGCAAAAAAGCGGGCGTCGATTTTTGGCGCCCTGAACCAGCGAGCGAATGATATTCACGGCGGGGCGTGCTCGGCTCCGCGGACCCGTACCCGACTCAGGACCACAGCACCGGCGCCCGCCCCACCCGGGCCGCCGCGAGGGCGACACATGACCCGCAGACCCGGACTGACGATGACCGAGCTGCTGGTCGCCATCTTCGTGGTGGCGATCGGACTGGCCGGGGTGATGAGCATGGTGCCGTTCGGCGCCAAGCAGATGAGCGACGCGCTGGTCGCCGACCGTACCGCCACCCTCGCCACCAGTATCGACGCCCTGGTGCGGAGCTACTGGAAGGACAAAATCGCCGACGACCTCACCCGGCAGGACGACCCCACCTATCAGGACCGCGAGCCGTTCTGGCCGGCACTCGATGATGCGGGCAGCGGCCTCACCGTACCCGGTGCGAGCGAGGCGAGTTATCCGGTGTTCTTGGACCCGATGGGGGCGTCAGGGCGATTGTCTTCGGACGCCGCGCAACTCCGTGTAGGTGACGGTGGGGCCACCTTGATACCCCGGCGCACGATGAACGGAACGCGGCTCAACCCGCCGTTCGCCCCGTACAAGCCGCCGGCGACCCCGCCGTCCGGCTGGAATACGCTGAACACGCAGGAGGCTTCACTGGCGTGGCGCATGTGGAGCCAGCCCGACGGCTTCTCCTGGGACGAGAATTCGCAACCGCAGGTGGTTTCGGGCCTGACTCCGAGTAGCAGCATTACGGTGCGCGAGCTGCGGTATAACGCGCTAGCCGTGATCCAACGCCCGACCAACGGCAACCGGACAACCGCAACGCTCAAATTAGTGGTGTTCAGTAATCGTCGGCACCAGTTCTATCCGGCCGGGTCCGAGCATGTTATTCCCAAAACCGCTGGCGTGGCCTTTACGCCGGGTTCCACCGCACTTCGGATCTCGTCGAGCTTGCTCCCGGCGAACGTCGAGATCCGCAAGGGCGGCTGGCTGATGGACGCGACGATCGACGGCACCATTCGGCACGCGAACTTTTACCGCGTGGTGAGCGCCGCCGACGACGGGTCTGGGACACTGGACATCGAACTCGACTCCCCGGTCAAGCGGCTGGATGGGAACACGAACCCGTATGCCGCAACGGTCGTGGTGATGCCGGGCATCGCCGGGGTGTTCGAGCGACCGCAACTTACCGGTAACTTCGGCCCGTGACCGTTTCGGAACGGTGCCCGACACCCGAAAACGACCAACACACGTCCCAAACTTTCGAGCGAACCCGGGACCGGCTGTCAGCCGCTCCCGACGAGGACGACCGCATGACCTCTCGCACGATCCATCGCCCCGCCCGTCGCGGCCGGGCGGCGTTCACCCTGCCCGAACTGCTCGTGGTGGTGACCGTCACGCTCATCCTCATGAGCATCCTGGTTCAGGCCACCACGATCATCACGAACACGGTGAGTGAGGCCAAGGCCCAGGGCGACTTTGTGGGCCAGGAGCGTATGGCCATCGCGGTCATGCGTCGCGACCTCCAGCTCGACCACTTCCTCGAAGAGGACGGTAAGCCGAACCTGGGCCGCAAAGTGAGTGACCAGCGGATCGATCAGGCAACGGTGGTCAACGGGCTGCTCACCTATAAGCCGCCGCGGTCCGGGTACTTCTGGGTGTACGCCCCGCCAGCGAAGTCGAGAACCGGCTGGACGTATGACCCGTCTCAGCCGCCGACTTGGAACGTCGAAGAGGGGGACGACAACGCCGGGTTCGGCTCGTCGCGGGCGGGCAGTCACTTCATGCAGTTTACGATTGTGGTGCCCGGCGGGGCGCCGCAGAACACGTTGACCGCGGACGTGCCGATGGGGGACCCGAACGTCATCACCGGCACTTGCGCCGAGGTGGCGTACTTCCTGGAACGGCACAACCCGCCCCGCACAACGTCCGGCTTGGCGGGGGCACCGGAGGTGTACAAGTTGATCCGGCGGCAACGGCTGGCGGCCCGGAACACGGACGACGATCCGGCCTACGAGTCGATACTCAAATCATATCTGGGCGCCCCGAAAAATATGCCCCCGGCCGACCCGCTCGAAGTGATCGCGTGCTCCTATGACAGTGGCCAGACCCGGTACGACGTACTCAACCTCAACAACCTCACCCCCCGCGGTAGCCGGTTGGTGAGACAGTCGATCTCCAATTACCGGATCGGCGAGGACGTGTTGCACAACTACGTGACTTCGTTTGAGCTGAAATTCACCGGGCCACAGACCGGCGGCGTCTCCTATCTGGCGCCCGCGACCGGCAACATCTGGCCCCGCCCCTTTAACTTGGGCAACACCGACTACCCGTACGACGCGCTGCCGTTCAACGGCGAGTACGACACGGGTGACGAGAGCCTGCGGGCGCCGGCCAACTTGGCGACCGCAACGGTTACGGGGCCGGTGCTCAAGCCGATCCGCATCACCGGCATCCAGATCCGGCTGCGGTGCTGGAACCCGAGCAACAAGCAAACACGCCAGACCACAACGGCCGTGGAACTGTAACGTCCCGGACGAACCCGAACACCGCCCGCGCTCCCGACCGGTGAGCGCGGGCCGATCCCGAACGCACACGCATCGGAGAAGGACATGTTCCGACCACTCCTCCGCTCTCACCGCCGGCCCCCGCGCCGCGGTACGGCCATCCTCATCACGTGTTTCTTTCTCATCACCATCATGATGGTGACCGGGTTGGCGCTGGTGATGTACGCGGCCCGCGAGAAGGCCGCGGCGATGGCGTATCAAGACGCCATCGCGGTTCCCGCCAAGACACCGCCGGACCCGACGAACGCGGTCAACGCGTTCTTCGGCGGGCTGCTCTATGACGATCTCGACGACGGCGCCGCGCTCCAGAACGCGATGCGCGGCCACAGCATCGCGCGGAGCATGTACGGCAGTCGGTCTGACTACTCGGCGCCGGGCAACCCGTGGGTTGGGTCCGTGACCCCGTGGGCCGGGGTCGGCCCTTTCAACGACCAACCTAACACGTACACCTACAACGGTACGGCCACCTACCCATCTCTAGCCGGCATCACGAACCGTCAGCGGATCGTGAACTACACTGCCATGCAGATGGACAATCAGCCCCTGCTGATCGACCCGGAGTGGACTCGGAACCGACTGCCGAGTGCCGGCGGCAGTTGGCAGTTCAAGGACACCGTCGCTGGCCGCGACTACGTCGGCAAGCACGCAGGTTATACGTATCCGGGCGTCAAAGATTTCTTCCTCGGCGCCCAAGATCCGTACACCGGTGAGGTGTTGGTTCCGTCGTTCCACCGGGATTGGATCTTTGGCTCGCTCGCGCCCACAAATCCAAACTGGTATAACGACGCCGGTCGCGTACTGACACTGCGCCCACGTCCTGGTTCTGCGACCTTACCTGAGCACCCGAACTTCCCACGCGTTCCACCGAACGCCGACGGCAGCTATACCGGGGACGTGCAGAACTGCCCCGGATCGTATCGATTCATTGACGGCAAGGGCTTCATCGCGCTAAACGACAGCCTGTGGATGCACATCGGTCTGTCGCCGATGCGGTTGGCCAACGGTACGCTGGTGCAACCACTGGTGGCTGCGCTCGTCCTGCCGCTGGACGGCCGGTTTGACATGAGCGTCCACGGAAACCAGCTTAATGGCGGCGCGCACGAGGGGTACGGCGGCTACGGGCCGTGGGCGGTTGATATTGGTTACGGGCTCAGCGACTACAACGCGACCACTCCGCCTCCGATGCCTTTGGCCGCTAACATGGAAGCGAACCGTAAGAGCTTGACCGCGGGGCGAAAGGCGAACTACGCCGCCGAGTTCAACCCGTTCGCGACCGGACAACTGCTCCCGACCTACGGCGGCGTGTCGTGGACCGGGGCACAGGTGGATTTCCAGTTCCCGGCCGGCAACAGCCTGTTCGGGCAGCCGTCACGTGCCAACCCGACTTTGAACCCCATCTACAGCAATTTCCAGAACGACAACGCCCAGGTGCCCAAGCCCCCGGCTTTCCCTGATCCGACGCTCGGACACCCCGCCGGGTACAACCGGGACGAGTTCGCGGTGCGTGACACGGCCAACACGACCAGCCCGATATTCCCGTACACGGACCTGAAGCGGTTCAGCTTGCGGTACGCGTACACTCCGGACTGGTACTACCAGGCGTTCGCGACCAAGGCCGCGCAAGACACGTTCCTGGGGCAACCGAACGCTTACCCGTATTTGGCGAACCCGGGGGCAGGCACGCCGTCCACTTACCGGCTCGACCCGGCGCACAACCGGCGGCTCCTCTTCACCCCAAAGGCGACGGGGTTGGATCGCCCGGCCCTGGCGCCGAACTTCGTGAGCCGCGACGACGGGAGCGGTACCGGGTCTGCTTCGCCAGCGCTGCAAATCGTTGCGGGTGCGACCAAGCCGGGCGGCCTGTTCGCTGGCGCCAACGCTACCGCGACCGTATACCCCCCGCCGCAAAACCCTGGGACGGTGACCGACTTCGCGCCGCCGGTGGCTATTGGCACGAGCATTACGCAGCGTTGGTACAACATTCAGGCCGCACTGGGGTCGGTGAACCTGAACCGCCCACTGGCCGACTACCGCACCGACCTGACGAAGCCGCTGGGCACCGATGTAAACCCGGTGGGAACGCCGACCCCGGACCCGTTGTTGCTAAAGAACATGGGCAACGTTGTTCAGGCCGAGGCCGACCGGCAGGCGCTGGCGAAAGACATTTTCGTCCGCCTCTGTGTTGCGACCGGCGCGGCGGCCATCGTTGACCCGAACACCGGCAACATCAGCCTTCCTAACCCGATCAGTCGCCAAATCAACGGCGCGGGTGTGACGTACACCACGCAGCAATACGACGCGCTGCGATACCTGGCGCAGCTCGCAGTGAACATCGTGGACCACATCGACAACGACGATGTCAGCACCACGTTCCTGTGGAACCCTGTTGAAGGTGCAGCAGAGGATTTGAAAGCGGCAAAGGTTGGCAACCGGGCGGTGTTCGGCGTCGAAAAGCCGCGGTTGCTGCTCAACGAGGTGTATAGTGAGATCACCAACGATACGGGGATGAGTGACCAAGTTGAAGCCCTCAAGGATAAGGACGGTAACCCGATCCCGTTGGCACCGACGGCCAACGCACACGTTCGGTTTTGGGCCGAGTTAGTGAACCCGACTTCTGCCCCGCACGCAGCAAACACCGGTGTACTTGGTACCGGCGCCGTAAGCCTGAACGCTTATCAGATCCAAATCGCACGTGCGATTCAAGCTACTGGTGGCACCGAGGACCGGATCTCGTTCCTTAGCTCGCTGGGTAACACGTCCGGAGTATTTGGTAACGCGACCGGAACGCCGGTCGCTGCTGACGCGATCTTTAATTTCCCGCTTGTTCCGGCCGGCAGTAACCCTGCGGCTGTCGCGCCTAACGATGTGACACTGCTTAACAATGGCCCCAATAGCCAGTATGCTCCGCCGTATACAGGCGCACCGACCAGCACACTCCCGGCGGGCGGGTTCGTGCTTGTCGGCCCGCCGACGCTCACTCCGAAAAAGGACGCGAAAGAATTTAACCCACCGGCGGCCGGCGTTTGGGCAACAACGAACAAGGTCGATTCGCAACCCCTCGGGCCGGCGATGTCCAGTAACGGGATGGGGTACATGTTGACGATGCCCAGCGCGACCACCCTATCAAACAAGGAGTTCAAGCGGCACGTCGTCCAACTCCGCCGGCTCACCAATCCGTACTTGCAGGCCAACGACCCGAACTACAGCTACGATCCGAATCGGACGCCCAACCCCTACGTCACAGTTGACATGATGGACAACGTGCCAGCGTTCGACGCGGTTCACCGCGCGGCGGGACAAGCGACGGACCGCAAGGAACGAGACGGTGGCAACCCGGGTGGGTATGACCCGGTGGACCAGAGGTTTTCTGTTGGAAAGGTCCAGCCGTTAGCTGCGTATTCGGGCATGGTTCCAGCGGACGGCCCTGGAGTGTACAACGTGTACAACGGGAACACTGCCCGCGCTGTCGCTTCTTCGCTAACAGATTCCATGATTCGGGACCAGACTGGCGCCCCAACACTCCCGACTCCGGCGACAGATCCGACGGTAACGAACGACCCGAACGAGCCGAAAAACA
The DNA here is from genome assembly GCF_034097035.1 of Gemmata algarum. Lineage (NCBI taxonomy): Bacteria > Pseudomonadati > Planctomycetota > Planctomycetia > Gemmatales > Gemmataceae > Gemmata > Gemmata algarum. Next base: position 231,696 of record NZ_JAXBLV010000110.1, read on the forward strand.
CGTTCGGACGTCACAACGGACACCTGAATAGGGGGCAACTACCATCGCTTCCGCCGGGCGCGACCGTGACACCTGCCAATGCCCCGGCAACGCTCACGGATACCATTATGCTCCCGTTCGACTGGCTGCCCCACCTGGACCGGCCGCTCGAAACGCAGGGCGATCTGTTCACGGTGCGAGACTGCCCGCCGCACCGGCTCACGTCCGAGTTCGTGCGCCCGAACGCGACCGCACCGTCTCTCCGGTACGACGCCAGCTACGCGCTGTGGACGAGGCACAACGACGGGCTCACGCGGGCGCTGGGGCTGCTGTCCGTGAAGTCGCCGGACCTACGCGTGGCCCACGGCGGCCGGGTCGCCGGTAAGTTGAACCCGAACGTGATTCAGGACCGTCGCGTCGTGCAGGGCGTGTGGGCGCCACAGGCGAACAACCGGTTCAACCTCGCCTTCGTGAACGACACGGTGTGGGACAAGTGGCTGCGGTCCCGCTCGAACATGCAGGGACGTAAGCAGGCGGACGGTGCCACCGTGTTCAACTCCCCGGTGCCAACCGGGAGCCTCGGGGAAGGTGGTGGCGACCGGCCGTTCATGCCGTTCGCGGCCCCGACTGCTACGGCCGGCACGTTTGCTTACGGGAACCCGAGTACGTTCAGCGACGGCGACACGATCTTGCGGCGCCCGGAGCCGACAATGGCCATCCCGAACCCGGAGCCGCACCTGATTCTGGACCCGCAGGCTGACCCCACCGTTGTTCATCACCCGTACACGCAGAGCGAGCCGCTGCGCAAGGTCATGAACAACCTCACCACCGTGAGCCACTCGTTTGTGGTGTACCTGACCGTTGGATACTTCGAGTACGAGGGCCTACAGACCGGGAATTACCCGTCGGGCGCGCCAGCGCCGCCGCGCTTCGGGGCCGAAGTGTACGACCAGATCCCCGGCGACATGCGGCAGAAGTTTGTCGCGGTCATCGACATGTCGAACATGGCGCTCGACCCGGTGAACCCGGTGCACGCGAGCGGCCAACCGTTCTTCACCGCGCTGACTTCGACCGTTCGACCGACGGCTAATCCGGCGACGATGCCCGCCGTGCTGACGCTGGCGAGCGGAGTTGGTGACAGCACAACGTTCCGAGTGCCGGTTGACGGGCAAACGGTATCGTTCCAGGCCGGTTCTAATCCCCAACTGGTGCTGGGGTACGGCCCTGAAACGCAAGTCTTGGTCGTCGATGCGGTTGGTCCGATGGCCCCACCAAACCCGCCGGACCCGGGAGCGAGGTACCCGAATGGACTCGCGGCGAATCAGATTGGGGTCCTCAATCTGTCGCGTAGTGCCTGGGGTGGGACGTGCGTGTCGAACGTGCGGCCGGGGTATGTTGGGCCACAACCGGGGTTCAACTTCACTCTCGATAAGTACAAGCCGGTCGTGCCCTACGTCGAGCGGCTCCGCTGAGTTCGAGTAGACTGAAGTGAAGGGGCGGGCGGCGATCCACTTGGACCGCCGCCCGCCCCTTGCTTATTCACGCCGCTTTTCCCACCGACACCGAACGTCCAGGAGGCAAAGACGCGACTGCGACGACGCACAACCGGCTGACGGCCGGTCGCGGTGACACCGGCGGACCGCGCCGGCGTTGCCGCGGCCGGCGTGCGATCAGATCGCGTCCGCGGTGCTCAGCGGCGTCGCCGGGCGGCGCGGGATCAGCGGGTACGACTGGGTCGGGTCGGCGTCGGTCGCGAGCTTCGTGAACTGACCGCTCTCGGGGTCGTAGGCGAACACGTCGCCGGTCTCCATCTTGTACACCCAGGCGTGCAGCTTCAGCTCCCCCGCCGCCAGCGCCGCCGCCACCGTCGGGTGGGTGCGCAAGTGCTCCACCTGCGTCAGCACGTTCTCCTGCACCATCACCTTCGCGCGGGCCTCGCCCGTCAGGTGCCCGTAGCACGAGCAGACGATCTCCGAACTGGCCTGCGCGTGCTCCAGCCACTGGCGCACGCGCGGCATGTTGGCCGTCGCCGACGGCTCCGCCACCGCCTGCATCGCCCCGCACCGCGTGTGCCCGCAGATGACGATGTCCTTGATGCCCAGCCCGCGGATCGCGTACTCGATCGTGGCCGCCTCGCCGCTGGCCGCGCCCGGCGTGTACGGCGGGACGATGTTGCCCGCGTTCCGGAGCACGAACAGCTCGCCGGGGTCGGTCTGGCAGATCAGGTCCGGCACCATGCGGGAGTCGGAGCAGGTGATGAACAGCGCCTGCGGGTGCTGCCCCTCCACCAACTTTCGGAAGAAGTCGCTGTTGGGGGCGAACACGTCGGCCTGGAACTTGTGAATCCCGCTGATGAGCTTTTCCACGTTATACCGTCTCCATTTGGATCGTGACGCGAGGGGGCTGGGCCGCCGCGCACGGTCGCGTGCGCGGCGCGGTCCTGGGACCGACCGGTTGGTTCGGGGCGCGCGGGGTGCGTGACGGAACCGGCTAACAGCGATAGGGGGCGCCAAGTCCGTTGCGGAACGGGTCGGCGGCGCTCGGCGGCGTCGTCCGCGGTTTGGCGACGTGAGAGTGGTGCATAGCGTGCGCGGGCGGCAGGGTCGCAACGAGTTCGCGAATCGGCTCGGCATTCCGATACGGGAAGGTGTGTCGCGCCTTGGCCGCACTCTCTTCCCGCTCGCCGCGCTCCTCGCGCTGCTCCTCTTCCTCGTTCGTCGGTGCGTGGGGCGCGGTCGGGGCCGGGAGGATTGGCAAGAGCACCGCCCGGGCCTGTTGCGAACTGGTGAAGGGCACCAGACACACGGCCACAGCGAGGAACCGGAGCGTCGCACCTAATCTGCGCATGGACTCCCTGACCGGCAACGGGGCTAAGGGCAAATTGTATACGCAAAATTCGTTCCGCAGCAAGTGCATTCGCCCCCCGTCACTCCCGGCGGCCGCACACTCACCACGATTCGCCCATAAACGGCCCGGATTTCGAGATGTCGGCCGCAATCGAACCAGTACTCTGAAAACGCGAACAGAAACTCTGCCCCCGCGTCAGAAGCCCGCCCCCATGCTCACAACCGACCTTGTTGAACGTGTACTGACCACCATCCCGGGCCGCACGATCGGGGTGCTCGGCGACCTGTTCCTCGACCGTTACCTGGACATCGACCCGGGTCTGAACGAGCCTTCAGTGGAAACCGGGCTCACCGCGTATCAGGTCGTGAAGGTGCGCAGTTATCCCGGCGCCGCGGGAACCGTCATCAACAACCTCGCGGCGCTGGGCGTGGGGCGTATCTACCCCATCGCGTGCATCGGCGACGACGGCGAGGGGTACGAACTCCGCCAGGCGCTCCGGACGCTTCCCGCCGTCGAACAGGGCGGGATCATCCAGTCGGAGGCGCGGCGCACCCCCACCTACACGAAACCGATGCTGGGAAAGGACGAACTGAACCGGCTCGACATCAAGAACCGCACCCCGACGCCGGACGGCATCCAGTCGCGCATCATCGAGTTACTCGACGCCACGTGGCCGCAACTCGACGCGCTGCTCGTACTCGATCAGGTGAGCGAAGAGGATTGCGGCGTGGTGACCGCCCGCGTGCGCGAGCACGTCGCACGACTAGCCGATCGCGACCCGGACAAGTTTGTCATGGCCGACAGCCGGGAGCGGATCTACCAGTTCCGCCACGTCTGTGTGAAGCCGAACGGCAACGAACTCAAGTCGTCGCGCGAGTTGTCTTTCCAGGTGCCCACCATCGGAGGGGCGGTCTACGACGACGCCGATTTGAAGACCCTGCCCCCCGGCCCGCTCGTATTCGCGACTAACGGCGAACAGGGCATCCGCCTGTTCGACACCCGAAAAGGCGAGCCGGTGCTCACCAGCGTGCCGGCGTACCCCGTTGCGGGGCCGATCGACATTTGCGGCGCCGGCGACAGTTGCTCCGCGGGGATCGCGTCCGCGATGGTCAGCGGGCTGACGCACGAGCAGGCCGCCGCGTTCGGGAACCTCGTGGCGTCGATCACCATTCAGCAGATCGGGGTGACCGGCACCGCGCCGCCCGAGAAAGTCCGCGCCCGCTGGCGCGAGGTGGGCTAAACGCGAACGGGCCGCGGATCAGATCCGCGGCCCGTTCGCTTGCTCGACTACGAATTCGCTCACCAGCGGCGGTAGAAATTGTAGTTATAGCCGCCGAGCGGGTTGTACGGGTTGTACCCGAACCCGCGGTTGTAGCCGTACCCGCCGAGCGGGTTGTATCCGTAAGACCGGCCGACCGAGTTACCGAACACGTCCCCGTAGTACGACCGTTGGTACACGCCCCCGAACGGGGAAACGTAAGTGCGGTTCGCGCCGTACGCGCCCCAGTTGCCGTAGTTATTGGTGACCACAACGCCGCCGTTGGGGGTGGTGTTGTAGAAGCGGTACGCGTACTGGGCGTCGGCGGTCGCGGCGGTGGTCAGGCCGATGGCGAGGGCGGCCACCGCGGCGAAAGTAAAGCGTTTCATGGTGTGCCTCCTATGTTGAAGTCCGCGGGCTCGGAACGTTAGAACATACCTTGCGATTGTCGTGCCTTAACAACAAAAAGTGCGGGCCGAGGATTCGCCCCTCGGCCCGGTGGTGGAAGCGTTACCGCCGCCAGCCGCGGCCTCGGTACATGCCGCCGTAGCTATTGGAGTACGGCGTGCTGTAGTACGGAGCACTGTAGTACGGTGTGCTGTAAGTCGTGGTGAAGCCGGCGGGTGTGACCACGCTGCCCGAATACGGGGAGTAGTAGTTGCTGGTGACGATGCCGGTGTACGCCGGCGCGTAAGACGAGTAGGTGACGGACGGATAGTTGTAAATCGCCGACGGGTAAACAGTGGACGGGTAGTTGTAGACCGTCGAAGGGTAGTTGTAGCTGGGTACGCTGCGGCTGCGGAACTGGGCGTCGGCGGTGCCGGCCGTGAACGCGAGACCGATGGCGGCAAGGGCCGTAAGTGCGAACGTTTTCATCTTTGTCCTCCGGGGCTGCCCGGGTGGGGAGCCGTTCGTTCGGCCGGCGATCCACGCCGGGCCGGTTCAGCGGAGGTAGAACTTGCACGACCCGTACCAACGGCCCTTCGCGCGATACTAATTTGACGGTTCTGAACGGAAGTGGCTGTCGAGTGAGCGGATAGCGGCGCGCAGCCGCTCGCGTGCCTCGGGTGGGAGTTGCTGCATCGCGTCCGGGTCGGCCAGCACCGCGCACGCACCTTCTACAATTTGGGCCAACCCGTGCCACGCGGAAGGCGAGGGCCGGGTCGCAAGCGACGACGGCGGTAAGGCCGGCGCACGCTCGCCTTGTGTCTTCTGATCGTGGTCGCTGGCTCTTTGCCCGCCGTCCTCCGCTTCTGCACCCGTTTCGACCAGCTCGCGCATGGTGTCGAGGAACCCGCCGGTGCCGACCGCCTCGAACGGGATCTCGTCCGCGTCGCCCGCGAACAGCCCGGCGAACAGCGCCTGTTTCGATTCGACCGTGCGCAGCACCCGCTCCTCAATTGTGCCACGGGTGACAAAGTTGATCACGCGCACCGGGCGGTTCTGACCCATCCGGTAAACCCGGGCAATGCGCTGCTCCAGCACCGCCGGGTTCCACGGCAGTTCGAGGTTCACCACCGTGTCCGCCATTTGGAGGTTCAGGCCGGTGCCGCCCGCGTCGGTGCTGAGGAACACTTTGCACGCCGCGTCGGTCTGGAACCGCTCGAGCACCGCCTTGCGCTCCTTCCCGGGCAGGCCGCCGTGCAGGAGCACGTACCCGACGCCCAACCGGTCGAGCACCTTCGCGGCCTCCATCGCCATCGTCTCCCACTGCGAGAACACCACCAGCTTGTGATCGCTGACGAGTTCGGGGACGAGTTCCGCGAACTCGTCCAGCTTGGGGGACACGCGGGTCTGCTTGTCGTACAGGAACAGGCTGTCGCAGATGGTGCGGAGGTTCACCAGCGACGCGAGGATGCGCTTCCTGTCGAGGTCGGTCAGGTAGTTCTTTTGAAGGAGCCGCGCCAGCGTGACCCGCTGCTCCTCGTAAGGGCCGCGCTGCTCGTCGGCGAGTTCCACGAACACGGTGTTGTCCGTGCGCGCGGGGAGCTGCGTGAGCACCTCGCCGCGGGTGCGCCGCAGGAAGATGGGCGCGAGCTTCTCGCGGATCTTGTCGAGGTTGCGGTACCCCTTGAGGTTGCCGTTCTCGTCCAGCACCCGGTGCTCGTGGAGGAACTCGAACGCCGGCCCGAACCGGCGCTCGTCCACGAACTGCACGATGCTGTACAGCTCCTCGAGCCGGTTCTCCAGCGGGGTGCCGGTCAGAACGATCGCGTACCGGCTCCGCAGCTTCTTCACCTCGCGCGAGGTCTTCGCCTCCCAGTTCTTGATCCGCTGCGCCTCGTCCAGCACGATCACGTCGGGCTTCCAGGCGTTGATCGCCTCGCGGTCCCGCACGACCTGTTCGTAGTTTACGAGCCGGAAGAAGGTGGGCTCGGCGTACTGGTCGAGCCGTGCCCCGGGGCCGCCCTCGATCACCTGAACGGGCCGCGCGGTGAACTTCCGGATCTCGGTCTCCCACTGGTACTTGACCGACGCCGGGGCGACGACCAGCGCGCGGCGGATGCCGCGCTCGCGGGCCAGCAGCTCGACCGCCGCGAGTGTCTGCACGGTTTTCCCGAGCCCCATGTCGTCGCCGAGGATGCTGCGGCCCCGGCACGCGAGGAACAGCACCCCGCGCATCTGGTAGTCGTACAGCGGCACGGAGAGGAGGGGCAGGTCGAGCGTGCCGGCTTCCAGTTGTTGCAGCCACTCCTGCTCGCGGGCGAGCATCTCGGCGCGCTCGATCTCGCGGTCGATGAACTCGAGCGCGTCGGACATCACGGTGACCTCTTCGGGCACCGCCTCCACGTCGCGGATGAGGTCGGGGTACTTCCCCCGCCCGGACCACAGCCCTTTGTCGTCGAAGTAGGCGTGCGCCAGCCGCCCGAGCTTGTCGGAGTGCCGGGCGGGGAGGTGAACCCCGACCTGAAGCTGCTCGCCGTAGTGAAGGAAGATCTCGGGCCGGGTGACGACCGCTTTCTTTTTCTGGAGGTGTACCGGCAGCTCGTCCTTGAGGTGGTCGAGCACGGCCTCAATGTGCTTGCAGGTCCCCAGGGTGTTCGCCTTAAAGTCCGGACAGGTGCAGGCGTTGTCCCCGACCTCGAACCCTTTGATCGAAACCGTGTACTGCCCGCCGGACTCCGGGTTGGTCACCCGATAGTCCGAGAACACGCGGTTCTTACCAGTGTTCTCGATTGCGAACTTTGTGGCCTTTGCCCGCTGTCGCCGGATGTCGATTTGCACTTCGCGGAGCATGCGTTTCCTTTCGCCGACCCGGGCCGCAGAACGGGTTGCGCCGCCATTGTACCGTGCCCCGCGGCGGCCGCCGCGCGGAACGTCGCCACCGTGCGTCGGCTTTGGTGAGCCGGTGAGGACGTGCTTTGGGCACGCTCGGACCGGTCAATCGCGTTATGAGGCCTTTGAGGCGTAGGCGAAAAAATAATTTGTGGGTTCACTACGTCGCGTCAACCATGTAAACTGTGCAAGCTGTGTAAACTAATTTTGGGTATCACAGAACGCGACCGACAACTGGACACCCGCGGCTGCACAAAACTGGTTATTCGGGTGTGGCGAATTTTGGTGAGACAGTAATCGCTAGCGTTTACTATGTGACCCGAAAAATGTTCTGCTCCGCCGCGAAAGAGCTATTTTTTAAGCTGGTAGTGCGACGTGAGTTCTCGGATATTCATTAAAGTCGCATTCAGCCGTAATCAGTGCTGACGCTATACGCTTATAAATGCAACTGCGGGCAGAAGGATTCTGCGGCGCTGGCCACAGTTCGCGCCTGACGGCGGCCACCGGTGCTCACCTGCGGGCCTTCCCGACCCTCGCAGGTGTCGCTTTCGGAAGACTATCCCGACCCGATCCCTCCTCACGACCTGAACCGATGCGCAACCGAGCTCGCCTGACGACTGAATCGCTCGAGAGCCGATTCACCCCGGCAACCATCACAATCACCGCGCTGACCGGTGGGTTCACCGCGTCGAACAACAACTACCGCATCCTCGCCGATGCGTTCACCAACCCGCTCAGCCCGAACTTCGTCAAGTCGGGCGACACCGTTATCTTGAGCGGTGTCTTTGACTGGACCGAGACGTTCGCCGCGGCCTCGTGGGCGCAGGGCAACGACGGCGTTGCTGGCACCGGCGGTGACGATTACGCGATTACCATTGGCGGCGGCCTGAAAAACGTCACTGTGACCGCCGCGTCGCTGGGGTCTGCGGTGATCCAGGGGCCGGGCGACCTCCCCAATGTTGACCTCGAAGGCGTGTTCTACTTCCCCGGCGCGGCGACCCCGGCCGAGGCCAACACCGGGTGGACGTTTTCCAACCTGACCCTGCTTGACTTTGACCTCGGGATCGGGATGTACGCGGACCCGAAAACGGTCGGCGCGGGCGCGTACTCCGGCACGACGATCACAAACAACCGGATCCGCATCGCGACCGACCTGAGCACGGCTGCGGCGCCGGCCGACGTGTCCCAGAACGTCGGCATCAACTACAGCTTCGGCACCGGGCAGACGATTTCGAACAACCTGATCGAGATCCCCGGCGACGCGGCCGGCTCCACGGCGAACTCGAGCACGGTCGGGATTCAGTCCGATACGTACTTGCCGGGAACCTATGAGGGGTTGCGGATCACCGGGAACACGATCCGGGTGCTGAACGCGGCCGCCGTCGCGAACCCGCAGCGGATCGTGGGCATTTGGGAGAACGGCCACTCCCACGGGAGCAACATCACCGTCAGCGGCAACCAGTTCCTGAACGCCGCGGGTGTGAACCCGGCGGCGAACCTGCAACAGGCGTTCATCATCACCTCGCACTCCGGTCCCAACGGGGTCGTGACCTACGCCGGGAACACGGTGACCGGGGCGAACATCGGGCTGGAGTGGCTCAGCCCCGTCGAGTTCCCGGGGTACGACTTCTCGAGCTATGGTCCGGTGCTCGTTCTCGGCAACACGCTGACCAACGTGCAGACCGGGATTTTGATCCAGTCGAAGGGCGTGGCCGAGCTGCGCGGCGGCAACGTCATCACCGGCACGGCGACCGGCACCGGCGTGAGCATTCAGGCCGGCTCGGTCGCGACGATTTACAACGGCTCGTTCACGGGCACCGGCGTCGGAATCGACGTGAACGGCGGGACGGCCCTGATCCAGGGCACGGACCTCAACAACAACGCGATCGCCGGGCTGCGGGTGGAGAATGGCGGCCTAGCGGACGCGGGCGGCGGCGGGACGTCCCTCGGCACCAGCAGCGGCGGGAACAACTTCGCGAACTACCGGCCGGCGGGCGCGGCGCGGGCGATCATCAACCTGAACGCCGCTGGTGCCGCAGCGAACACCTCGGCCCGCAACAACGTTTTCGCGTCCACGTCGCTCGCGTTCATCGAGCAGGTGGTGGACCACAGCGTCGACGTGCCCGGCCGCGGGACGGTCGATTTCAGCTCCCCGGCCGCGGCCGGCAACGTGGCCCCGTCGGTGGTCAACCAGTCGTTCGAGCTGCCAGCCGGCAGCCCGTCGGGGGCGCTCGCCGGCGTGGTGGCCGCCAGCGACGCGAACAACAACCCGCTGACGTACAGCATCATTGGGGGCAACACGGGCGGCGCCTTCGCCATCAACCCGACAACCGGCCGGATCACCGTCGCCAACCCAGGGGCGGTCAGCGTGGTGGGCAGCGGGCCGTTCAACCTGATCGTCCAGGTGAGTGACGGGCTGGCGTTCAGCAGTGCGACGGTGACCGTGACGCTGTTCACGGACCAACAGATCAATACCCCGGCCGCGACGCCGGTGTACCTGACGGCGGTGGGCGCGGACGCGGGCGCCAACGGCCACGTGAAGGTGTACAACCAGGACGGCTCGCTGCGGTTCAGCTTCTTCGCGTTCGACGGGTTCAACGGCGGCGTGCGCGTGGCCACCGGCGACGTGAACGGCGACCAGGTGGAAGACATCGTCGTGGGGGCCGGGGCTGGGGCCGGGGCGGCCGGCGGCCACGTGAAGGTGTTCGACGGCGCCACCGGGGCGCTGATCTCGAGCTTCTTCTCGTTCACGGGGTTCAACGGCGGGGTAAACGTTGCGGTCGGCGATGTGGACGGCGACGGCCGCGGCGACATCATTGTGGGCACCGGCTCGGGCGCGGCGCACGTCAAGGCGTTCAGCTTCGCCAACAACACGCTGCTGTCCAGCTTCATCGCGTTCTCGGGCTTCAACGGCGGCGTGACGGTGGCCGCGGGCAACTACGACGGGACCGGCGCCGACGAGATCGTTGTGGGCACCGCGACCGGCGCGTCGCACGTGAAGGCGTTCGGTCGCACCGGGAACGAGGTGCTCAGCTTCCTGGCGTTCCCGGGGTTCAGCGGCGGCGTGACGGTGGCCGCGGGGGACCTGAACGCCGACGGGTTCGCGGAACTCGTGGTCGGCACCGGGCCGGGCGTGAACGGCCAAGTGAAGGTCTTCCAGCGCACCACGGTCGCGACGGGCGGCGCAACCATCGCGACGATCTCGGGCACCAGCGGCGCACGCGTGGGCCTGGGGCGGATCAACGGCGACGCGGTTCCCGACATCCTGGTCGGGCCGGGGCCGGGCAGCAACGCGCTGGTGCGCACGTTCGACGGCAGCAGCTTTGCCGCCCTCGGCACCATCGCCGCGTTCGACGGGTTCCTCGGCGGTGTGTTCGTCGGCTAATTGACTCCTGGCGGGCACTTGGAGCCCGCCGGAGTGCGTGAACGACTGATACGCACGCAACGGCTCGCCCACTTGGGCGAGCCGTTGTCGCTTCTGACGGTTGATCGCAATTCTGCGGCGGCGCGGGTACCATGTCGGCTTCCGCTCGTACCGGAGAAGCCGTTATGCCGCGTTCTGTGCTCGCCGTCCTTGTTCTCATTGCTTTCACCTTACTCCCGTCCCCCGCCGCAGCGGGGGACATCCGACTCCACGTTGACGCGTCCGAGGTCGCGCGGAAGGTGATCCACGTGCGTGAGGTGATCCCGACGCAGCCGGAGTCGCTCACCCTGCACTACCCGCAGTGGATCCCGGGGCGGCACCGGCCCGTCGGCCAGATCGCCAACGTCACGGAGTTCCGCGCCGCTGCGAACGGCAAAGTGCTCACGTGGAAGCGCGCCGACGCCGACCCGTTCACGGTCGATGTCACCATTCCCGACGGGTGCAAGGAGATTGAGGTCACGTTCGACTTGCTGCTCGCCGCCGGGGCCGAGGGCGGGGCGCAGTTCATGACGGTCGCGTCGCCGAAACTGCTGATGCTGAACTGGAACGACGTGCTGATGTACCCACAACTGGACTTGCCCGGTGCGGCACCGCTGGAGGAACTCACGTTTGCTCCGATGGTGAAGTTGCCGGCCGGTTGGGCGTGTGGCACCGCCCTTCCGATCAAAGGGGCGACCGCTGGCGTTACGACCTTCGGGTCGGTCGCGCTTGGAATGCTCGTCGATTCGCCGCTCCTGGCCGGCGAGCACGTGCGCGAGGTGCCCCTCGACGGGGCGAGCGGCAAACACCGGGTGTTTATCGCGTGCGACAGCGTCGCCGGCCTCGACGCACCCGAAGCGACCCTCGCCGCGTGGAAGCGGCTCCCGGGTGAGGCCGAGAAGCTGTTCGGGCCAGCGAAACCGTACACCAACTACACCTTTTTGCTGGGTCTGAGTAACCACATCCCGCGCGCGGGCATTGAGCACCACCAGTCGAGCGACAACCGCCTCGCCGAACTCGCGCTGGTAAAAGCGGGCGAGCGGAAGGCCTCCGCAACGCTGTTCCCGCACGAGTTCGTCCACAGTTGGAACGGAAAGTATCGGCGCCCGGCCGACATGCTGAAACGCGACTACCAGAAGCCGCAGCAAACGCGGCTGCTGTGGGTGTACGAAGGGCTGACCAACTACCTGGGATGGTTGCTGGCGGTGCGGAGCGGGCTGTACACGCCCGACGAAGGCCGCGACTACCTCGCAATGACGGCCGCCCGCATGTCGAACGTCAAGGCCCGCGGGTGGCGCCCGCTGGACGACACGGCTGCTGCGGCCAGCACGCTGTTCGACGCCACAGGGGCGTGGCGGTCGGCCCGGCGATCGGTGGATTTTTACGACGAGGGCACGCTGCTGTGGCTCGAAGCGGACGTGCTGATTCGTACCCGGACGAAGGGCGCGAAGACTCTGGACGACTTCTGTAAGGCGTTCTTCGGCACCGGAACGGGCGCACCCGAGGTGGAACGCTACGCACTCGACGACGTGCTGAAGGCCCTCAATGAGGTGGCACCCTATGACTGGAAGGGGCACTTCGCGCGCCGGGTCGAGGCGGTGGCCGAGGCGCCGCCGCTGGACGGCATCACGAGCGGGGGCTGGGCGCTCGCGTACTCCGACAAGCCGACGGACCTGTTTACGACGATGGAGGGGCTGGCGAAGGGCGTGAACCTCGCCGATTCGGTCGGGTTCTCGGTCAGCGCGGACGGGCTCGTCGGGGACACGGTTCCGAACTCGCCGGGCGCGAAAGCGGGACTCGCCCCCGGGATGAAACTGATCGCGGTGAACGGTCGCCGCTTCTCGCCGGACGGGCTCAAGGCCGCTGTCGGCGCGACGAAATCCGGCGGGAAGCTCGAACTGTTGGCCGAGAGCGGCGACTTCTTCAAGACCCACGTGATTGACTACAAGGACGGGTTGCGCTACCCGCGCCTCGACCGCACCGCGGGCAAGCCCGATGTGCTCGGCGAACTGATGGGGCCGAAAACGAAGTGACCGCGACGAGGAGCGGTTCCGTTCTGAGTGAAGCGCCCTTCGCCCGTCGGTGTCTTCACCCGGTTGAGTTCTGCCGGGGTGTCGGCGAGGTACAGGCCCTCGCGGGTTCGATCCTGGGACAGGGTATTCGCATGGGCTGGGTCAACGACGCACGAGCGGGCCTGTCAGAGGGGCGGACGGTCCAGGTGCGCCCCACCGGCGGATCGATGCGCGGGCGGATCGAAAGCGGCCAACTCGTCACGATCGCGCCCGCCGATTCGGCGACGGTGAGCGCTGGCGATGTGGTACTGGTCGCGTGGCGTGGCGGGTTCCTCTTGCACCTCGTGAAAGAGGTGAACGGAGACCAACTGCTGATCGGGAACAACGTCGGCAAAATCAACGGCTGGGCGCCCCGCTCGGCCGTTGTCGGTCGGGTGACCGCGGTCACCGATTGAAGCCGCACGCACGACGCCTGACAGCAACCTACTTCTTCAGCTCCTTCACGCGGATGTTGCGGTAGCGCACGAACTGCTTCGTGTAGTCCCCGCCGCCGTGGACTTGCAGCGCGATGCCGCCTTTGTCCGCCAGCCGCTTCTCGGTGTCCTGATACTCCATGAACTTCACGCCCTTGATCCAGGTCGTGATCTTGGGCGGGTTGCCTTCGATGCGTGCCCGCAGTTCGTTCCACTCGCCGGGCTTCCAGAACGCCTTCCAGTCTTCCGCCTTCACCGGGCACTTGAACCCGCCGTCGGCCTGCTTGCTGGGCACCACGATCTCCGTCACGTCCTTCCCGAAGTCGAAGTTGCGGACGTGCGGCTTGCCGCCGATGCCCTCGCCGTAAATGCCCAGCAGGTTGCCGCCCTTGTGGTAGTCGATCATCGCTTGATAGCACTTCCCGGTGTCCGTGCTGCGCAGGAACAGTCCGCTGTCCGGGCCGTCGTCGTTGTTCATCTCCAGCGCCACCTCGAAGTCGCCGTACTCCTTTTCGGTGATGACGATCCCGCCGTTCCCGGGCTCGTCCTGGCTGCCGACGATCGCGCCGTCCTTGATCTCCCACTTCCCGCCGCTCTTGTTCTTACTTTTGCCGCTGTGCCCGGTCTTGGCGGACACCTTCCAACCGCCGAGCGTCTTGCCATCGAAAATGGACACGAAGCCTGCGTCGTCGAACGTTTCGGGCTTGGGCAGGTCGGCGCGGGCGGCCGGGAACAGGCTCCCGAGCAGGGCGGCGCATGCGACCACGGAGAGGGGCTTCATGTGTGGCTCCTGGGGCTGGCGGCGGGCGAGCGGGTCAGTATCCGCGACCGTTCCGGCCGTGTCCAGACGCACGAGAATGGAACGTGCCCCCGGCGGGGGCACTTCGTGTCACGGTTTCGTGCCCGCCACAACCTTCCGCAAGCCGGGAGCGCGTTGCTTGGCCGGACCGGTCCCGCCGTGTGGGCGTCACGGCACCGCGCAAAACATCTTCATAAACTTGTGCGACTTGCTCGACCGGTGCGCCTCACTTCTCGACCGGCAGCCCCTTCTCGGTCCACGCGCGCCAGCCGCCGTCCATGCTGATGACGTTGGTGTACCCCATCTTCTGAAGCGCGTCGGCGGCCAAAGCCGACCGGAAGCCCCCACCGCAGTAGAGCACCACCGGCGCGGCCGGGTCAGGAATCTTGGCCTCGACATCGCGCTCGAGGACGCCCTTGCCGATGTGGATCGCGCCGGGAACGTGTCCGGCCGCGAACTCGCTCTCCTCGCGCACGTCCACCAGCACGAACGATTCGCCCGCGTCCCGGCGGGCGCGCACGTCATCGACCGTGCATTCCGTGACTCGGGTCTTCGCGTCCGCCACAATCTTCAGGAACCCGGGAGCGTGTTGCTTCGCCACTGGTTGCGTCTCCGTTGGTGTTTATTCGTTGTCGTCGCGGCTGGTGAGCATAACCTCGTTAATCAGCCGCTGCACGTCCTCAGCGCCGAGGAACCCGAAGTGCTATGCACTGCCACTGGGTGAGGTTCTATTTCAGCCGGGCGAGTCGTGCTCGGTACGGTACCCAAAAGATGGCGAAACGGCACACGAAAGCAACCGACTCGATGGGCGATTTATTCGCCTCATTTTCACTGGGCGGTCTAGCTTGCCCACGCCACTAGCCCCGCACAACTTGCACAACCGGAAACTCCGCCACGCCGCACAACCGGAATCGGTGCAGAACGGCTCAAGTTCGCTGGGGGCCACCGCAAGGCGGTCTAGAATCGGATGTCGGAGACCGCCCATTGGGCCGCTGCGGAGGAGGGTCGATGTTACGGAAAATGCTGCTCACCGCGAGTGCAGTTCTGCTGGTCGGGGCGGTCGGGTGCCGGCACCGGTGCTGCCACCTGAACGACCCCGACAAGCGCCCGCGGCCGTACCTGCCCGAAGCGCCGCGGAACTCGATCCTGCTGCCGCCGGCGGGCGTACCGACCACGCCGGCCCCCTCATCCCCGCCGACCGGTTCGAGCAACTTCCCGCCGCCGGCGCTTGACCTGCCGCCCGGCGGCAGCCCGGCACCGAAGAGCGGCGGCCCAGAAGTGCTGTACCCGGAATCCCCGCCCGGTAGCTCCTCGGCCCGGCCCACGCAGCCGCCTCCGCAGGGCATTCTCGGCGCCCCGATGAAACCGCAAACGCCTGAGCCGCCCAAAAGCGCCACACCGAGTGGCGTCGGCGGCGCAACCAAGGTGAAGGACGGCCTGTTCGCCGGCCGTAAGCCGACGCTCGACGGGTTCGACGCGCTCAAGACTGCCGGATTCCGCTCGGTCGTGTACCTGCACCCGACCGGCCAGGATGTGAGTGCGATCAAGGACATGGCCGCGAGCCGCGGGTTGACGTTCCACGCGATCGAAACGACCCCCGAAACCCTGTCCGCCGCGCTGACCGAGTTCAACCGCGTGACCGCCGACCGGCTGAACCGCCCGGCGTATGTGTTCGGCGAGGACGACCTCCGCGCCGGGGCCGTGTGGTACTTGCACCTGCGGACGGTTGACTCGTTCGGCGACGACGCGGCGCGACTCCGTGCCAAGCCGCTCGGGCTGAGCGATCAAGGCGACGAGGGGCGCGCGTTCGCGCTGGCGATCCAGAGCGTCCTCGAATCGAGGTGACGTTTCACCCTCACGGCCGCCCAACAATTCCTAACAGCTCATCCGGCGTAGTGACCACGAAGTCCGGCGCCCCGGAGCGCAGCAGTTCCACCGTGTGAAAGCCCCAGGTCACCGCCGCGACCTTCGCGCCGACCTTCTTCGCGGCTTCGATGTCGCGCAATTCATCGCCGACGTACAGCACCTCCGAATGGTCGATCTGTTCGGCACGAATGATCCGCTTGAGCGCCTTGGCTTTGCCGAACAGCCGCGGGTAGCCGACCACGAAGGCGAAGCGTCCTTCGACCCCGTTCGCACGCAAGCACCGGCGGATGTTGTCCTCGCGGTTCGATGACAGGATGCCGAGTTTCATCCCAGAAGTGGCGAGGGCCGCGAGCACCTCGGGGAGCCCGGTCACGAGTTTCAACCGGTCGGCTTCTTCGGCCGCCGCAGCCTGATACTTCCGTACCAGGCGCGGGAGCCGCCACATCGAAATGCCGTGCTGCCGGAGGAACTGCCGCGTGGGCAGCGACCGTGCGGCGCTCAGGTCGCCGACCGGCTTGAGCCCCATCTCGGCCGCGAGCCGGTTGAAGATGGCGGTGGCGGTCGGGAGCGAGTCCGCGAGCGTCCCGTCGAAGTCCCAAACGACCAGTTTGAACGGCACAGTAGCCTCGGCCGAAAGGCGGAGAGTAAGAGCGCGTCCCTCGGAACCAAGTCCCCGAGCGGGACGGCGCGTTCCATGTGCGCTTTATACCAGCCGGCCGCTTCTCCCACTCACGCCAGACCGAGAACGCCGTCCACGACCCAACAGCCGCGCACGTGTTCCGCGCTCGCGTCTCGACAATGAATGAGCACATCGGCGTTATCGCATCCGGCGTCTTGAAGGGCGTCGGCGAGGATGGGCATCGCGGAGAAATCGCGCGACTCGTACATGCCCTTTGCGAGCGCCACTGTGGTATCCGTGTGCCACGGGGCAAAATCAATCGGCCGAAACGGGTTGCCGAACACCTCACGGGCTAACATCGCTTCTTGCTGATGAGCCCACTCATACCCGTAACCGAGCGAACGCCTGGCTGCGTTCCGTGCGTTGGCGTCCGTGACCGTCGCCGCAAGGCCGCACGGGTACGAATCAACATGATGGAGACGCCCCCGGAGCCGACGATCGGACGCGATCCAATACATCTCCGGGCAATTTCTCCTGATCCGGCGAAGCTCATCGGCCGTGGCCGCCGCTTCGACCGCATCAAGGAGTGTAGTCGCATCGCCAACAATGAGATGCCTCATGGTGTAAAGGCGCCCGCATGCGAACAGTCTCAATTTGCGGTCCGTGGTTCGGCCCTTTGTCAGCTTCAGGAGCGTTATCGCGCGCGTTACCGACAACCACACGTCTTCACTCATATTGCCCCTCACGCGCTGCCCGCGCGCGGGAGCGTCACGCGGAACGTGGTCCCCTTGCCGAGCTTGCTGTTCACCCGCACCTGGCCGCGCATCGCCTGCACCAGGTGCTTCACGATCGAGAGCCCGAGGCCGGTGCTGCCTTCCGCGCGCCCGCGCGCCCGGTCCACCCGGTAGAACCGTTCGAACACGCGGTTCACGTCCCCCTCCGGGATGCCCACGCCGGTGTCTTCCACCTCGAAACTGACCGTGTCCGCCGTTGCGCCCCAGCGGACGGTGATCCGCCCGCCGTTGGGCGTGTACTTGATCGCGTTATCGACAAGGTTGTCCATCACCTGCCGCAGGGCATCAGGGTCGGCCCACGCGGCCACGTTCGCGGGCGCGTCCGGCGGCGGCTTCTCCACCAGTGTGAGGGTCTTCGTGTCGGCCCGCGGGTGGTGCCGTTCCATACAGTCGGAGATTTCGCGGTCCAGTACGACCACGCGGGGTTCGAGCCCCAGCGCCCCGGACTCGATCCGCGACAGGCTCAGCATGTCCTTGACCAAGTACGTCATCCGGTCCGACTCGCGGGCCACTTGCTCCAGGAACGACGCCAGGGTGTGCGGGTCCTCGGCCGCGCCGTCCTGGAGCGCCTCCACGCTCGACTTGATGACCGCGATCGGCGTCTTCAGTTCGTGCGACGCGTTCGCCACGAAGTCCTGGCGCATGCGCTCCGCCTGCCGCACTTCGGTGGTGTCGTTGACCACCACCACCGCCCCGGGCATCCCCTGACCGGGGAACCGCGACACGTACACCTCCAGGTGGCGCCCACCGGACCCGGGCACGTCGAACTCCTCCCGGTGGGGTTCGGCGGCCGTGAGCCCCTGTTCGACGATCGCGTGGAACGGCGCCAATCGCGTGACGTCGCACAACTGCTGGTTGACCGCCTTGCGCGGGTCGAACTCGAGCAACTGACCGGCCCGTTCGTTGGCGAACAGCACCCGCCGCTTGTCGTCGATCGCGACGACCCCTTCGACCATGCCGGAGAGGATCGCCCGTAACTGCTCGCGGTCGTGCTCGAGCAGCCGGAACGTGGACGCGAGCCGCGCGCTCATGGCGTTGAACGTTTCCGCCAGCTCGTAGTGCTCGGCACCACCCGTAACGCGGATCTTGTGGCCCAAGTCGCCGTCGGCCAGTTTCCGCGCCCCTTCTCGCAACTCGATCAGCGGACGCACGAACAGCCGGGCCAGCGCGAACGCCGCGACGGTCGCGAGCACCACCACCCCGGCCAGCGCCACCGCGACCTCGCTCATCAGCTCGCGGAACATCTCCTCGGATCGGTGGCGAACGAGTAGCCCGAGGAGCCCCACCGCGGCGAGGACGAGTACCAGATACGTGGAGAACAGGCGCCAAAACATAGAATTGTGCAGAACGTGTGAAGGTGAGACCCCGCCGGGCTTGATGGGATTGTAACGGCTGCGGGAAGAAGGCGATGCGAAGTTTGCGGTTCTCGCACCACTGCGGACACGAAGAGCCGTTTCTCTGGTGACGTGTTGGAAAGGTGGATGATTCGTGAGTGGCCTGGGAATCTGCCGTTTTCAGCGTGCCTGTTGGGCTCAACGGCTCGCGGCGTCCGCTCTCTTGAACCCGTAGGTGGTCAGATCAGCTTAAGGGTGGCCGCCAAGTTCGGGCAGTGAACATCGCCGACGTTGATCGCCGCCGC
Source organism: Gemmata algarum (assembly GCF_034097035.1). NCBI lineage: Bacteria > Pseudomonadati > Planctomycetota > Planctomycetia > Gemmatales > Gemmataceae > Gemmata > Gemmata algarum. The sequence continues at coordinate 250,661 of NZ_JAXBLV010000110.1, forward strand.
AAACGCTTCGATCCTGGGGACGACCGCGTCCAGGAAGGCCGTCATCGCTGACGGCGTCAGCGCGTACCGCCGTTCCGCCGTTTCTAATAACTGGGACAGCAGGTCCGGGTAAGCGGCCACTTCGTCCAACCGGATCAGCCGGTCCGACAGCCATAACAACTCGGCCCGCTCTTTTAGCGGGCCGGCAGGGGCCTGATCCGGGCGGTGGTGGTATCGGACCGGCTCGACCACCTCGGGCGGCAGACCCCAGCGTGCGAGCAGCGCGGCGCCAACGTCGGCGTGGTTCGCCCCGAACGATTCGTTTTCGGCCCCGCACGGGTCGAACAGGAGCCGGTGGCCGTGCCGCTGCGGGTGCTTCGCCCACCGCACCGGGAACGCGCCGCGCAACAACTCCGATCCGAGGTCGCGCAACAGCGCCGCGGCCATGTCTTCGTCCGGAGCCGGAGCGCGTTTCAGCACCGCCAGCTCGCGGGCGATGATCGCGCCGCCGACGGACGTGAGCCAGTACTCGCGCGCGCCGGGGCCGCGAGGGCCGGGGGCGGACAGCGCGAGTGTGAGGGCGCGCACGGTCCGGCGCCCGAGCACTTGGACGGCCCGCGACACACTGGCAACGGGACGGGGGAGAGCGTAGACGCACGAGTTCGCGACCCGCAGAACGCCAACACACAGGGCCGGATCGGTGGCCAGCAGCGCGGCCAGGTGGGTCGGGTCGCAGTCCGGAGACCCCGCCGCGGCGTACACCTGCAAGACGACCGCGGGGGCCGGGGGCAAGAGGTCGGGCGGGAACACGGTCAGCAGCAGTTCGCGACGCGCTCTGCTCGTTTGAGTCGGCATGCGGTCCCCGAAGTCGTCATCGCGAAATGTGACCTGCGGTGTGGGGCGGCATATGTCTATAGACCAACATGCAAGATCAGTCAAATAAAGTCTCGCCATACAGCATTTCCGTGGCGAGCGCGTTAACGCGGCGCCCTACCGTCGCATCATCCTCCGGCAGGCGGTCGCCGAAAGCTTCGGCCCATCACTTTGCACTTGCCGAGGCGGCCTGTTCGTCAGAACAAACGCGGCTGGTGGTTCGGGTCGGCCAGCGCGGTCATCAGTTTTCGTTGCGGCGAGCTGACCGGGTAGTCCCCGAGTTCTCGCGGCGCGACCCACTTCGCGTTCGCATAGTGACCGGCAGCAAACGCCCCGCCCCGGAGAACCGATCCGACGCACACCAGGGTAATCGCGTACCGGGTCACGCCGTGCCGGACGGTCCGGATCTCGGCGCCCGGCTCGACATCGAACCCGGTCAGCTCTCGTGCCACCCGCACCGCCGCCGCGGAAACGTCTTCTCCCTCCATTCGGAGGGCGTGGGGTATCTCCCACATGTTTTGCCACCGTCCCGCGTCCGCCGGCCGCTGGCACAACAGTACGTTCGCGCCGTCGCGAATCACGACCCCGACTTCTGCGACCTCGGTGATGGCGGGCTGTTTCTTTTTGGGCGGGATCTGATCTTGGCGGCCGAGCCGCTTCGCCTCGCAGTTGTCTCTCACCGGGCAGCGGTCGCACGCCGGTGCAGCCGGGGTGCAGATCAGCGCGCCGAGTTCCATTAACGACTGGTTGAAATCCCCGGCCCGCTTCGCGGGGAGAACGGTTTCGGCGGCTGCCCACACCCAGACCTTGCCTTCCCCCTCTCGCGGGTCGCCGGGGTACGCGAACAGTCGCGCGAGCACGCGCAGGCTGTTCGCTTCGACGATCGGCAGCGGCCGGTCGAACGCTTGTGACAGCACGGCGCCGAGGATGTACCGGCCGACGCCCGGGAGCGGTGCCCACACGTCGGGGTCGTCCGGGAGGTCGCCGTTGTGCGCCGCGACCAGGAGTTTTGCGGCGGCGTGAAGGTGCCGGGCGCGGCGGTAGTAACCGAGGCCCTCCCAGAGCTTCAGGACGCGCTGTTCGTCGGCGGCGGCCAGCGCACGCACGTCGGGGAAAGCGGCCAGGAACCGCTCGAAGTACGGCACCACGGCCGCGACCGTGGTTTGTTGGAGCATCACCTCACTGATCCACACCTGGTAAGCGTCGCGGGCTCCGTTAACGGTTCGCCGCCAGGGCAGGTCGCGCTGGTTTTTGTCGAACCAGTTCAGGAGTTTGGTGCGCACCCCCGCGAGGGTACGGGGAGACCAACCGTCGGGGAGTTTCACGTTCCGGGTTCCAGGAGCAAAAAATGGGGCCGAAAAAGGTAGCGAGTTTGAACCCGCGGTGCTGGCCCGCGGGTTCAAACTCGCCTGGAAGACTTGGGGTTCCGGCCGCCGCTCACTTCGGGCGGCGCATGTACTGACGGAGCAGGTCGTTGGCGGCGTTGGTCATCTCCTCACGGGTCTGGGCCTTCTTCGGCTCGCCGGGCTTCTCTCCGCTGTTCGATTTGGGGGGCTCGGCGCCTCCGGCCGTGAGCGGGTTCGGGATCTCCATCACCGTGCTGCCGTCGGGAACGCTGCCGTTCCCCTCATCGTCCATGCCCAGGAGCATCGCGGCCACGTCGTCTTCGTCCGATCCGCTCGCGGCGGCGGGCGCCGGCTTCGGCTGCTCCTTCGCCGGAGCGGGCTTGGTCGGCGCGGTCACCCCAGACTTCCCAACGGTGGGCTTGACCGGCGCCGGCGTCGCGTCGCGGGCGGGCGCCTTCGGGGCCGCAGTGGCGGCCTTGACCGCGGCCAGCGCCGCCGCCGTTTCGGGGGAATCACCGAGCGGGGTGCCGTCCACCTTCGGTGCGGACTTCTCGATCCGCACCGTAAAGTCGAGCGGGCCGACCTGGAGCGAGGCCCCGTTCTCAACGACGGCCTCTGCGCTCTGAACAAGCTGGCCGTTGACGAGCGTTCCGTTGGTGCTGCCGAAATCCTTGACCAGTACCTTCCCGTCGCGGATCACAACACCGCAGTGCAACTTGCTGATCGCGGGGCTGGCCGGGCGCAAGTTGCATTGCTGATCGCGGCCGATCAGGAACTGCGACCCGGTTAGCGGAATCACGCGGCCCTCGTGGGCCCCAGACGCAACGACCAAACTCACCTTCATGTCGTGTGTCCTTCGCCGTTGAACCGTCCGAACCCTCGGCCGAGGTGAAGAGTCGCGAGCGAGCGGGAACCGTCCCCGCGCGTGGGCCGTGCCTGGGCAGGGACGACATCACCGACTTGCCGCGAACCCCGATCGGGCTACGCTCAGATTGTGCGCACCATTGCGAGTCTTGGGTTTCTTCGGTAAACCCTGGTGGTAGCGCTCGTCATTGTATGCTACGGGCGGCGCGCTATGCAACAGGCACTTCCCCCGATTCCGCGCAACCGATACCGGCTTCACACCCTCACCATAATTGGCGGCGTTCTGCTCGTCGCCGCACTTGGTGCTCTGGCCACCGGGTGCGACGGGAGCGGGTCCCCGGGCACCGCTCCGAACCGCCCCGGCCGGCCTCACGAAGGGGCGCAACTGACGTTCAATTGCTCGGACCCGGCGTTCGCCGCCGCCGTCGAGCCGATGATCCGTTCCTGGGAGGTGCGAACGGGCGCGGCGGTGACCCTCACCCGCGACCCGATGACCGCAGCCGACGCCACCGACCTTGCGGTGCTCCCCGCGAACCGTCTCGGCGAGTGGGCCGAGCCCGGGCACCTCACGCCGCTCCCGCTGAAACTTCGCGGGCTCGTGTCAGAGATGCTGCCGCCGTACGCAGAGCGGCTCGCGGCGTGGGGCGATCAGGCCCAGGCGATCCCGCTCACCGGTGACGGGGTGTTGCTGGTGTACCGGGCCGACCGGTTCGCCGATCCGGCCGTCGTCGCGGAGTTCGCGAAGCGCGGAAAGGGGCCGCTCGCCGCGCCGGCCACCTGGGACCAGTACGCCGACGTTGCGGCGTTCTTCGCGGCCCGCGACAAGGGGCCGAGCGTGCCCCCGCTGCCGGCCGACCCGACCGCACTGTTCGACCTGTTCTCCCGCGTCGCGAGTTCCTTCGACCGCCCGGCCCTGAGCGACAAGGACCTGATCGAGCGGGTCAAGGACGAGGAACTGCTCGCGTTCCACTTCGAGATCCGGACCGGCAAACCGCGGCTCCTGGCACAGGGGTTTGCGGACTCGGCGCGGTGGCTGGCGGGGCTCGCGGCGGCCGGCGCCGTTCCGCCGGGCGCGTCCGATGACCCGGTCGCCGCGCTCGCGGCGGGCAAGGCGGTGCTGGCGATCGTGTCGCTCGACCAGCTCGCGAAACTGCCGCGCGAGAACGGTACGGTACCGGCGCGGTTCGGGATCGCCCCCGTACCGGGCGCGCCGCGGCCCCTCGAACCGGGCGCCGCGCCGGTCGAGAAGCGGGTGGTGAACTACGTCCCGTACTTCGCGGGGGGGCGGTTGGGGGTGGTTCGGGCGCGCTGCCCGCGTCCCGAACTGGCGTTCGAGTTGCTCACGGAACTGGCCGGCCCGGCCCGAACTGCGGAGCTGATCAGCACCCCGGGCCTGGGCGCCGGACCGCTGCGCCCCGCGGACCTCAGCCCGGACCAATTCCCGCTGTGGCTCGGGTACGGGTTCGATCCGGCCCGATCGCAGGCGCTGCAAGACGCACTGCGGGCGTACTTGGCCGATGCGGTCAAGAACCCGACGTTAGGTCTGCGCGGCCCAGATCGCGAGGCTCTCACCCGCGACGCGGCGGCGGCACTCCGGAAGCTCGGTGCGGGGGCGAAGCCCGCGGATGTCCTTGCGGAAGCTCAGACCGCGTGGAACGCCCTCGACGCGAAGGCCGCGGGGGCGCCGCTCGTGCGCTGGCGGAAACGCGCCGCGGGGCTGAACTGATTCCGGACTGCGTCGCGCTCCCCGGCTGGTGAGCGGCCTTTGTGGAATGCTCACCAGCCAGGGAGCACGTTCGTTTGCGCCCGGTGCGAGCGCGAACGAACGTGGCGGGGACATTGCTTCCGCGCGCAGGTCAGTCGCTCGAAGCCCTTCGCTCCGATGAGCCGTCTGCGGAGGGCGCCTCCGGTGGCGGGTTGTAGCGCAAATCGATCACCACCTCGTCGCCGGGCGCAACGGGTTCGCTCGGCGGCGCGTGCGAGGCACCGGCCCCCGAGCGCTCTTGCGGCGAATGGGGGACGCCCGCCTCTTGAGGGTCCGCCGATTCGGGCTCGTTCGCGGGCGCCTGTTCGACCGCGAGCGGTTCGAGCGCAATTGCCTCTTCGAGCGTGAGTACCTCGTTTGCCGGCACCTCTTCGACCGCAAACGCCGGTTCGAGCGGCTCACCCGCCAGAGCCTCTTCGACCGTTCGGGGTGACTCACGCACCCCGCTCGCCGGGTCGGTGACGCGCAGCACGATCAGCGTACAGTCGTCATTGACCATGTCGTTGCCGCGCCGGAGCGCATCGAGTTCCGCACGCCAATCCGCTTCGGCGAGGTCCTCGAGCCGCGCCCAGTCGACGCCGGGTTCGGTCGCGACACTTTTGAAGAGCCGGGCGGCCACGGCGTCCGTCGCGAGCACGAACCGGTCGCCCGGCTCACACGTTCCGGCGGCTGAAAGCGCGACCGTGCGGTACCCCGGGCTCGACCGCACCAGCAGCGGCGCCGATCCGAACTGGTCCGCCGCGACGACCGGGAACGTCGCCAGCAACTCGCCCTGACGCACCCAGAACAGGCTCGCGTCACCGACCGCGCACGCCCGCCACGGGCGCCCGCCGGTCACGCCCGCGGGGCCGACCTCCAGCCCTAACAGGGTCGCGGCGGCGCCGACCTGATCGACCTTGGCCTGCTTCGACCAGTTCAGCCCGTCGTAGTTGATCGCCGCGCGCCACTCGGCACGCAGCCCGCTGACCCACTTGTTCAGCGATGCGGGATCTCGCACGTCCGGGCGGTCCGCCAGAAGCCGTCGGCTGAGCTGCTGCGCCCAAATGTTACAATAGATGCCGCTGCTGGCGCCGTCGGCAATGGCCGCGGCGCCGTGGCCCTCGTCCAGCGCGTAAGCGTCTTCCCACTGTTCGGGCGTGTTGCCCATCTTTTGCGCCCACATCGCGCACACGCGGGACAGCTCTTCCCCGGCCTCGGCCCAAGCGGTCGCGTCCTCCTGAAAGGCGCAGGTGAAGATCGCGTCCCACGGGTCGGCGATGTCCCATTCGTTGATAAACGCGCCGAGCCGCGTCGTCAGCGCCGCCGACACGCTCGCAAGCCGGGCGTCCACGGCGTCCGCGGGCGGCGGGGCGAAGGTGTAGTGCAGCAGGCGCGTCGGCCCGTGGGCCGTGGTGAGCAGGTTCAGTGACCGCGCGGTGCTAAAGTAACGGTCGTCGTGGTCACCGCCGCCGACGCAGTGGATGACGACCGGTGGGCGGCTCGCGTAACGCCCGGTGAGCCACACGGACACCATCTGGTAGACGTTCGCGAGGGCCGCGCCGGCAGACGGCTCCCCGGCGCAGGGGGGGAGCACGGCCCATTTCCGCGGGAGCCCTTCCCCGTCGCGCGGGACCGCCGGCATCCCGGCGACGTGTGCGAGCGGCACGAACCGCGGCTTGGGGTCGCCGTCGGGGAGCAGCGAGAGGAGCTGCTGGCCCTCCTGGTCGGGCGCGCGGTAGCCGAGCACGGCGACATCGAGCGCGCCGACCGCGTACCCGGCCGCGGCCGTGTTCACCAGCCCTTCAATGAGGTCATCCGCGAGGAGCCGCGCCGCCTCGACCGCCGGCGCCTCGCCGCGAGGGGTGACCACGTCGCGGGTCATCCCGCTCGAGAGGCGCAGGAGCAGCACGAGGCACCCGGGCGGCGGCTCCGCTGTAGTTTCATGTTCCAAGTGGCAGGTTCCAAGTTAGAGGCACGAAACCAGGCTCCCGACCGTCGGACTTGGAACTTGGAACCTGGAACTTGAAACGTGCGCTCAACGGAGGTGCGGGGGCAGGGTGGCCGCCGCGACCACCTGCGTGCCCACGTTGAGCAGCTTTAGCAAGCTCACCGCGTCGGCGTTGAACGCCATCGCCTTGCACCCGAGCGGCGCCGAGATCCCCTTCACCTCCGCCATGTGCCGCAGCTTGTCCGGCAGCGGGCTGGACATGCCGAACAGGTCGCGGGCGTACTCGTCCGGCAGCGCCGATTCGGTCGGTGGGAGGAACACCGGCTGCGCGTCGCGGCCCGACAGGTGGCAGTTGAACAGCAGCACGTTCCCGTCGGCAGTGGCCAGCGCCTTGAGGTCCTCGGCGAACGGGACCGGGATGCCGTCGGTCGATTCGCCGTCGGTCAGGTTGATGACCATCGGCGGGAAGCTGCTCGGGTGCGCGTCGATCCACGCCTGGAGCACGTGCTTGCAGTACCTCAGCGCCTCACACATCGGGGTGCCGAACATTTCCGTCGGGGCCGGCGAGCGGAACCACACCGGGAACGCGATCTGGCGTTCCACCTCGGTCAGGCCGCCCGCGCCGTCGTCCACGAACTCCTTCTTGCGGCGCTGCTCGATCTCGAGCGGGTTGTCGTACAGCTCGCTGATGCTCACGAGGTCGCGGCCGGCCAGCCCGAGCTGGAACAGCGGGCGGACGATCGCGACGCCGTTGGCGTCGGTGGTGTACCCGATGAGCCCCACGTCGAAGTAGCTGCGCGGCTTCTCCTCGCCCTTCTCGCAGCTCGTAATCAGCTCCTGGAAGAACCGGTTGATCGCGGTCGAGACCGTGTCCATCTTGGCCCGTTGCGTCCCCGCGATGCCGTCGAGCATCGAGTTGGACAGGTCCACCAGGAACACGATGCACCCAGGGTTGGAGCGGTCGATCTGCATGTCGTAGGGCACTGGCGGGGCTCCTTATCTGTGGCAGAGGTCGGCTTCGGGGCAGCGTTTCAAAAGGTCTTGTCGCACACCATGCAGTACCGGGCGCCCGGGGCGCCGGGGATCTTGCGCCGGCAGGTCGGGCACGCGTCCGCGCCGCCGTCCTTGGCGACGATCGCCGGCGGCTTTGCGGCGGTCGGAACGGGCGGGCGCGGCGGGGGCGGCACCGGCGGCTTCGGACCCGCGGCCGGCCCGACCGCTTTCGCCGCCGGGGCCGGCGGCGCCACGGGCTTCGGTGGGGCCGGCCGCGGGTCGTCCAGGTCGAGGATCGAAGCGACCGGGCGGCGCGCCGGCGCCGGCGGCACCAGCGGCATCGGCAACCCGTCGTCGTAGTCGTCGGCGGCAGGGGGCGCAGGAGGCGGGGGCGCGGGAGACGGTGCGATCGGTGGGGGAACAGGAACCGGCGCCGGCGCGGGGGCGGGCGTGGTCACCGCGCCGGCGCCGGTGCGCACGACGACGGTTACGGCGCCGGCAAGGCGGGTGTCACCGGCGCTCACGGGCGCCTCGCGGCGCGCGGGCACGTCCTCGCAGAACACTTTCCCGTCACGAATCCAGTACCGGAGGGCGACGTCGGCCGCCCCCCGTGCCCAGACGGTACAGGCCCGCGCGTCGCCGCCGACCTTCACCGGCTCCGCGCCAAGGTTGACGGTGATCGCTTCGCGCTCGCTGAACCGCACCTCCAGCCACGCGCTCCGGAACGCGGCCTCAACGACCGCAACCATCAACCCGATGCAGAACCCGAGCAACGCCGCCCCGCCGAAGCGCCCCGCCCAGTCGCCGGCCCCGGACGCCATCAGGAACGCGACCGCGCCGAGCAGCCCGCCGCTGAGGCCCGCGCCGGTCGCCTTGTTGCCGTCGAGGTTGGGAATGAAAAGGCTGACCCCGCGCCCGAGCAGACCGCCGAGCAGCACCCACCCGACGACGAACCCGAGCTTTGCGATCCCGATGCCGAGTAGGAGAGTGTAAAGCACTTGCCCGACGCCCCCCGACACGAATCCAGCGGTTCCGGCTCCGGCGACCACCAGGGCGAGCGGCACGCGCCCCGGCGCGAACGGTTTCTTCCCGAGGTACCGGTTCTGCCCGACGAGGAGGGCGAGGCACAGCCCCGTCGCCACGAGCGCGGTCCAGAGGCCGGTCGACGCGATCCCCCACACCGACAGCTCCCCGGACGCCTTCGGAACGGTCAGCTTCACGCTTCGGGTGCTGGTCAGCGAGCCGCCCGTGGCGACGAACTGGATCGCTCGTGCCCCCTCTCTCGCGGCGTCGCTCGCAACGAGTTCGAGTTCGCCGTCGTCCTTTCCTTCCGGGATCGTGAGCCGGCCGGCGGTGACCCCGTCCGGCAAGTTCTCGAGTCGCACGTCCACCGGCCCGGCGTGGTACGCGCGCCGAACCGTCACAGGCACCTTGACCACTTGTCCTGGGGCGAGGTCGAAGTCGTTCGGGGTGTACAACTCCAGGCGCGGCTCAACTTTGAACCGGTGGACCACCTGTTTCGGCCCCGGCCCGCCGCCCGGGAGCTTCGTGAGGCTGTTCTTGATCTCTTTCCGCTCGCCGTTGGCCAGGATGTTGACGCGGTAGTCGCTCCGGTCCGGCCCGCCCGTGCAGCGCTGGAAGAAGTTGACGTAGATGGTGTAATCCCCTTGCGGGGCGCCGTCCTTCGGCCAGAAGATGTTCTCCACCGGCTGCGGGTCGATGGACTGACACCCGGCGTTGCGGTCCACATCCAGGCGACCACGGGTCGGGGACGCTTTCTGTTTGTACCAAATTTCGTACCCGGTCGGGTCGACGCAGTGCAGGTCGAGGTCGTTCGCGTCGTCCCAGATAAGGGTGATCTGAACGTCCCCGGTGCTTCCGCCCGCCTGCTCGACCCGGCGCCGGAAGTCATCGGGCAGTGGCGGCGGGCTGCCCGACGGGGCCGTGGGTTTGGTGACGAGCGTGGCCCCGGCTCCGGCGCCGGCCGATTTCGCCGCGTACCCGCTCGCGGCCAGCAGCGGCTCGCCGACGAGCCAGCCGGCCAGAGCACCGACCGCCCCGAACGCGCCGAACAGCAGCACTTTCTTCCAGGTCGCCAGCAGGCTCATGTCCGTCCCAGTCGGGAAATGGGTCCGCCGCCGCTACGGGGCCGACTCGAACAGCTCTTGATGCGCGGCCACGCCCGCCGACAGCCCGAGCACCCGGGTCGCGATCCGGGGAACCTTGTCGGCCCCCTTTTGCTCGGGCGTTCTCAACTGGTCTACCAACTCCATTTGCGGTTCGCACGCCTTTTTTAGAGCCGCGACCGATTCTGCCGTCCACCGTGGGGCCGCCCGTTGTGACACCCGTTCGCGTGCGGCGTTGTACCCCACGGCGGCCTGGCTCACGGGGGTGGGCTTGAGCGCTCCGGGCACCTCCTCGGCCCCCTGCGTCCTGACACGCGTGTTGTCGCCCGGGTGGCGCTTCGTGAAGTTGAGCTCGGTCAGGCCGGAGACCTCGTCCGACAGCGGGGCCTGCTTGTACTCGCCGTTGCCCACCTCGTACTTAATGACAACCTCTTTGCGCGGCGTCTCGGCCCCATTCACGAGCACTTTGTTGTCGAGCCGGGCGACCGGCGGAATGAACGTGTCGGCGAACTCCTGGACCTTGTCGCGGATCAGTTTGTGGGTTGTGGCGCTCTTCGTCCGCGCGTACTGCTCGTGAACCTTGTTCAGCCATTGTTCGGCGCCGGTCGGGTTGTCGAACAGGCCCTCCTGCGCGAACAGCGCGAGCAGTTCCTCGCGAGCCGTGTACTCGTCGGCTCCGGCGCCTCGTCCTTCGATGCCCTTTCGGAACTCGGGGGGCACCGCCACTTTGTCCCCGTCCGCCCGGCGTAACTCGTTGCCGAGTTCGATCAGGTGCTTGTTGAACGCGTGGAGCGCGTCCCGTGCGGCTGTACCCACATTGGTGTCCCGGTCCAACGGCAGCTTTGCCTTGATTGCGCTGGCGGACTCGCGGTCCGCCAGCACGGCGAGTCGGTCCACTACCTTCAGCCGGGCCTCGAGTCGCCACACCGTCGCTTGGGACTTGTTCGCGAACCGTGACCCGTTTGTGTAGTCGTCGATCAGTTTCGTGGCTTCCGCTACCGCCCGGTCCGCGTCCGCAGCGGACTCGACCGGTGGCGGCTTCACGAGCCACGCCTGCACGGCGCCTTCGCCCCGCCGAGCGGCGGCCTGATCCACCGCCCAGGTTGCGTATTTGTCCTTCAACTTGCCGACGAACGCCGGCTTCTCGATTCCGGATAGAAACGTGTCGAGGTCCGTGAGGTCCGCGGCTCGCGCCCCTGCGGCCTTCATGGTCGCGTCCGCATCCGGGTCCGCGGACCGGTCGGCCGAGTCGGGGGCGCGGTACCGCCACGTCACCCCGATCGCCTTGCGGGCCTCGGCGGCGGCGGTCGTAGCCCTCGCGGCGGCCGCCGCCGTTTGGTTCCGGGGCGGTTCCGGACTCGGGGGCGGAGCCACGCCGAGGGCATCGAGCCGCGTGGCGCTGTGGACCTGCCAAGCTGCGTAGAGCGCGAACGGGGCCGCCAGGGCGAGCAAAAGTGCGCCGCTTTTCACCGCGTTCATGACGCCCCGCCCGCAGGTGCATCGGATGCATGTCGGCCCGGCGCCGGGCCTGTCGCGCCCGGCTGTCGGATCAGTATAACCGCGACCGGTGCCGGGTTCTCCGGGTTCTTAACCGCCGCTCACCGGCTCGCGCGCAAAGGGCGTTTACGAGGCGCAACGTGATCGGACGCCGGAACCGAAAGGTCTATGTTACCCCGGCTAAGATGCACCCAATCCTTCGGCGCCGGAAAATTTTTCCGAGCGCGCCCGCGGTCGCGGGCAAGACACGGTAGCGGACACAGGAAGCGTTCCGGGTTCCACGGTCCGAGTTCGAGCGAAGGCACGACGCCCCGTTCTTAACTTGGGACGCGGAACCCCGAACTTCCCCGACAGGTTTCCCATGCCGACCAGACACGCCGATTGCTTGATGCCGACCCTCCGGCGGGTCGTACTGGGCCGCCAGACGGCCGCGCGCACCGACGGCGAGTTGCTCACCGCGTTCGTCGCGTCGGCCAGCGGGGACGCGTTCGCGGAGCTGGTGCGCCGGCACGGGCCGATGGTGCTCGGGGTGTGCCGGCGGCTGATCCCCGATCACGCCACCGCGGACGACGCGTTCCAGGCGGTGTTCCTGGTGCTCGCCCGGCGCGCCGCCGGCGTGCGGCCCCGGGAGCGGGTCGGCGCGTACCTGTACGGGATCGCGTACCGCACGGCGCTCAAGGCCCGAATGGTTCTGGCTCGCCGCCGGTCCCGCGAGAAGCAGGTAGAAGTCATGCCCGAACCGCCCGCACCGCCCGCCGCGCCCGCGTGGGGCGACGTTCAATTCGTCATCGACGAGGAACTCGCCCGGTTGCCGGAAAAGCTCCGGATCGCGGTGGTGCTGTGCGACCTGGAGGGGCGCCCCCAGCGCGAGGTGGCCCGGCAGCTCGGGGTGCCACCGGCGACGCTCGCGACGCGCCTGGCGGCGGCCCGCCGCTCGCTCGCGGCCCGGCTCACCCGCCGAGGCGTCACGCTGTCCGGCGGCGCGCTCGCCGGGCTGCTCGTCACGCACGCCAGCGCGTCCGCGGTACCGCACGCGCTGGCCGCGGGCGTCGCCCGGGCGGCCGAGGCGGTGGCCGCGGGCGGGGCCGTCGGGGCGGCTGTGTCCGCGCAAGCCGTTCAACTATCTGAAGGGGTGATGCAAATGATGATGCTCGCCAAACTCAAGGCGGTCACGGTGGTCGCCGCCGTCGCGCTGGTGCTCACGACCGGGCTCGGCGTGGGGCTCGCCCCCGCGGCGGCCGGCGAGGAACCGGTTCCGGTCACGGTGACGGTGGCCACACCGGCCCCGGACGGGCACGCCGGCACCACCCGGCCCAAGGAGCGGGCGCAAGCGGAGCCCGCGCCGGACGACGCCTTGTTCCTGCGCCGGCTCAGCCTCGACGTGCGGGGCACGGTCCCGACGCCCGTCGAAACCTGGTTCTTCGTGTCCGACACGGACGCCGAGAAGCGGGCCAAGGTGATCGAGTGGATCACCGACGACGAGGACCGGCGGGCCGCCGCCGCGAAGAAACTCGGCGTGCCGGTCGAGCGGGTGCGGGTGGCCCGCGCGAAGTTCTCCGCCGACGGCCGGTCTCTCGTGCTGATCGATCCGATCGCCATTGCGAAACCCACCGACGCGATCGAACTCGTCTCGTCCGATCCGGCGGCCGTAACCGACGCCCGGGTCGAGGAGATCACCACCGATGTGACCGTCACCAAGACGGCTCAAGGGGTCGTCTACGATGTCAAGAGCAGCGAACCCGGTGCTGCCAAGACCCAGCCCCCGGCCGACGCAACCAAGAAAACGGTCGTCCTGCGGCGGGTCCAGGCCGACGCCGCGAAGTCCGGGTCGGTGTTCGAGTACCACGGCGAATATGGGCTTACGGTGTGGGACACGGTCCCGGACGATAAGAAGCCGCAACCCACCCCGACCGTCAAGTACCGAGCGGTCGTGAACGTCGCGCTGGGGTCCTCCGACGCGGAGTTCCTCAAGCGCGTTCTGACCGACGCCCGCGGGACCGCCCCGACCGCGCTGGAGCTGAAGTACTTCACCGAGGACAAGGACCCGAAGAAGCGCGAGAAGCTCCTCGATACGCTGCTGAAAGAGCCGGCCGTCGCGAAGAAGCTCGGCGACGAGTGGAAGAAGAAGATGCTCGCGCCCGGCGCCCCGGGTGTGGCGAAAGAGGCCGACTTCTTCTACTTCGTGACGCCCAATGTCGTGGAGGGCAAGTCTACCCTCGATCTCAAGGTGCAGCCGTTCGTCGTGCCGCTCTCGCCCGATCGCGTGGTGCAGCCGTTCGTCGTGCCGCTCCCGCCGGGCGCCCCGAAGCCGCCCGCGCCGCCGAAGCCGCCGACCAGTACGGTCACCGGTGTGCCCGCGCCGCCGAAGCCGCCGGCCCCGCCCGCGCCGCCGGTCACGGTTCAGGGCACGAAAGTGGTCGTCACTTCTCAACTCCAGTCCGACAAGCTCGAAAAGCTGGTCGGAGAGCTGATCGCAGCTCAAAAGTCGGACGACGCGCTCCTCGAGGCGGTCACACTGGCGACCCAGAGCCGGCTCCCGACCGACGCAGAGAAGAAGCTGACCAAGGTGGCCATCGGTGTTGCCGCGGACCGCAAAACCGCGTGGGTCGCGATTGCCCGGGCGCTCGCCGGGACCGAGGCCCGGAGCAAGGACGTACTGGAACTCAAGGTGGTTCCGTCGGCCACACCGAAGCCGGCCAAGCCGTAACGGTTGTTGCCACGGGGGCCAGCGCTCCGGCGCTGGCCCTGTCGTTATCCCCTGCCGCGCGCTCAATTCGCAGTCACTTCTCAACCCGCGAAGAGCGTCCGCACGCTCACAGCGTTTTCACGCACGCGACCAGTTCGGCGTGTGTCAGAGCGCGATCGGCCGGGAACAGCACGAACCCCGCGGGCGACTCGGCGCAGTCGACGATCACCTGGCGGTCGTTGGGCACCAGGAACCCGGCGTCGCTGGCGATGTGCCCGCTCACCAGCAGGTCGCACCCCATTTTGCGAAGGAAGTTGGTCACCGCCTCGGCGCTGGTGTCGCGGCCCCACAGCAGGCTGTGGACCGTACCGCCGGCTTGCAGGTCTTCGTCCTGGTAGCCTTCGCGTTCCAGCCGCGCCGGGTCGAACGCCGGGAGGAACCGCGCCGCCGGGAGGCTGTGCGCGACCAGCACCCCGTTGGGGGTGCGGAGTGCGACCGGCAGCGCCCGGAACAGGTCCAGGTACGCCGCGTAGATCTGCGGGCCGAACGCCGGGCCGTAGGCCTCGGTCACCCCCTCCTCGAACCGCCGGTTCTGGTTCTCGTCGGCCTTCATCACGGGCCGGTTCGTCCACTGCGCCAGCTCGTGGTTTCCGGGCAGGTAGTGGACCTGTTTGGGGAACTGCCCCTTCAGCGCGCAGAACAGATCGACGAGCTGGTGCGACTTGTCCCCGCCCTTCGGGTAGCGGAACTTCCCGTGAATCACCTCCTGAAGCACGAAGTGCCGGGCCGGGTGGTTGGCGAGGTCGGCGAGCTTGAGCAGCGCCTGGAAGTGCCCGACGTGCCCGTGCAGGTCGCCGGCCACCAGCACCTCGGTGCAGTTCTCCAGGCTCACGGTGTGTCCGCGGCGCCCCGGGGTCGCGCGGACCAGCGCGAGGGCCTGGCGCAAGTGCGTCAGCATGCGATCGGGGGCGGGCACGGGCGGTCCTCGGCGGGCGTGGTGTTCTGATATTGTATCACGCGCGAGCCGGCACCGCCCGACCGCCGCGCGTGCCGCCGGCCTTGTCCAACTGCTGTGCGTTCGGACAATAGCGGTGAGCGAATTTCCCCTCAACACTCTCCCCCGTGCGGGAACTGCTGTTCGTCCCTCCGGGCGCCAGGCGCACGACCCCGCACCCCGCCCGCGTTCACGAGTGGTCCGTACCTGATGGAGCTGTCCCGCAACCTCAAGGTGGATAGCGTGGCCCGGCTCGACCCGGCGCCGCCCCGCTGGGTCGATGCGGACGACACCGTCGCCCGCGCCGTCGAGGAGATGCGCGCCGGCAACGTCGGCTGCCTGCTCATTACCGAGCGGGGCCGGGTGGTCGGCATCTTTACCGAACGCGACCTGCTCACGCGCGTCCTCGCGCCCCAGAAGCCGCTCGCCGCCCCCATCCGGCTGTTCATGACCGCCGCGCCGGTAACGGTGGCGCCGAAGGACTCGGTGCGGACCGTGATCAAGCGGATGCAACGGGGCGGGTACCGGCACTTGCCCGTGGTGGACGAGGCCGGCCGGCCGGTGGGTGTGCTGTCGGCGCGCCGGGTCGTTCACTACCTGGTCGAGCACTTCCCGGCACTGGTGTTCAACTTGCCGCCCGAACCGGACCGCTATCCCGAAACCACCGAAGGCGCGTGACCCAAGGACCCCGGCACACGTGCGATCAACCGAGCACATTTGCCGTTGCGGACTCGGCGGTTGCACGTTTGCCGCCGAGTTGGCTTCGAGAGGTGGGCCGGGTACGGCCCGGCGCTCCGCGGTCGATCGACGGTTTTTGCTGTTTGCGTGAGCGGCAGCGAGTGTAAATGCCAATCCAGATGAACGTTGCGTCGCGATCGTCCAGGGCGATTCGTGCCGCGCGTTGTTCACATCTGGAGTGGCGTACTGAGATGAGGCGTGGAATTCGTGGGAAGTAGCCACCCAGCGAATCGCCAGCAAGCGGGCAGCCGTTTGGTAGCGGATGCCCAGCTCGTGGCCCAGCGGCGTGACCGGTGCGGCACTGTAACCCCCGTTACAGTAGCCCGTGGAAGAACGGGGTGACGAGCCCCCTGCTCGGCTCGTGGTGTGTTTGTTTCGCCGACCGTTCTGTCTGGACGACCTTGTGTGCCAGCGACGCATGGTACCCTCGGTGTTTACGAGACGGTTGGTTTTGAGTTGTTACTGGCGCGCGTTCTTTTCCCGCGCGTGCGCGGCTCCTATTTACCAGATGGCATGCGGGTGTTGTTCGTGTGTGGCGGGACGATTCCGTGGCACCATAGCGGCGGTTCACGGGGAGTTAACCCCGGACCGTACCGGCTCTGATCCGGGTTCGAGAGCGCAAGCGAAAATGCCGCCCGAAACATCGGTGGCGCCGTATGCCGTCTTGCGTCCGCGTGCTCCGGGGCTCACACTGAAGCGCTCTCCGACACGGAACCCGCACACCGGAACCTGGAACTGCTCATGGCTGAACCGATCACGATTGCGACCTGGCCGTTCGGTAAGACCGCCGTCGAAGCCGCAATGAAGGAACTGGCGAAGGGCGCCCCCGCTCTCGATGCGGCGCTCGCCGGGGCGCAGGCGGTCGAGGACGACACCGCCATCCGCAACTCGGTCGGGTTCGGGAGCATCCCGGACCGGCTCGGGCGGCTCACGCTCGACGCCTGCGTGATGGACGGCCGCACCCTCGCGTGCGGGGCGGTGGCGTGCGTCGAGCACATCCGGCACCCCGCGGCGCTGGCCCGGCGCGTCATGGAGAAGACCCCGCACGTCATGCTGGTGGGCGAGGGCGCGAAGTGGTTCGCGCTCCAGCAGGGGTTCCCGCTGGAGATGCCGTACACCGCCGAGAGCATCAAAGAGTTCCTCGACGCGCACCCCGACAAGAAGAAAGACGCCCCCGCGGGCCACGCGCCCGCGCGGCGCGACGGGGCCTCCGACATCACCCTCCAATGGGGCTCCCAACCCGCTCCCGCGCCGGGTTCCGAGTTCGACCACGACACCGTGACGGTGCTGTCGCTGGACAAGAAGGGGCACCTCGGCGGGGTCTGCACGACGAGCGGGCTGGGGTACAAGCTCCCGGGCCGGGTGGGCGATTCGCCGATCATTGGCGCCGGGCTGTACGTCGACGACCTCGCCGGCGCCGCGGGCGCGACGGGCGTGGGCGAAGAAATCATCCGCATCGGCGGCAGCCTGTTCATCGCCGAGCTGCTCCGCGCCGGCAAGACGCCCCAGGAGGCGTGCGAGCTGGCCTGCAAGCGGGCGAACGCCGCCGCGGGCCGGCGCGGCGTTCACCCGGCGCGCGTGGCGTTCCTCGCCCTCGACCCGAAGGGGAACGTCGGCGCGGCCTGCACCGAAAAGGCGGCGTTCAAGTACGCCGTCGGCCGCGGCGACAAGGTGGAACTGCTCACGGCCAAAGAGATCGGGCCGGCCGCGTAGCGCGGTCACACGTTGCGACCGGCGGCCGGCCGGGGCCTTCGCTCCGGGCGCGGCCCGAAACCGGTAATCCGCGCGCTGCGTGCTCAAAGCCGCAGCCGCTCTGGTAGAATTCATCCGTCGCGTCCGACGGCGGGAAGGGGAACGGGGATGTCGTTGGTGGTGCGGTGCCCGGGGTGCGGGGGTGCGTCGCGGGTGGACGCCGGCGCGCTCGGCCAGATGGTCGGGTGCCCGCGGTGCCATCTGCCGTTTGTTGCGGCCGAGGAGGCGCCGGCGCCGATTTCCGCGCCACCGCCCGCGCCGGCGCGGAAATCGGCGCGGGCGAACCGGGCCGCGCCCCGCGCCACCGCCGCGATCCCCATCGCGCCGCCCCGCGAGCGGCTCAACGGCTCGCCGGTCGCGCCGCAGGCGCGCCAGGCCCCGGACCACGAGCACGACCCGGTCACCAAGCACGCGACGGTCGGGCTGCCGCTGTCGGTGATGGTCGGGTTCGCGCTGATGCCGTTCGCCATCCCGCTCCTGTGGCTGCTCGGGCCGACGGTCACCGGGTTCGAGGCGGCGGTGTCGATCGCGGTGCCCGCGGCGCTGGCGGTCGCGGCGGCGGCCCTGTGCCTGGGCATCGTGTACACCATCGACTGGACCGGCACCACGCGACTCAAGGGCGTGCTGATACTGGTCGGCCTCGCGTACCTGTCCGCGGCCGGGCTGTACTTCCTGAAGCCGGCCCTGGTGGCGCGGCTGCAAACGATGTTCGCGCTGCCGGCGGTGTGGTTCCCCATTACGGCCGAACCGAACGGCGAGTACTACGTCAAGATGCCCGGCGCGCCGACCGAGGTCCAGGTGGCCACGGTCGCGGGCATCGAGTGGAAGCCCGGGCGGGGCGTCGACCGGGAGACGTACACGAACAACGGCCCGAAGACCTACCGCTACCGGTTCGCGGTGAGCAACGCCCCGCAGCCGCAAGCGTTGGCCCCCGACGGCGCCTGGTTCGCGAGCTTCGGCCGCCACTTGGCCGACAGTACGAAGGGGCGGATCGTGCGCGACGAGGCGAAGAGCACGCGCGACAACCTCCCCGGCCGCGAGTGGGAGCTGAGGCTGCCCGACAGCGAGACGGTGCGCATCGTGCGGGTCTACGTGGTCCAGGGGCGCGTTTACTACCTGTCGGTCGAAGGGCCGGATCTGGCGCCCGGTGAGAAGCTGTCGGAGTTCTTCCTCGACTCGTTCGAACGCGCCCCCGGCCCCAACCCCGGCCCGCAGAAGAAGGGCCGGCGGTGATTCGACCGTTACACCCGAACGGAACCGCCTCTCAATGCAAGTTCGCGCGCTGCCCGTGCTCCAGAACTGGGACTGCCACTCGTGCGGCGACTGCTGCCGCTCCTACGCGGTGCCCGTGACCGCCGAGGAGCGGCGCCGGATCGAGGCGCAGGGCTGGGAGCGGTTGCCCGAGTTCCAGGGCGTACCGTACTTCGTGAAGCGGAACGGCGAGTTCTACCTGAACCACCGCGCCGACGGCGGGTGCGTGTTCCTGGGGGCCGACAAGCTGTGCCGCATCCACGGGCAGTTCGGCTCCGCCGCCAAGCCGCTCGCGTGCCGCATCTACCCGTTCCTGCTCGTGCCCGCCGGCGACCACTGGAACTTCGGGCTGCGGCTCGCCTGCCCCTCGGCCGCCGAAAACAAGGGCCGGCCGCTGAGCGCGCAGGCCGGCGACGCCCGCCAGTACGCCGACTTCTTCGAATCGACCGCGGTCAAAGGCTCGCTCGACGGGTCGCCCCCGCCGCTGTACGGGAACCAGTCGGTGGGCTGGGGCGACGTGGGCCGGATCGCGACCGCGTTCTCGAAACTGCTCGCGAACGGGGCGGACCCGTTCGAGCGGCGCTGGCGCAAGCTGCTGTTCGTCGTGTCGATGCTGCGCAAGGCCAAATTCGACGGCGGGGGCGACCCGAAAAAAGCGGTGGTCGGCGGGCGGCTCAGCGAGCTACTCCACGTGCTCGGGACGGCGGCCGAAGAGGAGGAGCCGGCGGAGCCGGGCGAAGTGGCGCGGCCGGGGTGGGTGGGCCGCACCGTGTTCCGGCAGTTGGTGGCGCTCTTCGCGCGCAAGGACCACGGCGCCGAGAAGGGCGAGGCGCAGCGCGGCCCGGTGCGGCGGTTCGCCTCGGCGGTGCGGTTCGCGACCGGGCGGGGGCGGGTTCCGAAGGTCCACGCGGTCCTCACCGACGGCGCCACGTTCGCCGCGGGTGAGCGCCCCCTGGGCGCGCTCGGCGCGGACGCGGTCGCGCTCCTGACCCGCTGGCACCGCCTCAAGGTGGAATCGCTCCAGTTCTGCGGCGCGCCGAACTTCGGCCTCTCGGTGTGGGACGGGATCGAGTCGCTCGCGCTGACGTTCCCGGCGGCGATGTGGCTCGCCCGGGTGCTGGTCGCGGGCGGAACGGAGCCGGGCGCGGCCGTCACACAAGCGGTGCGAATGGTGGACGACAACTTCGGGTTCAACCCGCTGTTCGGGTCGGCCCGGCAAAAATTCGCGCTCCGGTTGATCGCCGCCCGCGGCGATCTGCCGAAATTGGTCGCGTGGTACGGGCGCTGAATCGAATGCGGAACCCGGAGTTCGGAACGCGGTGTTGAAGGCAAAAAACAAAAGCGGGCAAAGAAACGGCTCGCTTACGGTGTCCCGCATTCGATTCACTGGTCAACGTCGAACTGCACCAGCCGGCCGTCGGCGGTGCCGCACACACCGGCAGAGCCGTCGGCGGTGAAGGCGAGGCACGTCAACGGGCCGCAGTTCCAGTCGTACTCACGGACCACCGTCCAGGTCGCAGGGGACCAGAACTTCAGCCGGCCGTTATCACCAACGGTCGCGAACAGGTCCGCGCCAGGGCTGAACGCCGCGTCCCGGAACGTGTCGCGGACCGTGGGGCCGCGCTTGCTCGTGCCGGTCGCGATGTCGATCACATGGAACTGATCGTCCCAGCCGAACGTACATGTCCGGCTGGCGCGGTCGAACGAAACGAAGTTGGGGGCGCCCCCGCTTCGCAACGGGCGGGTCGAGGGGTAGCTGTAGTCGATGCCCCCGGACACCGCGAACCGCAGCTCGAACCCCTGCCGCCAGACGCCCGCCAGGAACTGCCCGTTCGGGCTGAACGCGAGCCGGTGGAGCGGGGGCCAGAATTCGAACCCGGGCGCGGGCTTCAACGTGGGCAGGGACCACAGCACGAGCCGCGCACGGTTGGGGCGGCCGTCGGTGGTCGCGGCCAGCAGCCGACCGTCCGGAGATATCGCGACGCCGCCCGCGAACTTCTCCGACCCGTCTCCAAGCAGGGCAGGCGACGAGTCGTCGCCGTACAGGTGCAACAGTTGCGCGCTAGCAACGTGGGCAACCCAGGTGCCAGTCGGTCCAAACACCACCTGTCCGGTGCTGGCGGTACCTGGTACGCCCGATACCCGCTCACCCGTTGCCCACTCGAACAGGGCGAGCCCGTGTTCCCCGGACACGGCCAGGCGCCGCCCGTCCGGAGACACCGCGGTCGCGCGTACCGCGCCCAACCCCGTTTCGATCACGCGCATGGAGCCCGCCCTGAACTCGCGACTTGCCGACCAGCTCCCATGCTACCACGGGGCCGCTCGTGTCGCCCGCGGAGAAAGGCAGATGTGAGGCCGGACGTCTCGGTCGAAATGCAAGGGGACCGGGCGATCCGATTGTTGTTGGGAAGGGCGGGAGAAATCGCGCTGCTCCCGCCGACTTGTCGGCGGGAGCGGGTGCGGAGGTTGCCGGCCCTGCGGTCGCGGCCGCGGTCACTCCATCTTGTTTCCGCCGGGTGGGACGTTCTTCGGCGTTTTCGGCTGGACCCGTGGTTGTACAGCTTGCTGTCCCTGCGCGGGTGGTGGCGACGGTGGGGGCGGTTGTTCCCCCCCACAGCCGCAGGCCAGCGCGGCGTACAGCAGGAGGGCGCCCGCCCGCACCGAGGCGCGGTTAGAAGTCATAGTTGATCACCCTCCCGTCGTTGCGGCACCCGAGCCATTTGATCGTGGCCGCATCGGCGCTGTTGCGGAAGAACCGCACCGACCCGTCCGCGAACCCGAAATAGGCCCCGCCGTGGTGCCGGCTGCCGAACGACTGCGGCGCGGTCCCGTTGATCTGGGCCGACGAGTCGTCCAGGTGCCACATGTTGTCGCTGATCCGCACCCCGCACCCGACGGCCGGGTCCGGGCTGCAATAGTACCCGGTGTGCCCGGCCCAGATCGCCGCCCACTTCCGCTTGGTCTTATCCTGCTCGAAGAAGCACTCGCCGATCACCACCGTGTTGCTGGTCCCGTCGGTCACGTCGGTGAACGTCACCTTGCTGTTCTGCCACATGATGCCGTTGCGGTCCTCGTTGGCGTAAAAGAACCCGCTGCTGTCGGTGCCGCACACCGCCCGGTAGTTCGACAGGCCGAGCTGCCGGTCGGCCTCTTCGAGCCGGAACGGGTTCTGGTCCGGGGCCGGGTCGGACGGGCACCGGAACACGCTCAGCCGGGTCTGGGTCAGCGGGGTCGGGGTGATCGACCCGTAGCCGACCTGGGGGCCGAACGGCACCGCGTCCGGGTTGAGCTGGCGGTACAGGTTGTCCTGTTCGACGTACGGCAGGACCAGTGTCCCCCACCCCCACCCCGGGAACACGTCGCCGACGGCCTTGGCGTCGTTCTTGATGGCCGGCGGGTAGTTCCCGACCGCGGACGCATAGTTGTGCATCCCCAGGATCAACTGTTTCACGTTGTTGGAGCACCTCATGCGGGCGGCGGCCTCGCGCACCTTCTGAACGGCGGGCAGCAGCAGCCCGATCAGGATCGCGATGATCGCGATCACCACCAACAGCTCGATCAGCGTAAAACCACGCGGGGTGTGACCGCGTCCGGAATGGAACGGGAGCGACACGAGATTCTCCCAATGCGAGCGGTAGGAAAAGGGCCGTGGCTGCGAGTGACACGGACGGAGAGGTGAACGAGTGATGAGAGTATCGCAGTGCCAGCGTTCTTGTCAACAGGTCAGGCGTCAGTTTTCCCCTTCGGACGAACCGGCGCTGGGAATCGCCGGCCGGGGCCGGCGCCTCTAACGTCGTGAAGGCGCCGCCGGCGCCACTACAATAACGCGCGTCCCCTTTTGGCCCCGGAACCGAACACGACCATGCCCCGCGACCCCTACGAAGTGCTCGGCGTCTCCAAGTCCGCCACCCCGGAGGAGATCAACAAGGCGCACCGGAAGCTGTCGAAGAAGTACCACCCGGACCGCAACCCGGGCGACAAGCAGGCCGACGCGAACTACAAGGAGGTTCAGACCGCCCACGACATCCTGGGCGATCCGGACAAGAAAGCGCAATACGACCAGTTCGGGTTCGCCGGCACGCAGTCCGGCTTCCCGGGCGCGGGCGGCGGGTTCCCCGGTGGCGGCTTTCCGGGCGGTGGGTTTCCGGGCGGCGGGGGGCAGATGGACCCCGAGGCCGCGCAGCGCCTCTTCGACATGTTCGGCGGCGGTGCGGGCGGCCCGGACCTGAGCGACCTGTTCGGCGGCGGGCGGCGCAAGACCCGTTCCCGCAGCCGCCCGCGCGCGGAGCCGATCGAGTCCGACGTGACGATCCCGTTCGACGTGGCCGCCAACGGCGGGAGCGTCGGGCTGGAGTTCGGCGGGCGGCACATCGACGTGAAGGTGCCGGCGGGCATTGAGGAGGGGAAGCGGCTCCGGGTTCCGGCCGACGCAACCGGCGGGCAGGAGGTGCTCCTGCGGGTGAAGATTGCTCCGCACCCGTTCTTCCGGCGCGAGGGCAACGACTTGTACCTCGACGTACCGCTCACGCTCGTGGAGGCGGTGCTGGGGGCCAAAGTCGACGTTCCGACGCTCGACGGCAGTAAGCTCGCGCTGGTGACCGTGACCGTGCCCCCCGGCACGTCGAGCGGGCGCAAGCTCCGGCTCCGCGGCAAGGGCGTTGCGGGCGGGGATCAGTACCTCGTTTTCAAGGTGGAGGTGCCAGCCGGTCAGGTGGACGAGAAGAGCCGCGAGCTGATCACGGCGTTCGCGCAACTGAACCCGCAGAACCCGCGCGCGAACGCCCCGTGGGTGTGACGCGTCCTGTTCGGTGAGCCGCCGACGGGTGGAAACAAGGTTCGCAGAGGGGCCGGTCGTGCCGTCGTTCAAGTACCCGCAAACGCACCACATGAAGACCCCGGCGGAGTTCGAGCGGTGCTACACGCGCAAGCGGTCGGCGGCGGACGGGCTGCTGGTGGTGTACGCGTGCGAGAACGGCCTCGCGCACCCGCGGCTGGGGTGCTCGGTGTCGCGCAAGGTCGGCAACGCGGCGGTGCGGAACCGCTACAAGCGGCTGTTCCGCGAGGCGTTCCGGCTGTCGCAGCACGATTTGCCCCAGGGGGTCGATCTGATCCTCATCCCGCGCCCGGGGCCGTACCCCGAACTGGGGGCGCTGCGGGCGTCACTGGTGAAGCAGGCGCGGTACGCGGCTCGGAAGCTGAGCGAAGGGCCGAGAAGTAGCCCACCTCCCGGCCCCCGCCCTGAAAAGACGGGGAGAGACGTTTCCCCCGCAACGGGCTCGCCCGCTGCGGCCGTCGCTCCCCCACGTCCTGAAGTGAGTGGGGCGGCCCCGGAGGGCGCGCCGTGAGCCAACTCCGCTGGCTGTGGCACGGCCCCGCTCTCGTGCTGGGCGGGCTGATGGTGTTTTGCGTGCGCGGGTACCAGAAGGTGATTCGGCCGATGCTGCCCCCGATGTGCCGGTTCCACCCGGGGTGCAGCGAGTACTTCATTCTGTCGGTGAAGAAGCACGGGCCGGTCTACGGATGCGCGAAAGGCGCGTGGCGCATCTGCCGGTGCAACCCGTGGAACAAAGGCGGGTACGACCCGCCGTGAGCCGGCGTCACTTCTTCCTTCCCTTCTCGTCCCAGTTGGCGCCGATTTCGGCGTCGGTGACTTCCGACTTCACGCCGTCCGCGGGCACGTCGAGTTTGCAGATCCACAGGAGCGCGTTGAGCACCACCTTGCGGAAGTTGTCGTCCTTCCAGTTGCGGTGGAAGTGCCCGCCCGTGAACCCCACCCCCCGGCCGCCGTCCTTGCGTTCCAGCGCCCACATCATCGCCTCGGCCCGGCCCTTGGCCTCCTGAATGTGCTTGTACGGGCCGCGCGGGGAGACGTAGGGGCCGTTGCGCACCGCGTCGGAGGGCGCGGCGGACAGGATGGGGGTGATGCCCTTCATGTCGTCCCGGAACCGCATGTTGAAGTACCATTCGTCCTTGATGGTGAACGGCTTCACCCCGTTCGCGATCGGGTGCTTGGGGAACTCCTTGAACTCCGGCGCCCACATCGGGTTGCACGAGTACAGGCTCTCGTAGTACCCGCCGATCCATTCCTTAAACTCCGGCCCGCCAAGATCTTTGGGCACCTCGACGCCGTAGTGGGCGCACATTAGCCCCACGCCCTTCGCCATGAGCTTCCCGATCCGCTCCAGGCGCTTCTCACGAACGAGCGGGTGGTTGCCGCCGCCATCTGCATAACAGAGGATCGCGTCGGCGGAGTCGAGCGCGGAATCGTCCTTCGGGTAGCCGTTGAGGAACACGACTGTTTCCAGACCTTCAACGCCCTGTAGACACTTGTTGAGTAGCCGGACGCCGGCGTTGAACTCGTGATCGCCGGGGCCGTGGCTGGGTGTACCCGCGATCAGGACCAATTTCTTCTTTTTCTCGGCGCCGCTGGCGAACGGAAGGTTGATTCCCCCCGAGCTAACGAGGGCCGTGGCGGCGGTGGCAGTAAGGAACTTGCGACGGGAGAGTGACATCGGCGTGTTGCTCCGGGTAGGTAGGCGAAGAGATTGTGTCGCGCCGGCGGCCCCGTTTCTACCCCCAGGAGCGGCGGTCTGACGTTTTCCCCGTTCGCGTGACGGCGTATCTTTCTGCGAGGCGGCGCAAGTTGTGCGGCGCCGGCGCTTTTCCTGACATGAGCCAGAGCGTACTCACCTTGAGCGAACCCGGCTTGACACCCGTGATGTCCGACGCCGACCAGCAGGCGGCGCGGGAACTCAGCCTGCGCGGGGCGCGGCCCCCGCTAGAGGTGCCGGGGTACGAGCAGTTCGCGTTCCTGGGCCACGGGGCTTACGGGGAGGTGTGGACCGCGCTGAACCGGAACAGCGGTCGCCGGGTCGCGATCAAGTACTTCACCCGCCGGGGCTCGCTCGACTGGTCGGCGCTCGCCCGCGAGGTCGAAAAGCTCCGGCACCTGTTCTCCGACCGCTACGTGGTGCAGCTTTTCGAGGTCGGGTGGGAAGCGGACCCGCCGTACTACGTGATGGAGTACCTGGAGAACGGTTCGCTCGAGGATCACCTCCGCACCCACACGCCGCACGCGCACGAGGCGGCGGCTCTGTTCCGCGAGATCGCCGTCGGGTTGGTTCACGCGCACGACCGGGGCATCCTGCACTGCGACCTGAAGCCCGCCAACGTGCTGCTCGACCACGAGCACCGCCCCAAGCTCGCGGACTTCGGACAGGCGCGCCGGACGAACGAAACCGCCGCCGCGCTCGGCACGCTGTTTTACATGGCCCCGGAGCAGGCGGACCTGAGCGCCGTGCCGGATGCCCGGTGGGACGTGTACGCCCTCGGCGCGCTCGTGTACCGGGTGCTGGTCGGCGAACCGCCGCACCGGGGCGACCCGGCCGCAACCGCCACGCTCACGGGCACGCTCGACTCGCAGCTCGCGGCGTACCGGAAGCTGATCCTCGCGGCCCCGAAGCCGTCCGCTCACTACGCCGTGCCCGGAGTCGATAAGGGTCTGGCCGCGATCATCGACCGCTGCCTGGAACCCAACCCGAGCAAGCGGTTTCCGAACCCGCAAGCGGTGCTAGCCGCCATTGATGTGTGGAACATCCAGCGCGTGCGCCGGCCGCTTCTGTGGGTCACCGGCGTGACGTTCGCGCTGTTGTTTCTGTTGATGGGGCTGCTCGGGCAGTACCTGTTCCGCACCACGGTGAACACGGCCGCGCAGGGGGTCGAGAGTCGCGCGCTGGAAGCCAACAAGTTCGCCGCGCAGACGGAAGCCCGGCAACTCGCGGCGCAGATCCAGTTGCGGTGGGTGCAACTCGACGCCGCGGCCCGTAACGCCCAGGTGCGCGAGTTGCTCGCGAAGGGCGAGCGGCTGCGAGACGACCCCGAAGCGGCCCGCACCCTTGATCGCCTTCTGGGCGAGCGAAAGGAGCGAGGCGACCGGCAGTTCGCGCCCGGAGACAAGGCGGCCATCTGGTTCGCGGACGACGCCAACGGGTTCCAGCGCGCCGCGTGGCCCCCGGCCGACGCCGCCCGACACAAGTACCGCGGCTACCGCGATTATTTCCACGGCCGGGGCGAGCGTCCCGAAGGCACTCCTGTTCCCGGGATCATCGCTCGCCCGCACCGGTCGGTCGCGTACCGGCGTAAGATCGAAGGCGGCGAGGACGTGTGGTCGGTCGCGTTTACGGTCCCGGTTTTCGCCGACGGGCCGGACTCGAAGCCGATCGGCGTGGTCGGCATGACGCTCGACCTCGCGGACGCCGCCCCCGAGCGCGCGGACCGGTTCGCGGTGCTGATCGACACCCGGCCGGACGTCCGGAGCGGGCACCGCGGGCTGATCCTCCGCCACCCCTACTGGGCGACAACGCAGGGGAACAGCAACCCGCCGCTGTACTACGCGGACGCGGTTGTGAAGTGGGGCGACGCGCTCGGCGCGGGCGACGATTCGCGGGCCTTCGCCGACTCGGAGTTCACCGATCCCGTTTCCGAAGGCTGGCCGGAGTACCGAGGGACATGGCTGGCGTCCGCGAACCGGGTGCGCGTCGGCCCCGACAAGGTGGACACCGGCTGGGTGGTACTCGTGCAGGAGAGACGCGACGAGGTCCTTCAGCCGGTGCGCGAGATGCAGTGGCGGCTCGGGTTCGTGGGGCTGGTCGCCGGCGTCGCGGTGCTGGGGCTGGTGACGCTCATGTGGACCGGAATGATGATGGTGATGGACACGTCATCGCGGTCGCCGGTGACGCGACTGCTGCGGCGCTGGGCCGGGCTGCCGACGAGCGGAACGAGCACCACCGGCACCACCGCGAGCGGGCTGGCCGGCGCCGGCACCGCCCGCGGCAGCACAACGCCCACCCCCGGCGCTGGGTCGTGATGCCCGATGGCATGCGCTCGTCGGGGCTTAGTGATGGTGGCGGCATGAACCCCGCTCCGGGTAACATTGCGGGCGCCGAGGCGAGGGCGGGTCGCACCAATACGCGATGGCTGAGCAGATTTTGACAGGATCGACAAGATCAACAAGGTTTCAAATCGATTGGTCTTCATACGGTAAATCTTGTCGATCCTGTCAAAATTTGTGTTCGTAAACATGAAGCCCGTGTGGGTCGAAACGAAGCCGCAACCAGCAGTCCATTCTGCCACCGTTTCTTAGGTGACAAGACGTGCCCCCCGCTCGCATCCGTTGTTGAAATCGCACAGGCGTTTCGCCCGCACGGCCGGTACAATCAGCAGTCGAACACGCTCCGCGCCGAACCGAGCGTTCGCTCTCGCGATTAAACGTGCCGAGCCCCGCGCCCATGCTCGAACTCAACTTTACGGCCGACAAGCCGTCTGCCCAGTGGCTGCGGAACAATGAGCCACTCGGGGCGGCGATCGCTCTCGATGGCCCGGCCCTGCGAACTCTCGACGAGGTCCGAAGCGCATTCGCCCGGCCGTTCGAGTTGCCCCACGCGCCGCTCATAGATTCGGACGCCGCCCGGGCACTCGGTCGCGCGCTGTACGACGTTTTCTTTCGTCCCGTTGAGGTTTACCTGCCGTCCCCGGCCGACCAGGGACCGCACACCCTGGTAATCCGCAGCGCCGACCCCACGCCGTTCAACCTCCCCTGGGAGCTGGTCGAGCTGCCCGGCCGGGCGACGCCTCTCGGGTGCGATCCGACCTGGGCGGTTCTGCGAGTACCCAGCAGCGTGTCGTCGCCGCCGACCGCCCTGGCCCCCGGCCCGCTCCGGCTCCTGTTCCTCGCCGCCGCGCCCGAGGGCGATGTGCCGCTCGACTACGAACGGGAAGAAGAGGTGATGCTGCGGGCCACCGAGCGGCTCGACAAGAACGCCGTCGTGCTGCCGTTCGCCGAAACCGGCGGCATTGAGGAATTGGCCCAGTTGGTGGCCGAACATTGCCCGCACGTGGTTCACCTCTCCGGTCACGGGAATGTCAGTTCCACCGGCGTCGGCTACTTCGCGTTCGAGAACGAGCGCGGGCAACCGGACCCACAATCGGCCGAGCAGATCGCCGAGAAGGTGTTCCGCGGGTCGGCCGTCCGGTGCGTGGTGTTCAACGCCTGCAAGACCGGGCTCGCCGCCGCAACGGGGCTCGCCGACCACTTCGTCACGACGGGGGTGCCGGTCGTGCTCGGGTGGGGCGCCTCCGTCGGCGACGAGACCGCGACCCGGTTCGCGGCCACTTTCTACCGCTTCGTGGCCGCCGGGGAATCAGTGCCGGCCGCCGCCGCGAAGGCCCGGCGCGACATCTGGCAGACCGGCCGCCGCGACCACGCCGGGCACACGCTGTGGGATCTCACGTTCGCCCTGGCCCGGCTGTTCGCCGCCGGACCGGACTGCGCACTCGTTGATCGGGCCGCCCCTCCGCAACCGTACAAGGGACCAAAGACGGAAGCCGTCCTCCTCGGCGACGACATCAAAGGGTTGCGAGAAGGGTTCGTCGGCCGGCGGAAAGAGCAACAGCGGTTGATTCCGCCGCTCCGGGACGGCACCTTTTCCGTACTCCTCCTGACCGGGATCGGCGGGATGGGCAAGAGCATGCTGGCGACCCGCACGGCCGCGCGGCTGAAACAGGCCGGGTTCGATGTCTACGGAATCAAAGCCACCCGCGGCACCACCCCGAGCGACGCCGGGCGGATGTTCCTGATCGAAAAGCTCCTGCCCACGCTCGCCCGGCCGTTCATGACCACGGCCCCAGAAGTCTACAAGGCGATCCGCAACGGCGAATACCCGGTCGAAGACCGTGTCGAGTTGGCCGTAGACAATTGGAAGGAGCGTAAGCTCGCGCTGGTCATCGACAACTTCGAGGACGTGCTCGACGATGCCCGGACGATTGCCGATCCCGGCCTCCGGGCGGCCTATCGCATTCTCACCCGGAACCTGACCGGCGGCTCCCGGCTCGTCGTGACCTGTCGCTACGTTCCGGCCGACACCCCGAATCTGGATGACACGCCCCACGTTCGGCACTGCGACGTGCCGGATTTGAAGTCGTTCGAGCTGCGCAAGTTCCTCCGGCGGGACGCAAAGGTCGAGAGCCGTGCGAGCCGGTGACATCTCCGACACGTTAATCGACCGGTTGCACCGCGTGTTCGGCGGAACGCCCGGATTTCTGGTACAGGTGCGAACCTGGCTCGGTACGGGCGATCTGGGCGGCTGGGAGGACGAAATCCCCGAAGACGCCCCGCTTGAGGACGCCCGGCGGTTGTATTGCGAGCAACTCATGCTCCCGCGGCTCTACGCACTCCTGCCCGAGGCCGCCCAGGCCCTCGTGAGCCGACTGGCGGTGAGCGAACTGCCGCTGCCCCTCGACGGTCTGGCGCAACTCGCTGATGGAGCCGAATCGGCCACTTCCATCGAGCGGGCGGTGGAGTACGGATTGGCCCAACGATTTGCCGAAACCGACCAGCCGCCCCTCTACGCCGTACCCGGATTAATTCGCAACTGGCTCATCGAAGAAGAACGCTTGTCGCCAGCGGCGCGGCGTGCAGCGGATGGCGCGCTGGCCCGGTTCTGGAAAGCGATTTACGAAAGAGACCGTGAGGACGAACTGCGGGTGAGCGTTGACGTGGGGTTGCTGGCTTGCCGGACCCATGCCCTGCGAGCAGAACTCCAAGAGGAGCGAAACTGGGCCACAACTCGCCTCAGTAATCTGTGGAACGCCCGGGCCGAGTGGAAGGCCGCGCGGGCCATCCTGGAAGAAATTCCTGATGATGAACGTGATGGTAGAATTTGGCACAGTTTAGCGACCATCGACATGCGGGAAGGCAGCTATCCGGCAGCTCGGGGCAATTTCGCCAAGTCACAGGTCATTAAGCAGGCAATTGGGGATAAAGCCGGAGAGGCCGCCACTTGGAGCAATCTGGCAACCATCGACGCCAATGAGGGGAATAACCCCGCGGCCCGGAGTAAGTTTGGCAATGCTCTGTCAATCATGCAGGCAATCGGCGACAAGGTCGGAGAGGCAGCGGTATGGAATAATCTGGCGACCATTGACTTGCGAGAGGAGCGTTACCCAACCGCCCGAGATAAGCTCAGCAAGTCCCTGGCAATCGTGCAATCAATTGGCGATAAAGCAGGGGAGGCAGCTATATTGCATCAGTTGGCTAGCATTTATGCAAATGAGCGAAACTATTCGATGGCCCGAGATAAATTCGGCAAATCCCTGTCAATCATGCAATCAATTGGGGATAAGGCTGGAGAGGCGGCGGTCTGGCATCAACTAGCAGTCATCGACGCGACCGACCGGAATTACTTGGTCGCTCGTCAGAAATTCAACAAATCACTGGCCATGCGGCAGACAATCGGAGATAAGGCCGGGGAGGCTACCACATGGCACAACCTGGGGCTAATCACCTGGGCGACTGGTCGCAAGCCCGAGGGGATGAAACTTGTTGCGCTTAGCGTTTCGCTACTTCAAGCCATTGGCAGTTTTGAGAAAGGTCAAGCTGAAAAGACTATGTCGAATATGTGCCGCGAATTAGGTTACTCGCGGCAACAGTTCGACGAGATGATGACCGCCGTCGTTGCTTCTTACCAGCAGGACCGGGGAGCGGCGCTGATGAATGCGGCATTTCCGGCGGGGTGATTACTGCGCGCGGGGTTGGCCGACGACTTCCAGCCGAACCGGGACGCCGTCCACCTCCGTCGGCGTGACGGTGTCGGTCGGGAGGGGCGTGCGGAGGTTCACTTTCAATCCGTAACCGTCCGCAACCCGCGTGATGCCGATCCCGACGACCTCGGCCAGCGCCCCGAACACCTCCTGCGCGCGCGGCTTCGCCGCGCGGGCCTGATCCAGGGTGTGGGAATGAGGTTCGGCCATTGGTTCGTATTTTACCCGGGTGTCACGCACTCACCAAGTCCACCTTCAGCGCGTCCAGCACGGTCCGGAGCGGGTTCGCGTAGGTCACGCCCAGGCCGTTCGATCCGCCAATTTCGGAACCCGCAAACAGCAGGCCGATTGCCAGTTTGGTTCCGGCGTCGAGGATTAGTGATCCGCTGTCCCCACCCGCGCTGAACGGCTCGTCCGTCCCCTCGATCTCGAGTTGACCGTCGAACTGGAGAAAACCGGCGTCAAATTGAACAACCACATTATCGAGTTCGAACGCGGTGACCGTGCCGCGCGTCAGGCCGGTGGTCCGGCCGAGCTTTGCGACTTCCGTTCCGATGTCAACGAACCCCGGCCCCAGACCGGCCAACTTGCCCAGCCCGCGGACCGTGCGGGCGTCGAACTCGATCCCATCGACCAGTGCGGCAATGGCCGCGTCAACGGCGTTCGGCTTGCTTTTGCGGAACGCGACCTTGTCCGTCAGGGTCGCAACCCGGTCGGCCGGATCGGTGCCGCCGTCGAAGGCACCGGTCTGGAGGATGGCGTCACCCTTTTTCGCGCGGCCCTCGTTCGCCAGCACGTGGTTGTTCGACAGGATCAGGTGCCCGCCAGTGCCCCGCTGCGTCACGATCGCGCCGAGTGTTCCGGCGCTGATCTTGACGTGCCCGACCGAGGTGCCGATCTGGAGCGGGCGGTGCCTCTGCTGGTTCCACAGGGGCGCGGCCCGCTTCGTAACGGTCCCGATGAACTGAACGTCCACCTCTCCCTTGGCCTTCTTCTCGATCTGGCTGATTTCTTTGCCGTCCATCAGCTCCCGCCGCTGACAGCGGACGGCGATCCGGAAGTCGCTGCCGGCCCCGCGGCTGAGGCCCAGAGCGATCGACGGCTGGACCGGGGCGACGCTGCTCATCGGCCCGGCGGGCAGCGCGAGCGATTTGACGATCGGTCCATCCGCCGTGAACGGCGCGAGCACGGTTTCAAAGAGCGATTGCTTCAGACCGCGGGCGGAGTCGAGCAGCATGGCGAACCTGGAGCGAACAGGGACGTTGTAGAGGTGATGATATGGTTCTGATTGGCGGGCGGCGTCCCAGGCTTGACAATCTTGCTACTGTGGCGTCGGATGGCGTGGCTACAGAACGAAGCGTACTCGCTGACCGAATTCCAGTCGTTCCCCGTTCGCGTGTCGGTGGGCCGTTCCCTGGGAACGCGGACGTTCCGTCCGCTGGTATGTGTGTGGGGCAGGCGACACCGATGCTCCGGCGAGCAATCGAATTCCCAGAGCAGCGGACGGGACGTCCGCGGTCCCAGGGACGGCCGCCGAACAGCTTGAGAGATGCTACGCCGCGCATCTGGCACCGCTCGCGGAGCGGGCCACCTTCAACACGGCGACGTGCGATCAGTACTGCAACCGGGCGCCGAAGGTGAGCGCGTTGACGGTCAACCCGTCGGCGCGCCACGCGAACGCCGGACGCGCCAGCGTGCTCGGGGTGGGCTGAGCGACGAACCGCACGTTGCTGTCGTTCACCACCGCGTCGATCGCCCCGCCCGGGCGGATCGCGCTGCTCATGTACATCAGCGAGTACCCGAACGACACCTGGAACCACGGGTTGAAGTTGTAGGTGAGCTTCAGCTCAAGGTCCTGCGTGTACGCCACCTTGCCGCGGGTGAAGGTGCCGGCGTTCAAGCCCCGGGCGTACAACCCGGCGGGCTCGATGTCGGCCGCGCCGCCCGCCGGGATGAAGCTGTTCGACCCGACCAACTCGGCCCGCTGCGCCACACCGCCCAGCCCCGACTTCGACGTCAGGTCGAGCCCGAACCCGCGCTCGTTCCCGAGCCGGCTGTTGATGCCCACGTACCCGCCGTAGAACCGGTTGCTGGTGCGAACCGAATCGCGCGACGAGATCACGCCCCCGCCCGGGAAGACCGACGGCGAGTAAACGGTCAGGCTCTCGTGCAGGTCGAGGTACTTGAACCCGACAAGGACATCGGTGGTGTCGAACAGGAACGTGTACCACGCGCGGCGGATGTTCCCGTCCACCCCCCACAGCCGGCTCTGGGCCGCGGCGGACACGCCGCCGCTGTATTGGCCGGGCAGCGATGCGAACAGCGTGGTGGGCTGCCCGGACCCGGCCGAGATGTACCCCTG
Source organism: Gemmata algarum (assembly GCF_034097035.1). NCBI lineage: Bacteria > Pseudomonadati > Planctomycetota > Planctomycetia > Gemmatales > Gemmataceae > Gemmata > Gemmata algarum. The sequence goes on from NZ_JAXBLV010000110.1 coordinate 284,411, forward strand.
GCCGAGGGCGACCGGGTTCCCGTTGTTGAAGAACGACGAGCTTTCCCCCTGCCGCTCAAGTACGAACCCGCCGACCTCCACGCCGAACTTGTCGAAGTTGGCCCCGACACTCGCCCGGATGCCGCTAAACGCGCCGAAGTTGATCCGGTTGTTTTCCGGGAACAGCGTCACGGCCCCGTTGCCCGTGGACTGGTTCGCCAGCGCCGCCGGCACCGCCTGAATGAGCGGCGGCGTGCGGATCGGCGTGTACCATGCGAGGACGTAGTCGCCGCTGGCCCAGAACTGCGGGCCGGCCATCGTGAACGGCCGCGTCTCCGTGGGAATGTTGACCGTGGCCGGGGCGGGCGTTGTGCCCGTATCGGCCCACGCCGGAGCGGGCTCGGCACTCAGCAGCCGAGGGGGCTCGGCACGGACGCCGCTCGCGGTGAGGAGAAATACGGCGGTCGTTATGAGCTTCGCGCGCATGGCGGAATCTTCCGTTTGAAGGCCCGCGCCCGGCGGGCCGGACATCTGCGCGTTATTAATCGGCCGGCGCGGTCTGCACAGTCGAGCGGTAATGCTCAAATTGCGGGTTTGTGTGAGTTTGGCGAAGTTGAGGAGCGGGCGCCCGTTTAGGCACCCGCTCTGATCGAAAGACGTGCTCTAACGAGTGATACTTTTTTGATTGGGATCGCGGGGCTTCGTGCGGCGATCGGCCCCACGCCGCTCATTTATCCTGACCGAGCCACCACTTCATCAGGTTCCAACCCGGGTCGAAGCTCAGCCCGGTCGTCGCGGCGGTCGGCTCGTCGTATCGTGTCGCGGCGTCGGGGGTAATGCCGGCCCCGCACGCGGCGAACGCGACCGCGCCGTAAGCGTGGGCGCGGGTCTTCAGCGTGGTGCGGTGGTCCGGCTCCACGAGCACGCGGAAGTCGCCGTACCGCGGCAGCGCGTCGAGTAGGGGGCCGACGATGTGCGTGTCGATCTGTTCGAGGGCTTTGACCTTCTCTTGCGCTTTGCCCTCGTGTGACGCCTCGTCGGGCGCCTCAACGTGAACGCAGACGAGATCGAACGCGCCGAGGGCCTCGATCGCGTACCGGCCCTTGGCCGCGTAGTCGGTGTCGAGATAGCCGGTGGCGCCGGGCACGTCGATCCGGTGCCACCCGAGCAGCACCCCGACCCCGCGGACGAGGTCCACCGCGGAGATGATCGCCCCGCGCGTACCGCCGTACACTTCGGCGAAGGGATTCACCCGGGGCGCCTTCCCGTGGCCCCACAGCCACGCCTGCGTCGCTGGCTTCTTCCCCTCGGCGATCCGCCTGGCGTTCACCGGGTGGGCGGCCAGAATGGGCTTGCTGGCTTCCATCAGGGAGACCAGCATCTCCGCGCCGGGGCCGGTCGGGAGGTAGTCCGCAACGGGCCGGTCCGGGATGTCGTGGGGCGCTTGCGCTTTCGTGCCGTTGAGGGGCGAGGTCTCGGAGTTCGAGCGCCACACCATGATGTTGCGGTACTGCACGCCGGGGTGGAACTCGATCGTCCCGCCCGCGATCTCCGTTCCCCCGAGTTCGTGCTGGAGCGCCTTGATCAGCGGCGCGCCGTCCTCGCTCGAGATGTGCCCCGCGGTGAAGTCCCGCATGTGCCCGTCGGGGGTGTACACGAGGTTGCACCGCACGGCCCAGTCGTTCGGGCCGAGGTGAATCCCCATCGCGGCCGTTTCGAGCGGCGCGCGGCCGGTGTAGTACTTCAGCGGGTCGTAGCCGAACAGGGACAGCGTCGCGACGTCCGACGCCGGCGTCAGCGACGGCGGGACGTTGTTCGAGAGGCCGACCACGCCACGCGCGGCGACGCGGTCCATGTTGGGCAGCTTCGCCGCCTGGAGGGGGGTCAGGTTGCCGAGTTCGGCGACGGGCTCGTCGGCGCAACCGTCCGGGATCACGATGACGTATTTCATGGCGCTGATTGTACCCGAACCCTAAACCGCGGCGAGCGGGCCGCCGCGGTTTAGGGTTCGGGGTCACGCCCGCCGCCTGTGACGGCGGGCGAGCGGGATTACTTGGCGACGATCTTGGACACGTCCTGCACGATGGCGCTGATGTCCTTGTCGCTGAGCTTGCCCTTCGCGAAGCTGTAGTTCGCCTTCACCACGCGGTCCGTGTACAGGATCACGGTCACGTCGGCCTCGGGGCTCAGGTTGTACTTCGCCGGGATCGGGTCCTCTTTGTCCTCGATGGCCAGGGTGACGGCCTTCAGGTCGGCCTTCTTCGCGGCCTCTTTGAGCTGCGGCTCGAGCGCGGCCTTGTCGCCCTGGAAGATGCCGAAGGTGTACATTTCGGCCTTGGCGTTCTTGACCGTTTCGGCGTCGAGCGCCTTGAGGAGCTTGTGCGTCATGGCGTCGTCGCCGGTGCGGGCGAACACCATCACCGCCGGGCTGTCGCCGGCCTTGCAGTACAGGCACGCGGTCTTGCCCGCGTCCTCGCCGTTCACGTTGTACGGGTGGAACGCGCCGGGCACCTTCGCCCCGACCTGCGGCCCCGACTTGAGTTCCGCGGCCACGACCGCGCCACCCAGCACCACGACAATCGCCGCGGCCAGCACGTTACGGATCATGCGAGACTTCTCCGAGGAAAGGGAAACGGCCCGAGTCAATGATACCGCCCGGGGCAAACGGTCTAAAGCCAGAAGTCCGGGCGCCGACGGTACGGCGCCCGGACTTCTGACGTTGCGGCGCCCAAAAGGGGCGGCTTACTTCTTCTTTTCCTTCACGGTCCACAGGTGGATCAGGTACTCGTCGCCGTCGGCCCCGGTGATGGTCTTGGTGGTGTCGGGCTTCCAGTCGCCGATCACGAACCGGTGCGAGACGATCCGCGAGCCCGCCTTGAGCTGCTTGTCGAGGATCGGGCGGAGCAGGTCGTTGAACTCGTTGCCCATGTACAGCAGGACCACCGTGGCCTCGCTGTAGTCGCGGTCCTTCAGCGCGTCGCCCTCGATGATGGTGATCTGCTTCTCCAGCCCGGCCTTCTTGATGTTCTCGCGGGCCTCTTCCGCCTTCTTCGGGTCGAGCTCGATGCCGACGCCCTTCTTCGCGCCCTTCTTCACGGCCGCGATCAGCATCCGGCCGTCCCCGGGGCCGGGCTCGTACACCACGTCGTCCTTGCCGACCTTGCCCAGCTTCATCATCTCGTCGACGATGTCGTCCGGGGTGGGCACCCAGCGGATCTTCGCGGCGTCCGGGACCTTGGGGTCGGCCTTGGTCAGGTCCGCGACCACGTCGTCACCGGCCTTGAACTCGATGGACTTGGTGCGGGTGAGGATGGTGTAGTTGTTCGGCGCCCAGGTGGTCGTGAAGGTGTACTCGTACAGCTTGCCGGCTTCCAGCTCCGGGGTGTCGAACTCGCGGGTGACGCCGGTCACCTTCATCAGCTTGTCTTCGATCTTCAGCTCCGCGTCCTCACGCGGCAGCGTGATCTTGATCTTCGACTTGACCTTCTGCGCCGCGTCTTTCTTCTCCGGCTGCGCCCCGACGGACAGCGTCGCCAGGCTCGCGGACGTGAAGAAGACGGCGAAGGCCAGCCCGAACGCTCGGGCGGTGCGGGGGGTGAACATGAGACTCCTCGGAACAGCGGGCTCTTGGGCAGTGCGGAAATAGTGTCACCGAAACCAATTACTCACGCAAGGGGTTTAGGGCAAGTGCCCGGGCGCCGCGGGCCGCGCGGAACGAATTCGGTTTTTTGGCCGCTGCCTCCTACCCGCCGCCCGCTTTCGTGAGATAATCAGCCGCCACCGCCCCCACCCGCCGAGACCACCAATGACCCGCTCGCTGCTGGCTCTGCTCGCCCTCGCCTCCGCGCTCGCGCTCGCCCCGGCCGCCGACTGGCCCCGGTTCCGCGGCCCCAACGGGACCGGCACCGCCGCCGGCCCGCTGCCCGGGATCAACCCAGAGAAGCCGCTCTGGAAGATCGAATTGGGCGGCGGGAAGGGCGTCAGCTCGCCCATCGTGGTGGGCGGGAAGGTGTACGTTCAGTCGGCGTCGGCGGACGGCAAAGCCCGCGTGCTGACCGCGCTCGACGCGGCGACCGGGAAACAGTTGTGGAGCAAAGAGGTGCCCGGAGACAAGGCGAAGGCGCACGCGAAGAACTCGCTCGCGTCCGGCACGCCCGCGTGCGACGGCTCGCAACTGTACTGCGCTTGGTGGGACGGCAGCGGGGTGAGCCTGGCGGCCTACGACCTCGCCGGCCAGGAGAAGTGGTCGGCGTCGCTCGGCGGGTACGTCAGCCAGCACGGCCCGGGGTTCTCGCCGATGGTCCACGGCGGCCTCGTGTTCGTGAACGTGGACGACGACGAGCACGCGGAACTGGTCGCGTTCGACGCGAAAACGGGTCAGAAAAAGTGGTTCAAGACTCGGAAGCACGTCCGCGCCTGCTACACCACCCCGTTCATCCTGGAGCGGGCCGGCAAGCCGGCGGAACTGGTCCTCGGCACCACCACGGCCGTCACCTCCTACGAGCCGGCGACCGGAAAGGTGAACTGGGAGTACCCGATCGCGTGGCCGAAGGGGGACATGCCGCTGCGCGTGATCGGTCACCCGGTGTACGCGGGCGGGCTGCTGGTCGTGTACTCCGGTGACGGCGGCGGCGGGCGGTACATGGCCGCGATCGACCCCGAGCGCAAGACCCCGGCCAAGGTGTGGGACCTGCGGAAGGAGACGCCTTACGTCCCGTGCGTGCTGGTGAAGGGCGACAAGCTGTTCTGGATCGGCGACAAGGGCATCGCGACCTGTGCCGAGGCGAAAACCGGCAAGGCGCTGTGGGCCGAGCGGGTGTTCAGCGCCGACGTCACCGCCTCCCCGGTCCTCGTGGGCGACACCATCTTGATGATCTCGGAGAAGGGCGAGGTCGCGACGGTGAAGGCCGAGAACGAGTACGAGGAGCCGGTGAAAGTGTCGCTCGGGGAGGGCGTGTTCGCGACCCCCGCCGTGGCCGACGGGCGGGTCTACATCCGCGGGGTGAACACGCTGTTCTGCTTCGGAAAGAAGTGAGCCGGGCGGGGGGCGAGCGGCACGCGGGTGCTCACGCCCCCCGCTCGCCCAGATACGGCACCAGAAACGCTCGCGCCTTGCGTGCGGTGCTCACGGCGTCGTAGCTGTGGCGGCTCAACTCGACGTACACGCCGTCGCGGTAACCCGCCGCGCGCAACCCCGCGAACACGTCGGCGAAATCGACCGCGCCCTCGCCGAACATGATGTGGTCGTGTACGCCCGGTCGCATGTCCTCGATGTGGATGTTCCAGAGGACGTGCTTCCAGTCCGCCAGGAACTTGCTGACCGGCAGCTCACCGTTGCAGACGAGGTGCCCGACATCGACGGTGAGGCCGAACGCGGGGTGGTTGACGCGGCCGTGCAGTTCGGCGAACTTGTCCATCGTGTCGATGAACATGCCGGGTTCCGGCTCGAACGCGAGCCGCACGCCCCGCCGCCCGGCCTCCTCCGCGAGCCGCTTGCATTGCTCAACCAGGCGGGTCATTAGGTCCGAAGGCGCGGCGCGGTCGTCGGGCGCGCCGGACCAGAAGCTGACGCACCCGGCGCCCAACTCTTCCGCGAGCCGGACGCAGAGCCACAGAAACCAGTGCCGCCGCTCGCGCAGCTCGTCGGTCGGCGAAATGAGGGTCGGCTGGTGCTTGCGGCGCGGGTCCAGCACGAACCGCGCGCCGGTCTCGATCACGCACCGCAGCCCGTGACGCGCGAGCCCCGCGCCGAACTCGGCGGTCCGGGCGCTCAGGTCGAGGGCATGCGGGTCCAGGTGGTTCACGTCCGGGGTGAGTGCGACCCCGCCGTACCCGAGTTCCGCCAGAACGTCCAGCGCGTCGCCGAGCCGGTGGTGGGCGAACCCGTTCGTGTTGTAGCCCAGAAACATCGCGACCCCGCTCAGGGAACGGCTTCCAGAATTTCGACCTCCGGCACCTTCTTGCGCAGCTCGTCTTCGAGCGAGGTGATGACGGTCATGATGGTCGCCGGGCACCCGGCGCACGCGCCGGAGAGGCGCACCGAGGCGACCCCGCCGGTCACCTCCAGCACCTCGATCCCGGCGCCGTCGAGCATGAGCGCCGGGGCGATCTCGACCTTCAGCGCGTGTTCCACACGTTCCTTGAGGCTCATGGCTGGCTCACCCCGAGAACACGCGTCGCGTGTTCGATGTCGCGTTTCAACTGCTCCACCAGTTCGGCCGCGCCGCCGAACGGCCGCGTCTCCCGCAGCCGGGACACGAACTCGACCGTCAGCTCCCGGCCGTACAGGTCGCCGGCGAAGCCGATCAGGTGGACCTCGATCTTGCGGGCGTCCTCGCCGAAGGTCGGGTTCGGCCCGACGTTGGCCGCGGCGGGGTGCGGAACGCCGTTCACAAGCGCGCGGACCGCGTACACGCCGTTCCCGGGAAGCAGCGTCGCCACGTCGCCGAGGTTGGCGGTCGGGAACCCGATGGTGCGGCCCCGCCGCGCGCCGGTCACGACGGTCCCGGCGATGCGGTACGGGCGGGCGAGCAACTCGGCCGCGCGGGCCACATCGCCCCCGACGAGGGCGCCGCGCACCCGGCTGCTCGACACCGGCTCGCCGGCAAACGCGACTTGCGCCAGATCGGCGAATGCGAGCCCCGCCGCCGCGCACAGCCCCCGGAGCGTTTCGTTGGTGCCGGCGCGTCCGCGGCCGAACCGGAAGTCGTACCCCTCGACCACCGCCCGGGCGCCGAGCTGGCGGGCGATCACGTCTTCAAAGAACGCCTCGGGGCTGAGCGCCAGCAGCGCCGGCCCGGTGCGCAGCACGACGACGTGGTCGGCCCCGGCCGCGTGAAGCAGTTCCGCGCGGCGCGCGATCGTGGTGAGCGGCGGGCGTTCCGATCCGGGGTGCAGCACCTGGTGCGGCGGGGTGCCGAACGTGACCACAACCGCCGGGCCGCGCACCCGGTCCGCCTGCTCGCGCGCCGCGGCCACAAGGGCCTGGTGCCCGCGGTGAACGCCGTCGAAGTTGCCGACGGTAACCGCCCCCCCGGTGAACTCCGGGGGCGGGTACTCGGACCAGTCGAGGTGAGCCGTCGCCATGCCGGTATCTTATTCCGCGCGCCGCGGAACGGGCCGAGAACCTTTCGCCCGCGCGGGTGTCCCTTCTTTCGGCACGCGGTTTTGACTACGATGCCATCTGGGTTCGTCGGTCGGCCGGACGGTCGCCGCCCGCCCAGCGGTCAGAGATTCGAGGGCGGAGAAACGGGGGCGCGCGTCGCTCACCGGTCTCCGGTTTCTGATCTCTGCCCTCTGGGCGGGGGGAGGAAAGTCCGGGCTTCATAGGGCGCGGTGGTGGATAACGTCCACCCTCGGTAACGGTGCGGGCGTCCCGACTCGCACCGCCAACGGGCGGGAAAGTGCAACAGAAAGCGTACCGCCGCCCGGTTGCGAAATCGGGCGGTAAGGGTGAAAAGGTGCGGGGTTTCGGCCCTTAATGTAAGAGCGCACCAGCGGCGGGGTGACCCGCCGGCTCGGCAAACCCCACCGGAAGCAAGGTCAAGCAGAGGACAGGGGCGGCCCGCCCCGTTACGATCCTCGGGTAGACCGCTCGACCCCGCCGGCAACGGCGGGGCTAGATAAATGACCGTCGCCCGCCGCAAGGCGGGGACAAAACCCGGCTTACAGGCCGGCCGACGAACTCAAACGGGACGCCACATTACACAACCGTTAACGTCAGCGCGCCCGCGCGACCCTTCCTGACCGTTTCGCATCCGGGAGCTTCCCGAATTGACCTCGCGCTGTTCGGCGGGGTACGATATGGTTGTGCAACCCACAGGCCCCCGCTCCTCTCACGGGACGCGCTTGTGCGCCGTCTGGCCCGTGCAACGAGGCCGTCATGTCCATCCGCCCCCCATCTCGGCGGGACGATCGCACGAGCCCTCTGGCTCGCCACAACTTTCTTCCCCCGCGCCGGTTCAGGGTCGTCCTGCACCGAGCTAACGGTGCCGACCTGATGCTCGTCACCCGAGCGGTAATGGACATCACCCGGTTCGGCTCGGCCGAGGCCGAGTACCGGATGTGGGAGGCCCACCACTGCGGGCGCTCACTCGTCGTCGTCACGCACCTCGAACGGGCCGAACTGTTCGTCGAGCAGTTCGCCCTCCGCGGCTTACCCGCGAGCATCGAACCCGCTTAGCACTTTAGCAACGGGAACGCCGGAATTTCGTTGACACGACCGCCCGAGACGCTATTCCTCGGCCCTTCGCTTGGGGAATAGCTGCCGGGGGCGTGTTGCGCACGGGACCGCGGCGCGCGCCCCAAAAATGGGGGACGTGCAATGAAGTGGCTCGTTTGCAGCCTCGTAGCCGTGGCGCTGGTCGTCGGTGCGCCCGCACACGCCGGGGACATCGAGTTCCGCCCGATCGACACCAAGAAGCTGGTGGTTCAACCCAGCAAGGCCGCCGCGAACCTCGCTGCCGGCACTATCAACCTCGTCGGGCAGACCACCGCTGGCGCTGTCGAAGGCAACGGCTGGATCAAGACCATCAACAACCTCTTCAGCGTCAAGCGCACGGAGCCCAAGGTCCAGGCCGGACCGAGCGCGCTGCCGGCCCCGAACCAGTTCAAGTCCACGCAGTACAAGAACTACAACACTCCGGTGATGCCGACCGTTCAGTACATGCGGCGCTGAGGATGTCCTGATTCAAGTTCCGGTTGTTGGTGTCTTTGTGGCGCAGACATTCCTGTCTGTGCGGCCTTCTCGCGCCGCACAGACCGGAATGTCTGCGCCACAAGAAACAGGCCCTACCAGCCGGATTGTGAATGGGTACGTGCCGCGACCGTAAGACACAAGTCGTTCCCGGAAAAGCGGCCGGCCCCCGC